>JAJEFC010000074.1 GCA_022820675.1 Vicinamibacteria bacterium | reverse complement strand
CGTCGTGGGCGGCCGCTCTCGGCGCCGGCCGCTCCCGGCGTCGCGGCCCTGGGAGCCTTGCGAACCGCCTCCGCGCGTTGCCGCCCGCCGCGAGCCGCCGGTGCTCTCGCCGCCATCCGCTCCCGGCGTCACGGCCCTGGGAGCCCGCTCCGCCGCCACTCGGCGCACCCGTCGGCGCACCGGAAGCAACACTACACCGAAATGCCGAACAGCGCCGCCGCGTTCCCTCCCAGGATGGCAATCCGGTCTGCATCGCTCAGTCCCGGCGTGTCGAGGATGTGATCCACCGCCTGGAAGCGCGGCAGCCTGGCGTCGTCCGGGGTCGCCGTCCACGGAAACGGGTAGTCGGTCCCGATCACGATCTGCCCCGCCCCGAGCACCGCCACGAGGTGGCGCAGGGCCGTGCCCGAGAAAACGAGGGCATCGACGTAGAGCCGCCTCACGTAGTCCGTGGGCAACTGCGCCAGCGGGCCGGTGCACTGCGCGGGGCGCGTGCCGCACCCGTAGTCGGACCGGTCGGCGTAGGACGGCAGGTAGCCCCCGCCGTGCGCCGCGCAGAGCCTGAGCCCGGGAAACCGGTCGAGCGTGCCCTCGAAGATGAGATGCGACAGGGCGATCGTCGTCGCCAGCGGATTGCCGATGACGTTGCCGAGGAAGCCGTTGCCCTCCAGTCGGGGCGCGAGCTCGGGAACCCCCTGCGGATGCAAGAAGATGGGCACGTCCAGCTCCTCGGCCGTGGCCCAGAAGGGATCGAAGCGGCGTGAGGCCAGCTCCTCGACGCCCACGCTGGCCCCGACCGAGCCGCCGCGCAGCCCCAGCTCGGTCACCCCTTCCTCGAGCTGCTCGGCCGCCAGCTCGGGATGCTGCAACGACGACGTGGCGAGCGCCACGAAACGCTCCGGGTTGGCCGCGCAGATCTCGGCCAAGCCCTCGTTCTGCGCCCGGATCAGTCGGGGAGCCAGATCGCGGTCGACCCCGTACCAGAACGGATTGATGCTGAGGACCTCGACGTCGATGCCCGCCTCGTCCATCGCCCGCAGGCGGTCCGGCCCGATGGTCAGCGGCGCATTCGGCCCCGGACCCGCCCCCATCATCTCGCGGATGCCGGGAATCTCGCAGTGCGCGTGGACGTCCACCGTCGTCACCCGGCGTCCGCCGACGACGACCTCCCGGCGCATCCCCTCGCTCGCCGGCTGCACGGCGGCGCCGGCCGCGCCCCGCACGCCGCTCCCGGCCACCGCCATGCCGGCCAGCGCGCTCGCCGTCCGTCCGATAAAGTGCCTGCGGGTCAGCATCTTCTCCTCCATGTGCAGGCGCGGCGTCGAGAATCAACTCGCGACGCTCGATGCCGACGGCCGTCAGAGGTCGACCGGTCGGTCGAGGGTCGGCTCACCCGTCCATCCGCAACGAAGCCGGGATGTCGAGCAGGCCGATTATGCCACCGACGCGCGGTTCATGCTTGCGGAAACACCACCAGCGCACCCTCGTGCCTTCCAGACGCGGCGCCCAACCTCGCCGACGTGCCTGACCTCGGTCTTGACACCCCCGTGCGAGTCGGCCACGCAATCTCGACCGGTTCGGCCAAGCCCGGCCTCGACCCTGTTGCGCAAGTTCAGGGACGCGCGGGTACCCGGTCGTCTACTTCGTCCGCGAGGCGTAACCATACTGGTACACGGAGGATCGCGAGCCCGATCTGCGAAGGCAGGAGCACCGGATTGGAGCTGACCGCCGCACCCACGGCGTCCGGGAACCGCGGTTGCACCGGACTCCAAACCGACGGAGAATCCCCGGCAAGCATCGCGGACGAGGCACGCAAGGCGGCCGGAGATCACCTGACGCCGCTCTGGATTGGCAGCGCCCCAAGCGAGGACGCCCGATGACGAAGCCGCACGAACCGGCCCACAGTCCTGCCGACCGGCGGCGGCTGCACGGAATCACCGGCAACGCCCCTCCCTCACCCCTGTGCTTCGTCGCGGCTCGCACCTTGGCGCGGCGTCGTCCGCCGGGATGGCGGCCATGACCCTGCTGAGACACCTCATGGCCGGGTGGCGCCCCGAAGGCGCGGCGACCAAAGCTCTGGCCTACATTCTCAACCCGAGCACTTCCCCGGGCGTGGCGGGTGCCTTCGTCAAGCTCCTTGGCCCTGCCGGCGTTCCCGCGTTCGTGGTCCACCGGGTCGATCACGAAGCGCATCGGTCTGACGACAGCCACCCAGACCTCACCATCCGCGATCCGAACGGGACGCCCCGCGTCCTCGTCGCAACGACGTTCTGGAAGGGCGTACATGACTCGCAGCCGGCCTCCTGTCTGCGGAAACTCCCCGAAGACGCACTATCGGCCCTTGTCTTCATCGCGCCGCGGGAGAGAATTCGCGGGCTGTGGAGTGAGCTGCGGACACGCTGCCAGGACAACCCCCGACTCGATCTGCGCGATGGGTCATCGAGAGCCGGCGACCCCGCCTGGGCACGGATCGGCCGCAACGTCCTGATGATCGCCAGTTGGCAATACGTATTGGATTCACTGACGGAAACCGCGGATCCGTCGATCCAACAGGATGTCGTCGAGCTTCTTGGCCTTGTCGACCAGACGGACAGGCAGGCGTTCCTGCCCTTGGACGCGAACGAGGTCACGGAAGTCGGCTTGGCCCGACGGCTGATCGGATACCGGAAACTGGTCGACGAGATCGCCACCCGGCTCGAAGAGAGTGGTGTTGCAAAGCTGGAGTCAGGGAACCCGTATTTTGGCTCCTACAGAGACGGCTGGATGCGCTATCGAACGATGCGGGTACGCGACGAATTCGACATGCGCCTCGGGATCCAGGTAAAGGCATGGCGAGACTTGGGGATCACTCCCCTATGGTGGATGTTGAGGGGCACCGTCGGACACTGGCAGAGAATCAAGACCGGCCTGGACGAGGTCCGGTCGTACCGTGGCCAGCTCCACATCCCGATCCCGCTGTCATCGGACGCCGAGGAAGGCCGCATGATCGATGCCGCAGTCGATCGAATAGGTGAGGTGGCCCACAGGCTCGTGACTTCTTCACGTGGGATGACGTCATGCGGTCCATCGAGACCACCGACGCGCCAGAGTCTGCTGGGGCACGTCCTTCCATCGATCCAACCGCCCGAGCCGGCGGCTACACGGGCTCTCCACTACGTGCTGGAAGCCGCACCAGACATTGCCTCTGCATTCGTCGAACGACTGATGGGCGGCGGATTCGAGATCGGGCCGATCGTGAGCGAGTGGAAGTTCGGTGGGATCCAGCCCGACTTGACCGTTTTCGACGTGCACCGCGAGGCCCGCCTCTTCATCGAGAACAAGTTCGAGGCGTCGCTGACCAAGAACCAGCCCGTCGAGTACTTGAAGCGGCTCCCGCGAGACGGCCAGTCCATGCTTGCGTTCATCGCGCCGGAGGATCGTGCCGAAGGCCTGTGGGCCGAACTGAAGAAGCGGTGCGGGGACGCAGGCTACACGGTTGCCGAGGAGTCGAGCACGAAGCACTTTCGCCGGATGCGCGTCGCCAAGCGCAGGTTGCTGCTGCTCACGAGTTGGAGGTGGGTGCTGCTCACAAGTTGGGGGTGGGCGCTCGACACGCTGCAACAGGCGGCAGCCGCAGGAGGACACGACGCCGTCGAGCGGAACATCTTCCAGCTTCGCGGGCTGACGGAACGGACTACCTCAAGCTCTGTCTCGGCCGCGGATCGCGACGAGCCCCCGGACGCGCCATCCGATGCGCGGCACGTCGGACGCCTCGACGCCACCGAGGAGCACTCGGGCGCTTCCCCGTTCACGGATTGGCGCGTTGCGCGCCGGGTGGCAAACTACACCAGCCTGATCGACGGCATCACGGACCGACTGGTCAACGAAGGGGTCGGCGACACGAAGGGACTGAATCGCAGCGGTTGGGGACGCTTCCTGCGAGTGCGCACGAAGTTCGGGCTGTGGCTGGGCGTCGATCTCCATACGTGGCGCGACCGGGGCATTACGCCCATCTGGTCTTCCTTCTCCGGTTCCGGCTTCGGGGGCCGAATGCAGCAGACGAGAAAGCTGTTCCCCGATGCGTTCGAAGAGAACGGTCGGCTATACGTTCCCGTTCGGCTCCAGACCGGGGTCGAGCGAGACCGAGTGATCGACCACGCCTTCAAGCAGATAGTCCACACTGCCGATACGCTCCTCGAAGCGTTTCCGGAGGAGTAGGTCGACAAGAGCCCGGAGAACCCCGAACGACTCACGATCTCGTCGGTCGAGCCGGCCGCACAGGATCGCGACGTGCGCGGCGAACGCCGCCAGGCCTGTCACGGACCAGATCGGGTCCCGCTGCAGGCGGGAAAGATCGGGAACTACGCCGCACGTTCGTCCAAAACGGAGATCGGCACGCCGCAAGGCGCCGTGAACTCGTTCGGCGGGAGATTCCCGGTGTTCACGGTCCCGGCCGGCCCGAAGCACAGCACGTACGCGTCCTCCGCGGCCGACGTGCGGTGCTCCACGCCGCGCGGAACCAGCACGCCATCTCCTCCCAGGTCTACCCGCCGGTCGGGAAAACTCCACCGAGAACCGTCCCTTCCACACCAGGAAGAACTCGTCGGCGTCATGGTTGCGGTGCCACGAGAAGGCGCCCTTCGCCCTGATGAGCTTCACCTCCTGCCCGTTGAGGGCGGCGATGACGCGTGGGCTCCACACGTCCTGGAGAACACTGCAGCTCTCGGCCACGTCGATCTTGGCCGTCATCGCCGTCCTCACGAGGGCCGCCTCGCCGGCCGTTGCGTTCGGCGGCGGGGCTCCCCGACGACACCCGGCTCACCCGAAGTCGCGGGTGAATCGTACCGGATCTCGGACCGGGAGCGCCCGGATGGGCGCACATGTCACAATGCACGTCAGGAGTCTGCGCCGTGGAACGCGCGGACTCCTGGAGGGTTGATTGGGCGCCCGGCGGAGCCGCAGGCGACGACGGGCGGGCGAGGAGTCGCCGTAGAACGGCGCGAACTCCTGTGGGGGTTGGTTGGACGCCCAGCCAGCGGAGTCGGAGGCGACGATGGGCGGGCGAGGGTACCGTCGAGCGTCGGATGCCGTCCCCCGGCACCCGGTCGACCGCCACTCGTCGACGAGGCACCCATGAGCCGCGAGACCGAGGCGACCACCGATCCGGACCTGCGCGTGGCGGAGGAGCTGGAACGGCGCCGGAGAGCGCAGACGTTGCCGCGACGGTGCGCGCTGAGCCCCCCCGAGGCCTTCAGTGCGGAACCCGCGCCGCCCGAAGCGCTCGAGAATCTGTGCCCGGGAATCGACCCGGCCGAAACGGGACGGAACGCGCGGGCCATCGCGGGGCGAATCGGCTCGAGCTGCGCCGGTTGGGCGACGCCCCCGACACCGGCGGAGTTCTACGAAGCGGTGCGAGCGGAGCGGCCGAGCGAACGGCAGAAGGCCGTCGTGCTGATGTGGGTCACCGAAGCGACCACCCATGAGATCATGGCCGCTTGGGCGCAGCACGCCTACACGTTCCGTCAACTCGCGCGGGCGGCCGCGGCCGCCGGCCTCACCTACCCCGGGCCCATTCAACAGTTGAACTACATCGCCGCACCGCTCCACGAGCGGGACGAGCCGCGACACGGATGACACTACCGGAACCAGCCCGGCGGCTGTGGCTCCTCGCCTACGGCACCATCAAGGAACACGTCGACGCCCTGTCGAGGGGCCCGCACGAGATACGCCTCGGCGGCGGCACGGTGCTCTCCGCGCGCTGGAACCACCGGACAGCTACGACATCGACCTGACGTTGAGCAGCCTTGACCTGCTCCTGCCATTCGGGCATGCTTCCATCGTCAGACGATGGGAAAAAAAGCGGCCCTGAACTCCTGCCCGGCACTCTCGACCTGCTGATCCTGCGGACGCTCGCCGCCGGATCGCAGCACGGCTACGGCATTGCATCCCACCTGAAGACCGTCTCCGACGACGTGCTGCAGGTCGGCGAGAGCTCGCTGTATCCGGCCCTGCAGCGCCTGCTGCTGAACGGATGGGTCGAGGCCGCCTGGGGCACGTCCGAGAACAACCGGCGCGCCCGGTTCTACTCCCTGACCGCAGCCGGCCGGCGGCAGTTGACGCAGAAGCGCGACGAGTTCGACCGCATCGTCTTCGCCATCCACCGCGTCCTCGACGCGACGTAAAAGGAGGTGGCCATGACCCGGCTGCTGCGGCGCCTGCGCTACGTGCTCCGGCGCGACCGCCACGAACGCGAACTCGACGACGAGTTGCGGTTCCACCTGGACATGAAACAGCAGGAGCCGGAGTCCCGCGGCGTGGAACGCGCGACGGCGGCGGCGAACGCCCGGCGCGCGCTCGGCAACCTGCCGCTCACCCGCGACCACGTGCGCGACGTGTGGATCGCGCCGTGGCTCCGGAGCGCGGCGCAGGACGTCCGCTTCGCGGGACGTCTGCTGCTGAGAGAACGCGGGTTCACGCTCGCCGTCGTCGTGGTGCTCGGCGTCGGGATGGCGCTGACCGGCGCCATGTACACCGTGGTGAACGCCATCATGTTCGGGTCGCTTCCCGGTGATGACGACGAGCGCATCGTGTCGCTCGGCACGCAGGATGCACAGGGGCGTACGGCGGGCGTCTCGTTGGCCGACTTCGAGGACTGGCGAGACGGGAACGAGACGTTCGACGGGATGGCCGTGATGTTCGGGACCTCCCTCAACGTCAGCGACGACGAGGTCGCCCCCGAGATGGTCGTCGGGGCCTACGTCTCTCACGGTGCTTTCCGGCTCCTCCGCACCCCGCCGCTCCTCGGGCGCGACTTCCTGCCGGCGGACGACGTCGACGGCGCCCCTGGGACGGCAATCCTCTCCCACGGCCTGTGGATGAGCCGCTACGGCGGCGACCCGGACGTGATCGGCCGGACGATCCGCGTGAACGATCGGCCCTCGGTGCTCATCGGCGTCATGCCCGAGGGATTCGCGTTTCCCTTTGCGACCGCGGTGTGGGCGCCCGTCGGACCGACGTTCGGCGGATCGGACCGAGGCCGCGACGCGCGGACCCACCAGGCGTTCGGCCGGCTGGCCGACGGGGTGTCCCTGCCGGGCGCGCGGGCCGACCTCGACGTCGTGGCGGCCCGGCTCGCCGAGCGATACCCGGAGACCAACGCGGGCATCCGGCCGACCGCCGTGCGGTTCGCGGAGCTCGTGCCGGACGACGACAAGAGCCTCCTGCTCGCACTGCTCGCGGGCGTCGTCTTCGTCCTGCTGATCGCGTGCGCGAACGTCGCCAACCTGCTGCTGTCGCGCTCGGCGCGCAGGGCCCGGGAGATGAGCCTCCGCGTGTCGCTCGGGGCGACGCGCTGGCGGCTCGTGCGCCAGTTGCTGGTGGAGAGCGTGCTGCTCGCGGGGATGGCGGGACTCGTCGGCGTCGCCCTGACCGGCCTCGCCATCCGGCTGGTGACGACGCAACTGGGCGGCCCCGGGGCCTACTGGATCGAGTACTCGATGGATGTGCGCGTGCTGGCGCTCGCCGCCGCCACCTGTCTCGCGGCCGGGCTCGCGTGCGGCGTCGCGCCCGCCCTGCATGCGTCGAAGACGAACGTGATCGACCGCCTGAAGGACGGCGGCCGGACCGGCAGCGGCGCCGCCGGCCTCCGCGCCCGCCGGTGGGGGACGGGGCTGCTGACCGCGGAGGTCGCGTTGACGCTGGTGCTGCTGGCGGGGACGGGGTGATGGTGCGGAGCTTCCTCGCGCTCCACGAAGAGAGCCTCGCGGTCGATGCCGAAGGGCTCACCACCATGGGCGTCAGGCTGTCGTCGGCGAAGTTCCCGACCCCCGGGGAGCGCAGGGCGTTCTACGAGGAGGTCGAGGCCCGACTCGGAACCGTGCGCGCCGTCGACGCGTTCACCATGGCGAGCGACAATCCCCTCGGCTTCGGGTACGCCCGATCGCTCTCCATCGACGGGCGTCCGGCCGAGGCCGGCGTCGAATCGCCGCGCGTGACGTACGTGACCGTCGGGTCGGACTACTTCCGGACCCTCGGGCTTCCGGTCCTTCGCGGGCGCGCGTTCACGCGGCTCGACGGGACCGCGGGCCACGAGAACGCCGTCGTCAACGAGCGCTTCGCGACGATGTTCTTCCCCGACGGCGATCCCATCGGCCGGCGGATCCGGCTGACGAACCCGAACGTAATCGCGGAGAAGCTGCCGTGGCTGACGATCGTCGGCGTGTCGCCGACCGTGCGCCAGATGGCACGGACCGGGGGGCCTCCGGATCCCGTCGTCTACTACCCCTTTCGGGGCGACAGCGGGTTCTTCGCCCGGCTCATTGTGCGCAGCTCGCCGGGATCGGGCGTCGTGGCCGCGATCCGCGAGGAAATGCGCCGGCTCAGCCCCGACCTCCCGCTCTTCGCGGTGGAACCGCTCGAAGGGGCCATGGCGGGCTCGCGGCGAACCCAGCGCTCGATCGGGGCCCTGCTCGGGATCTTCGCGGTCGTGGGGCTTCTGCTCGCGGGGGTCGGCGTGTACGCCGTCGTCGCGTACTCGGTGGCGCAACGGACCCACGAAATGGGAATACGCATCGCGCTCGGCGCCACCGCCGCGCAGGTCGTCCGGTCGGTCTGTCGCCGGGCCGCCCCTCCGCTCGGACTGGGCCTGCTCGCCGGCCTGGCCGGCGCCGGCGCCCTCGGCCGCACCCTGGAGGCGTTCCTCGTCGGGATCGAGCCTTTCGACGCGGCCACCTTACTGGTCGTGGCCGCACTGCTGGCCGGCGTCGTCCTCGTCGCCAGCCTGGTCCCGCCCGCAGGGCGGCGGGGGTCGTCCCGCTGACGGCGCTTCGGTGCGAGTAGCGCGGGACGGGTGACGACCTCCTGGAATCGGCGCGTTCGGCGCGACGTCGGCGCGTACGGCGCACCGCCTCGCGGATCTCTCGCGGGCGACCCCGGAATCGGCGCGTTCGGCACGACGTCGGCGTGTGCGGTGCACCGCCTCGCGGATCTTCTCGTGGGCGGCCCTGGAATCGGCGCGTTCGGCACGATGTCGACCGCGTGATGGAAGTTGAGGAGCAAGAGGATGCGAACTCCAGTCGAGCCCGTGTGGAGCAGACCCGCCGGTTGCCTCCTTCTTGCCTTGGCCGCGGCCGGGGCCTGCGCTCCGGGTTCACCCGGTCTCGAGGAGGACCTCCGCGCCATCGAGGCGCTCAACCAGCACGACGTCGACGCGGTGCTGTCGAGCGACGTCGACGCCCTGATCTCGCAGTGGACGGACGACTTCGTGGTGATCACGCAGGGCTCCATCGTGCGCGGCCGCGACGCCAACGCCGCGCTGATGGAGCCTGCCCGGGAAATGGCCAGCCAGCTCGAGCCGCTGGAGCACGTGCTCGACTTCGAGGAGACGATCGTCGCCGGCGACTACGCGTTCCAGTGGGGCACCGTCCGATCGAGCTCCCGGGCGCGCGCGTCCGGGGAGGTATTCTCCGGCGGCCGCAAGCTGATGCGCATCCTGCAGCGCCAGCCCGACGGGTCGTGGAAGATGCACCGGACGATGGCCGTCCCGGATCCCGGCGGCGAGTAGCCGAGGCCCGTGGCGGTGTCACGGAAACGACGCGGGCGTGAACTGTCCTGCCCCGGTCCGACCACCGAACGACGTAGCCGATCAAGTGCTTGACCATGTCTGCTCCAGGCCGACTACCGCACCGCAGGCTCGACGTGTTCGGCCGGTCACTTCGCCGCATCGTCGACGTCCGAGATCGGCACGCCGCAAGGCGCCGTGAACTCGTTCGGGGGGAGATTCCCGGTGTTCACGGTCCCGGCCGGCTCGAAGCACAGCACGAACGCGTCTTCCGCGGCCGAGGTGCGGTGCTCCACGCCGCGCGGAACCAGCACGCCCTCTCCTTCTCCCATATCTACCCGCCGGTCGCGGAACTCCACCGAGAACCGTCCCTTCCACACCAGGAAGAACTCGTCGGCGTCGTCGTGACGGTGCCACGGAAAGACGCCCTTCGCCCGGATGAGCTTCACCTCCTGCCCGTTGAGGGCGGCGATGACGCGTGGGCTCCACACGTCCCGGAGAACACTGCAGCTCTCGTCCACGTTGATCTTGGCCGTCATCGCCGTCCTCGCGAGGGCTGCCTCGCCGGCCGTTGTGTTCGGCGGCGGGAACCCCGACCACACCCGCTCACCCGAAAGTCACAGGTGATCGTACGGGATCTCGGACCGGGAGCGCCCGGAAAGATCGGACGTGTCACGATGCACGGCGAAAGCGCCGTCGAACGCCGGATGCCGTCCCTCGCGCCCGGTCGACCGCCACTCGTCGACGAGGCACCCGTGAACCGAGAGACCGAGGCGACCGCCGATGGCACGGCTTCACCCGTCGGTGATGAAGTCGAGGTAGTTCTCGCGGTCGACGACGCGGAACGAGCTGGCGGGATACGCCTCGCGCCACGCGCGGGGGGCGCGGAGCCGAGGTCGCGGCGTCCACTTCATCTCCACGCCGTCGAGGCAGCCGCCCCGCTCTTCGACGAGGTCGATCTCCTGGCGGTCGTAGGTGCGCCAGAAGTAGCTCTCGGCCTGACGTCCGGTGTAGAGGTTGTGCTTCAGCCGCTCGACCATGACGTAGTTCTCCCACAGCGCGCCGGCGTCGTCGCGCAGCGCGATGGGATTGAAGTTGTTGATCAGTCCGTTTCGGACGCCGTTGTCGTAGAAGTAATAGCGTCGGCTCTTGGCGATCTCCTTGCGGAGGTTGCGGCTGAAGCCGAGCCGGCCGTAGATGACGTAGGCCTTCTCGAGGAGGTCGAGGTAACGTTCCACCGTGTTCTTGCTCATGCCGAGCCGGGTCCCGAGCTCGGCGACCGAGACCTCGCCGCCGATCTGGAAGGCGACCGCCTGCAGCAGGCGCAGCAGCTTGTCGGCGTGCCGCACGCCTTCGAGCTGCAGAATGTCCCTGAAGAGGTAGGACGCGATGAGCTCTTTCAGGTAGATCTCGCGATCCTCCATCGACTCCGTCAGGACCACTTCGGGATACGACCCGTATATCAACCGCATCTCGAGCTGGGCCTTCGTCTCGGGGGCCGTCTCGACCGCCGTGAGCTCCAGTTGCGCGAGGGGGAGGAGCAGAAGCGTGCGCTTCCGCCCCGTGAGCGGTTCGCCGGTCTGCCGGGCGAGGTCGAAGGACGACGACCCGCTGGCCACGATGCGCAGCCCCTGGACGTGATCGACGAGCAGCTTGAGGTTGAGGCCGATCTGCCGCACGTGCTGCGCTTCGTCCACGATCAGCGTCGTCCGCCGTCCGACGAGCGCGCGCAGCTTGGCCACCGACTGGCTCTCGATGTACTCGCGCACGTCGACATCCTCCCCCGACACCAGCAGCGCGTCCGCGTCGTGCCGCCGCATGTACTGTCGCAGGAGCGTCGTCTTGCCGACCCGCCGGGGGCCGTAGACGACGACCACCCGGTTGGGCGAGACCGAGCGCGCGAGGCGCCCGAGTTGGGCGTGAGGTATGTAACTTTCGGCCATCTACTGACCAAATTAACGCTAATTCAGTCAGTCGTCAAGCTTGTATTCATGGCATCCGGAGCCCGAACGACCGTACCGTCCATCACTCTGCTCTCGTCGCCGGCCCCTCGGAGAACGGCGTGTGGTCGATCGCCGGCCGACCGGGCAGTCGGGCGGCCGCATCAACGGCACGGGTCGACCCATCGCAGGCCGGGAAAGCGCAGGAAGTCCGCGTCGGTCGTGTGGAGCACGTAGCCTCTCTGCATCGCGAGGGTCGCCAGGTGGGCGTCGGTGGTCATGTTGCCGGCGGTGCCGATTCGCTCCAGACTGGCTCGCAGCCCGCCGAAATGCCGGTCCGAGGGCTGAGCGACGTGCAGGTGGGGAAGCCGCAACCAGCTCTCGATGCGGTCGAGCACGTCCACGACGGGCAGCGGCCGGAGGAGGACGCGCGGGTGCGTGGTGATCCGAACGAACCCGAGCATCACCACCCAGGCGAGGCCGACGCCCTCGGTGCCCGCGAGACATCTGTCCCACCAGCGTCTGGCCGGCTCGTGCACGGCGGAATCGCTGTTGTGCGCGTGCACGAGGACGTTGACGTCCGGCAGAATCATCTCGTCCGCGCGAGGGACTCCACCGCGGCCTCGGCTTCGAGCTCGTCCGCGAGCTGGTTCAGCTTGTCGAGATCGACACCCGGCCGGAACCCGAAGGAGTGCGGGATCGTCGTGGGCGTCGGGACGTCGCGCGGCGCCATCTCGCGGGACAACCCGGCGCGCAACGCCCGGTTGACCATCTCCTTGAACGACACCCCGAGCGTGGCCGCCTGCTGCCGCAACAGCGCCGCCAGGTCGTCGTCGAGCGTCAGCGTAGTCCGCATAGCGCAGACATCGTAGATGCCCACCAATCTGATGTCAAGTCATCACGCCAACGACCGCGATGTCAGGGAGCGCGAGGGTATCGGGACTCATCGCACCCCCCCTTGGGCCGGCACCCATCCGTCCTCACGAGGGCTGCCCCGGCGGCCGGTCCCATGCGGCGGCAGGAGCTGTACATGGTGTTGTCCGTGAATCGTACCGGGCCTCCGACCGGCAGGCGCCTCAGTCGGACTCGCGAAGCGCCGCCAGGGGGTCTATTCTCGTCGCGCGCCACGCCGCGAGCAGGCTCGCCGACGCGCACACCGCGAGGAGCAACGCGGTGAGCACGGCCAGGGTGCCCGCCGCTCGCGGGGCCACGCCGAAGAGCAGGGGGCGCAGCAGCTCGGTGGCGGCGAGCGCGACCCCGAGGCCGACGGCAGCGCCGAGCAGGGTGAGCGCTAGGGCCTGTCCCCAGACCAGCCGCAGCACGTCGATCGCCTGCGCGCCGAGCGCGCGCCGGACGCCGATCTCGCGGGTCCGCCGGGCGACGCCCCAGGCGACAGTGCCGAAGAGAGCGACGGCGGCGAGGCCGAGGGCGAGGCCGGCGAGCAGCGTCGCCATCGTCATGTTGAAGCGCCACGGGCGCATCGCGTCGTCGACGAGGCCGCGCAGCGGCGCGACGGACCGGACGACGAAGTTGGGATCGGCCCGCGGCACCTCGGCACGGAGGGCGGCGGCGAGCCGCGCGGGGTCGCCCCCGGTCCGGACGACCAGGTGGTTCAGGCCCATCGACACCTGGGTGAACGGCACGTAGAGGTCGAAGCGCCCGCGCGCGATCTCCCGGTACCGGGCGTCCTCGACCACGCCGACGACGGTCTGCCACGCCGGGAGGCCGTCGGATCCGGCCTCGGCCTCGGCGCCGCTCGCGATCAGGCGCCGGCCCACGGCCTCGCCCGACGGCCACAGGTACCGCGCGAGCGATTCGCTGACGATGACCACCGCGGGGGCGTCGGCGGTGTCGCGGTCGGTGAAGGTGCGTCCCGCGACGAGGCCGAGTCCCATCGCCTCGACGTAGCCGGGCGACACGGACTGCACGGCCACCGGCGGCCGCTCCGGCCGGTCGGGCCCCTCGAGCGGTTCGCCCTCGAGCACCACGCCGCCGTCCACGCCGACGACCCCGTGCTCGAAGGGCAGCAGCATCATCCCGCCCGCGGCCTCGACGCCGCGCAGGTCGCGGAGGCGGGCGAGGAGCTCCCGGTAGGCGGTCCGCCTCGGCGCGACCTCCTCGTACGCGCCGTCCCTGGCCGCGAGGGTGAGCGCGATCACGCCGGCGGGCCGGTAGCCGAGATCGACGCGCGCCAGGTTCACGTAGCTGGCCGCGAGGAGGCCGGCCCCGACGGTGAGGACGAGGGCCATCGCGACCTGTGAGACGACGAGCGTGTTGCGGTCGCCGGCTCCCGTGCGCCCCGCGGTGGCGCCGTGCGCACCGTCGCGCAGCCACGCGACGAGAGACAGCCGGCCGGGGCGCGGAGACGCCGCCGCGGTCATCGCGAGCGCGAGCCCGAGGGCGAGCAGCGCGGCGAGGGCGACCGAGGTCCCGTCGACCGCGGCCTGCTCCAGCCGGGGCATGCCGGCGGGGCCAAGGGCGACGAAGACCGGCAGCGCCGCCGACGCGAGGGCGACGCCCCCCGCCGCCGCGGCGCCCGTGACGAGCAGGGTCTCGAGCAGGTGGGCGCGGAACAGGCGCCCGCCGCCGATGCCGAGCGCGCACTGCACCGTCGTGTCGCGCCGGCGCGACTGCGCGCGCACGACCATCAGTCCGGTCACGTTGGCGCCGGCGATCAGCAGCAGGAGCGCCACGCCGCCGAGGAGAACGAGCAGGGCCGCCTCGGCGTTGCCGAAGACATGGTCCGTCAGGGGCGTGACGACCGCGCGCCGCGTGCCCAGCCGCGAGAAGTGCGCCTCCCACAGCCCCGGCACGATGACGTCCATCTCCGCCCGCGCCTCGTCCAGGGTGCGGCCCGGCGCCAGGCGGCCGATGGCGTAGAGCACCCCGAGCCCGCGCTGCGCCCCCGCGTCCATCCCGTTCTCGCGGAAGATGCCGGCGAGCTCGCGGCCGACCGGGGTCCACACCTCGGCGCCGGGCGGGAACTCGAACGCGGGCGGCATGACGCCGACCACCGTGAACGGCTCGCGCCGCGCGCCGACCGGCACCGCCGAGCCGACGACGCCGGGGTCGCCGTCGAAGTACTGCCGCCACGCGGCGTGGCTCAGCATCATCACGCGCTCGGCCTCGGCCCCGTCCTCCTCCGGCAGGAACGTCCGGCCCAGCAGCGGCTGCGCCCCCAGGGTGTCGAAGAACGACGCGGAGACGGCGCTGATGGTCAGCCGGACCGGCGGGTCCTCCTGGACCTCCACCTCGCCCCACGTCGTCGACCCCATCGCGGCCATACCCGCGAACGACCCGGCCTGCCCGCGCCAGTCCTCGAAGTTCGGCAGCGACACCTCGATGTGGGGATTGTCGCGGCTGTCGTCCTTCTCCCACAGGACGACGAGCTCGTCCTGGTCCGCGAACGGCAAGGGTTGCAGGAGGACGGCGTCGACCACCGCGAAGAGCCCGACGGCCAGCCCGAGGCCGAGGGCGAGCGTGAGGGTCGCCGCGAGCACGAAACCGGGCTGCCTCCGCAGACCTCGGACCGCGTACCGCAGGTCCTGCCGGCAGTCGTCGGCGAGCCGGAGGCCGCGCGCCGGCCGGGAGGCATCCTCCGGAGCCGGCCGGGACCGCCCGGTCCACCGGCTCGGTTGTTCCGGGCCCCGGCGCTCGTCCATTTTCTCGCGTTCCCACGACGCACGGGTACGCCGGCCGGCTCAGTTGTTCTGGGCGCCGGCGCTTATCCACTGCTTGATGACGTCGATGTCAGCGTCCGAGAGGAAAGAGGCTCCCACCGGCATCCGCACCCCGACGATGCCCGCGCGGCCGTCGAGCTTGTGGATCAGGTAGCTGTTCTCGGCGTCGTTCGGCTCCACCAGATCGAGCGCGAACTGCGTGCTGGGGACGTTGACGAGGTTGGAATAGGACTGTCCCGCGGTGAGATCGAGCCCGGCCTCGGTGGCGTGATCACCGTGGTGGCTGATGCAGGACGCGTCGAACACGACGCTCTGGATGCTCGACAGGGTCGGCTGCAGCCCGCCCGGGGTCGGCGTCGTCGGCGTCGGTGTCGGCGCGGTGGGGGAATCGCTCCCGCAGGCGGCGGCACCGACGACGAGAAGAAGCAGCGCATAACGAGAGAGCATCGTCATGACGTTAGCGTAGTCGACGCCGGCCCGCGGGTCCACCCGCCGTGGTGAACGACCCCGGCCCCACAGGTCCAACGTGGGCGGCCGGGGCCCCGACGACCGCGGGCCACCGTGATGAAGTCCGGCGCACATCGGGAGAAGCGAAGCGCCACCGGTTCCCCGCGCCGCCCGATTCCCGCTGCCGACTGCCTTCTCGCATCCGACGCGCCGTTCCGGCTCGCGATGAGAGGGTTCGTGCTCACAGGTGGTTCGTGCTCACAGGTAGAGGTGCAACTGTGCCAGAAACGTCTGCGTGCGCAGGTCGCTGGCCGGCAGGCGGTCGCGGTAGTACGACAGGTTGACGTGCCAGTGGGTCCGCGGGTAGAAGTCGAGGCCGTACGCCAGGCGGCGGACCTCGCCCCGCGGGTCCGTGTCGGTCCAGCGCCACTGCGGCGACACGCGAAGCCACAGGCCCCGGAACGCCTCGAGGGACGTCTGGTTGGCGAAGATGTAGGCGCGGCGGCTCGTGCCGAGCGCCTGGGACCGGACGTCGACGTGGGTCCAGGTGGTCAGCCGCGCCGCCGGGGCGTAGCCGAAGGACAACCCCGTGTCCGTGCTCCGGGGCATGACCCGAGACTCCCCGCGGTACAGGACGGAGGCGGCGACGACCGTCCGCGGACCGAGGTCGAGCTGCCAGCGGCCGGCCGCGGTGAGGGCCTGCCTCCCGTCGTCGTCGAGGAGGGACTCGGCGCGCCCCGGGCCGACGGAGACCTGCACCAGCGTCCGGTCCGTCGACACGCCCGCCTCGACCCCGTAGACCTGGTCGTCCTGGGCGAGGTCCATCCGTTCGCGCGTAAACGACGTGTGGTCGGCGAACCGGACGCCGTAGGCGGGGAGAAAGCGCCCGCCCCGCACGTCGACACCCTCGGCGACCCTGTACGAGACCCAGTGCTCGTAGGAGATCGGCCGCGCGCCGCCGCGGGCGGGGTGCCGCCCGATGGAGCCGTACGCGGTCCACCGGTCGTGCCGCCACGCGGCCTGGAGATCGAGGTTCATGAGGAAGTTGCGGTCCGGTATCGCGCGGGCCGGCACGTCGACGTCCACGCGGGAGGGCCGGATGTCGAGACCGAGCTGCAACGGGCTCTCGCCGTCGAGCAGGCCGAACAGGAAGCCCTCCTCGCCCGGGGCGCCCCCGCCGGCCCCCTGCCGGCCGAAGGTGGAGATCTCCTCTCTCGACAACGACCGCCCGTACGGCGTCAGGAGTCCGCCCCCGGAGGCCGAATAGTGGCAGGCGGTGCAACGCGGGTACTGCCGGGATAGAAACGTCGGTTCGGCGGACGCGACCTGCGCTCCCCACCCCGCGAGAAGCGACGACAGGGCGACGAAGGCGACGACCCACGCGCGGGGCGCTCCGGCTCCCCCCCGGGTGACCGCGGGCGAGGGGGAAGCGAATCCGCACGTCCCCACTTGCCTCTTGCGCGACGCAGAGACGGCGGTCGTCACCTGGCCGGCGTTCGTCGCGAATCCACGCGTCCCCGCCGGCCGCCTGCGCGACCCTCCCCTACCCGTCATGGCGCGCCGTCCGGGGACGCCGCGCCGCCCCGCGCTTCGAACGTGACGGTGACCTCGACGGCGTCGCGGACGCCGACGCCGAGATAGCGCGGAGGCGGAATGTCGAACGCCTCCAGGCTGAGCGAGAACGTCGCCTCCACCTGCATCCGTCCGTCATCGCGGCGAAGCTCGGCCTCGCCCTCGATTGCCCGCCGGACGCCGTGCAGGGTCAGAGCGCCCGAGAACCGCGTCTCCAGGCGCCCCGCCCGGTCCGGCGGCGGATCGGCGAGGACGACGCTCGAGAGGACGGCGTGTCGGAAATCGGGACCGCGCTCGACCTCGAGGTAGCTGCCGCGGAGATGGTCGTTGCGGAGCGCGATACCGGTATCGAGGGTTGCGAGATCGACCCGCAACTCGCCCGACCACGACGCGCCCGCGGGAGGCGAGGACCGGAGGGCGCCGGAAAGAGACGACGTGACCGCGTCGAACGCGCCGCCGACGGTCATGCGGCAACGGACCCGCAC
>JAJEFC010000199.1 GCA_022820675.1 Vicinamibacteria bacterium | reverse complement strand
CCGCGCCGTTCTACGGCGACTCCTCGCCCGCCAATCGTCGCCTCCGGCGCCGCTTGGCGCCCAACCAACCCTCCAGGAGTCCGCGCCGTTCTATGGCGCAGACTCCTGCTGCGCCCTCCTCATCTGGAACGGCCGGCTCTCCACGATGCCGAGAACCAGCGACGACCACCGGTGGTCGTCGGATGCCGACTCGCTCAGGATCCGCCGCACCGCGGGCATGTCGTGGGCGCCGACGGCGCGGCCGAGCGCATAGGTCAGCAGCTTCTCCGTGACGGTGCGCACGAACTCGCCGCGGCGCTCGAGCAGCGCCTCGCGGAAGTCGGCGGGTCCGGTGAACGCGGTGCCGTCGGGCAGCAGCCCCGAGGCGTCTATCGGCGCCCCGCCGTCGTCGTCGCGCCACTGCCCGATGCCGTCGAAGTTCTCGAGGGCGAAGCCCAGGGGATCCATCCGCTGGTGACACGAGGCGCAGGCCGGGCTCCGCCGGTGCTGCTCCATCTGCTCGCGGATGGATGCCCCGTGGCCGGCCGCGGCGGTCTCCTCGAGCGCGGGAACGTTGGGCGGCGGGGGCGGCGGCGGCGCCCCGAGGATGTTGTCGAGGAGGTACTTGCCGCGGACCACCGGCGACGTGCGCGTCGCGTAGGACGTCACGGTCAGGATGCTGGCGTGGCCGAGCAGCCCGGCCCGCCGCGGGTCCGGCATCCCCACGCGCCGGAAGTGCGCCCCGTAGACGTTGGGAACCCCGTAGAAGCGCGCGAGACGCTCGTTCAGGAACGTGTGGTCCGCCGTCAGCAGCTCGGCGAGGGGCCGGTCGTCGCGCAGTTGGTGCTCGAGGAACAGCTCGGTCTCGCGCTGGAACGCTTCGCGCAGGTTGTCGTCGAACTCGGGGTACGCGCTCGCGTCGGGATCGACCGCCCTCAGGTTCCTCACGAACAGCCACTGCCCGCCGAAGTTGCGGGCCAGCACCGCTGCCCGCGGGTCGGCCAGCATGCGCCGCACCTGCGCCCCGAGCACGCCGGGCTCGCGGAGCGTGCCGGCCTCCGCCGCCTCGAGCAGCTCGTCGTCGGGAATGCTGCTCCAGAGGAAGAACGACAGCCGCGAGGCCAGCTCCAGGTCGCTGATGCGGTAGACGCCGCCCGCCTCGACCCCCGCGGGGTCGCGCTCGATGCGGAACAGGAACTGCGGCGACACCAGCAGGCGGGCCAGGGCCTCCTGGATGCCGCGCTCGAAGCCGCCCTCGCTCCGGCCGGCGTCGTAGAACGCGAGCAGCGTGTCGACGTCCGCGTCGGTGACGGGCCGGCGGTAGGCCCGCCGGGCGAGCCCGCCCAGGATCTCCCGCGCGCAGGCCGCCTCGGCCTCGGCGCCGGTCCCGTCGGGCCGGCAGACGAAGATGCGCCGGCGGCTCGCGGTGTCGCCGGGGCCGGTGGGGTCGAACGGCCCCTCCAGCCGCACGTAGTCGACGTCCATGCGCGGCGCTTCGTAGGTCGAGCTGGTGTGCCGGGGCGGCAGCAGGGTCGGGGGCGGCCCCTCGGTCAGCACGCTCTTCCTGACGAAGGCGACGCCGAGGGTGTGCATGCCGGCCGGCGCCTCGAAGCGCACCCGCAACGCCTCGTCGGCCGTCAACTGGTAGCGCGACGTGCGGTAGATGCCGGACCCGGTGCACGCGGGGTCGTCGATGGCGTCCGCGCACCCGCCCCCGATGGTGAACCGGGTGATCCGCACCCCGTCGAGCAGCACGTCGATCTCCTCGCGGGTGGCGATGGCGCGGATCTGCGAGTTGGTGAAGTTGCGCCCCAGGCGGACCTGCACCTCGTACTCGCCGTCGAGCGGGAAGTAGTGGCGCACCGCGAGCCCGCCGCGGGTGCCGTAGGGCAGGTCCTCGCTCATCCGTTCGTCCTGCCGCAGCCCGCGCGACACGCGGAACGTCTCGACCGCCGGCCCCGCCGACGGGTCGCCGACCGCGAGCTGGCTGATGCGGCGGGCCGCGAACAGGTAGCGGCCGAGCAGGGTCGGCGACATCGAGAGGACCTCGGCGATGTTGTCGAAGCCCTGGTCCGACTCGTCGGGCGGCAGCAGCGCCTCCACGTCTATCTCGAGGTCGAGGAGATCGCGCACCGCGTTGCCGTACTCGAACCGGTTCAGCCGGTGGTCGGGGGGACGCCCGGGGTTCGGGCGGGCGGCGGCGGCCGCGTCGAGCTCGGCCTCGAGCCCCGATACGAAAGCGGCGAGGGTCGGGGCGTCCGGGCGGCGCCGGCCGGGCGGCGGCATCGCGCCGCTGCGGACCTTGCGGACCACCTTCTCCCACGTCTCGGCCCCCGCCGCGACCTCGTGGACGTCGGCGCGATCGAGCAGCAGGCCAGCGGTGCGGGTGCGGGCGTTGTGGCAGACGACGCAGTACTCGTCGAGGAGGGCGCGGGCGTCGGGGGCCGGGGCCTCGGCAGCGGGGCGGGACTCCCCGCTCGCGACCCCGGGCGCCTGCGGGGACGCCTCGGCCGGGGCAGCCGTCGCGAGGCCGCCGGTCGCGAGGCACAACAGGATGCACGCGCCGGAATGGAGTCGCGCCGATCGGACCATCTCGCCCTCCTGCCGGCCGCGTGCGACGGGGCCCGCCAGCGGCGGACTCGCCCGACTGTACACGACCTCGCGGCGAGTCTAGGCGGAGCGCGCCTCGGCGTCAAGGGTCGGAGCGCATCCGATGGTGCCCTTTTTGAAATCCCCGCAACTGGCCCGACACCAGGCACTTCGATAGAGTGGTCTCAGCGCGACGGAACGGCCCCCGCGGGCCGAGGAGGGGACGATGAGGCGGGAATCGGAGGTCGACCGGCAGAGCTCACTTCGGAACGGTGATGCCCAGCTCTCCCAGTCTGCCGGGAGATGTCGGCCAGCTCCTGATCGACCTCCTGCATCTTCGTGACGAGGTCCCGCACATCCTCCCATCTGGGCCAGATCAGCTCCCGCACTCCGTGCTCGGGGAGCAGTTGTCCGTCGACCACCCGCAGCCGAGGGACGGGGCGGGCGGGACGGATGTTGATGGCTCTCAACGCCCGGATGTGCTCCTGGTACTCGTTCTCGAAGCCGCCCCGGCGGCGCTCGCCATCCTCGCGTTGGCGCATCAGCTGGCCGATCCGGCCGTCTCTCGTCTCCTGCGGCGCGGTGTCGGGCATGGTTCCGTTGCGGACGGGGCGGGCGCACGAGGACGTCAAGAGGTCAGCGTCGATGAGGGCCCGGAGACGACGGCGGGTCTCCTCCGACCCCGGGCACGCGCGCCACCAGCCCGCGGGTCGCTGGGTCTACGGTCGGGCGTTGGCTGCACCGGCCAGTGCGACGGCGCAGACGGGGGCGAGTGTGCGGGCGGCGAACTGGGTTCGCGTGGGCGAGACCAGCGGGCGCGGGCGCCAGGACCGCACGTACGCGGCGGCGGAAACGCGCAAGGCAGTGTATATGTATGTGTTGGAGCCGGGGTGGCGCGACCTCCTCTCGGTGCCCACTCCGGGGGTGGCGCCGCTGGCGGTGGGCGACGGTCTCGACGCCGGGTCCTGGGCGGAGAACGAGTTCGGGGGGGCGCGGCTGGGCGACGCGCGGTTGAGCGCGCGCCTGGTATTGAGCGGTCGGCAGATGGGCGAATCTCCGACGCGGGCCATCACCGGGGCCACG
>JAJEFC010000422.1 GCA_022820675.1 Vicinamibacteria bacterium | reverse complement strand
CGGGTCGGACTACCGGCTGGTCTGCATCGGAACGAGTCGCGCCGGGGCGGCCACCTGCAACGATCTGGGCGGCGCCGCCTCCTCGGTCACCTTCCACGGCGCGCGGCTGGACGGCCGCGATCGAACCACGGGTCCGCTGCGGCTGGAGGTCGTCGGGGACAATGCGGCCGAACCGGACGAGACGGTCACCCTGTCGCTCGGGGGCGGGAGGGTGACGACGCTCACGCTCCGGGACGCGCCGTCCTCGGTGACCCTGTCCTTCGTTCTGGAGGCCTTCAGCCATCAGGAGAACGGCGCCGTGGTGCAGCCGACGCTGGAGGTGGATGCCGCGCCGGGCCGTGACATCGCGGTGCCGCTGGTCTTCACGGACATCACGGCCGCGGATGGGGAGGACTACACGGCCGTGGCCGCGGCGACGTTCGAGGCGAACGGCTCCACCCGCCAATCCATGGACATCAAGCTCCTGCAGGACGCCCTGTGCGAGGGGAACGAGACCTTCCGGGTGGCGATCGACGCGTCGCGGCTGCCGTCCTGGGTGACGGTGGGCGCGCAGGGCTCGGCGGTGGTCACCATCGAGGACGACCTTGGCGACTGCACGGTGACGGTCACCGGCGGGAATGCGGTGGCGGAGGGCGGGGACGCGCGCTTCGCGGTGCGCATGGACCCGGCGCCGGTCAGGGACGTGGAGGTCGGCTACGCGGTTTCGGAGGATGCGGGCAACGGCCGGGAATTCGTGGCCGCGGGGAACAAGGGCGGCGGCAGGACGGTGACCATCCCCGCCAACGCGCCCTCGGCGACCGTGGACGTGCCCACGCTGCAGGCCGCGGGGACCGATGATGACGGCGGCGTGACGCTGACCCTGGAGCCCGGCGCCGGCTACTCGGTGGGCAGTCCGTCCTCGGCCTCGGTGCGGGTCTTCGACGAAATGTTCGCGGCGGCCCACGTGAACTTCACGGGCGTGGCCAAATCGTTTCAGGCGCCGCTTCATCTGGCTTCGACGGACGGCACATACGAGGTGAACGAGAGCGTGGGCTCGGTATTGGTGGAACTGGAGTTGAGCGAGGACCCGGAGTTCACGACCACCGCCTATGTCCGGGAGAGGAGGTCGGGCACCACGGCCACGCGCACCGCCGACTACCAGGGCAAGCCGTTCGGCTGGATCGCGCATTTCGGCACCGGGCGCAAGGCGCGGTTCCGGGTTTCGATCGTCGACGACGGGGTCGCCGACGACCGGGAGACGCTGACGCTGGAGGTCTACAGGATCAGCAGCGTCACGGGCCAGTTCAACCAGGTCGTCGGCTCGTACACCAACGCTCAGGGCGAAATCGTCCTCACGCGCAACTCCCGCCCCAACACCGGCGCGATGGGGACCTTCACGCTGACGATCCGGGACTACACGTCGAGCGCGTCCGGCGACGACGTTGCGGTGTGGCTGTCGCGGGAAACGTACGAAGTGACCGAGGGCGAAGCGCTCGAGGGGATGGTCCACATCCAGCAGCCGCGTGGCGAGGACACCATGATCAGCGTGACCGACACGCGGGGCACGGCCACGTCCGGCAGCGACTACCCCGCGGGTCCGTACTCGGTCACGGTCCCGGCGGGCCAGACGAGCGCCGCATTCACGATCCAGACCACCGAGGACGAGGACCTGGAGCTGAACGAGGCGTTCCGGGTGCGGATCGACGATGCCTCCCTGCCGGCGGGGTTCGTGACGCCGGACGGGACCGGCACGCCGGAAGAGGCCCGGGTCACGATCAACGACGACGAGTACACCTTCTGTTTCGCATCGACAAGCTATGCGGTTACGGAGGGCGAGGACGTGGTCATGAGGATCGATTTCTCGCGGCCGCTGCCGGAGGGCGGCTGGTTCAAGTTCCAGTACACCAACTCGAACGCCAGCGACGGCGACTATGAGCAAGTGAACGCCTTCCCGGACTGGTTCCAGCTCCCCGCGGGGACGGAGGAGTACACGCTCAGGATTCCGATCCCCGCCGACAACCTGTACGAGAACAACGAGCTTTTCGGCATCACGACCAATGTGCCGGCCCTTCCGGTGGGGCAACCCAACTGCTCGGCCGACGTCATCATCAAGGACTCCAGCCCCGAGGTGGATTTCGTGACCGCGTCCTACACGGCCCATGAGGGGCGGGACGCGGAGGTGGCGATCCGGGTGGTCGCACGGGAAAGCGACGATCCCATGAAGCTCCGCAAGCCGGTGACGCTGCACATCGCGGCGAAGGGCACGGGCAGCGCCACCGCGGGCACGGACTACGCGGCGGGCCCGTGGACCCTGACGATCCCGGCGGGGGCCTCCCGGGGGGTCCTGCGGATTCCGGTGCATGCGGATTCGGCGAACGACGACGGGGAGACCATCGATCTGGAGATCAAGCGGGCGGGGACGGGCACCTCCCACCAGGATGCGCGGCTCACCGACGCGGGCGGCACTGTGCTGTCCGGCAACCTCCACACCCGGGTCAGGCGGCCGACCGATCCGCCGTCGTGGGCCGCGGGCGCCGCGACGGTGACGATCCAGAACGCGTCGGGGGCCCCGTCGGGCATGCCGGGGGTGTGGATCGAGGCCGGGCCGCAGGTGTCCGAGGGCAGCGACGCCACCTTCACGCTGAAGGCGAGCCCGGCGCCGCTTGCGCCCATCGATGTCAGCGTCTATGTCGGGGAATCCGAGGTGTCCCACGATCTGACCGATCCGTTCGGGACGATCCGGACGCATCTGGCCCCGGAGGACCGGGGCCTTCGGACGGCGACCGTGGACACCACCGGGAGCACGGTCTTCACGGTGCCGACGCGGACCAACGGACCGGCGAACACCAGCACGATCCTGGTGGCGCTGATGGACCCGTCGCTGGTGTTCGGCGACGGGCAGGCGGACTACGCGCCGGGCCGGCCGGGTGTGGCGTATGTCGGGGTGGACGGGGCGGCGACCCCGCGCGGGCAGCGGTCGCCGCTGCAATCGGCGGTCGCGGAGGCGCCGACGCCGACGGAGCCGGTCTCGAACCTGCGGGCGACGGTCGTGGACGCGACGAGCGCGAAGGTGTCCTGGGACGCCGTTCCCCATGCCACGGCCTACCGTCTGGACTGGGAAGGGGGCGGCGGGAACGACCGCATCGGCGGGAGTGTGATGGGCATCACGGGCACGTCGGCGACGATCGACCACCATGCCCCGGCGGCGATGACGCTGACGATCCGGGTGACGCCGTGGCATGTGGACGACGACGGCGAGGTGCGGGTGCATGACGGGCTCGCGGCCACGGCGACGCTCCACGTGGAGGGGGTTGGAACCAGCGATTCCGTCGAAGACGGCGCCACCGACACACAAACCCCCAACCCGCCGCCGGCGTCCTGCGTGAGCGACGCCCAGTGGGAAACCGTCGCCGGCTACTACGATGCCAACGCGAACAAATCCCCCAACCACGGCGCCAACTGGTACCGGGTGCTGATCGCCTACCGCCTGGCGCGCCCGGAGAAGGCGCTGCCCGCCTGGGAGGGCGCGACGGCGGAGCCGACCGCGGCCTACACCGCCGACGAAGCGGAGGAGCAAGAAAAGCTGTGGTCCGGCTGGACCCCGGTGCGCGAGGTGCTCGAATGCCTTGAGGAAGAAAGCGCCCCGGCGCCCGAACCTGAGCCCGAGCCGCCACCGCCGCCGCCCGACCCCGAACTGAGCCTGTCGGCCGGAGCAGCCGTGGACGAGGGAACCAGCGCCACATTCACCATCCACGCCGACGCCGCGCCCGCTTCCGACGTGACGGTGAACGTCAGCGTCGCCCAGAGCGGCGATTATCTCGACGCGCCCGGCGCGGGAACCCGCAGCGTCACCCTGGCCGCGGGCGCGACCACCGCCAGTCTTGATATAGCCACGGTGAACGACAGCGCCGACGAGCCCGACGGCTCCGTCAGCGTCAGCCTCGACACTGGCGCGGGCTACACTGTGGCGTCGTCCCCCAACGACACGGCCGCGGTGACCGTGCGCGACGACGACGATCCGCCGCCCCCTCCGCCGGCAATCGCCCAGGGCACTTGTGTGAGCGTTGCCCAGTGGAACACCGTCGAGGGCTACTACGATGCCAACGCCAACCGTTCCCCCAATTACGGCGCCAACTGGTACCGGGTGTTGATCGCCTATCGACAGGACCGTAGCGACCAGACCCTGCCCGGCTGGACAGGATCGACGACCGAGCCCGCCACCGCGTTCACCGCGAAGGCGGCGGCGGAGCAGGAAAAGGTGTGGAGCGGCTGGACGCCGGTGCGCATTGTGTTGCAGTGTCTGGAAAAAACCTACGGCAGTTCGACGGACTCCGTCACCGGCGGCACAACGCCAATGAGCCAGTCCGGTGAAGTCGGAACCGGGAATCCCGAAGAGGCAAGAGAACGCGACCGCTGGAACCCGCAAACCGACCCGGCGGGATTCGAGCCGGATGCGATGCCCGATTTTGCTGCCGGGGCCTGCGTATCCCCGCAACTGCGGTCCGAAGCGGCGGCGAGAGCCAGCGAAACCTGGCGCGGTTCG
Organism: Vicinamibacteria bacterium; assembly: GCA_022820675.1. Classification (GTDB taxonomy): domain Bacteria; phylum Acidobacteriota; class Vicinamibacteria; order Vicinamibacterales; family UBA8438; genus JAJEEA01. The sequence goes on along the minus strand of JAJEFC010000422.1, from coordinate 1,592 downwards.
GCCCACGTGGAGCGCTGGCTGCGGGTTGCGCAGACCTTTTCCGGCGGCGCCAACGACGCGACAGTCGTCACCCCCGCCGAGGCGAATTTCCACGCCGCTGCGGGCCAACCCGGCTGGCTGCCCGTGGCCGACGCCCTCGGGTGCCTGGAGCGGCGGGCAATGGACCGGGCGCTTTCGCGGTAGGGGAATGGACAGGCAATGGGGCCGCGCCGGCGCGATGCCGGAACGGTCCCGTTGTCGCCCGGTTCATGTGGGAACAGGCCGCGCCGGCACACAAGCCGCGCGATGAAGGAAATTCGGAAGGTCTGGCGCAGTTCAGCGGTCATGCTGGCATACGCCCGGTACTGTATAATCCCCCGCTTTTTGCCGTTCTCCATGAATTCCCTCCAGGACAGAATCGCCCGCCGACGGGTGCTTGCCATTATTTCACACCCGGATGCCGGCAAGACCACCATCACCGAAAAACTGCTCCTGCTGGGTGACCATATCCAGATCGCGGGCAGCGTCAAGGGCCGCAAAACCGGTCGCATGGCCGCTTCCGACTGGATGAGCATGGAGCGGCAGCGGGGCATTTCGGTGAGTTCCTCGGTGATGCAGTTTCCCTGGCGCGAGCGCGTGGTCAATCTGCTCGACACGCCGGGCCACGAGGATTTTTCCGAAGACACCTATCGCGTGCTTACCGCGGTGGATTCGGCGCTGATGGTGGTGGATGGCGCCAAGGGGGTGGAAGAGCGCACGGTCAAGCTGATGAACGTCTGCCGTCTGCGGGACACGCCGCTGTTCACCTTCGTCAACAAGCTCGACCGGGACATCCGCAACCCGGTGGAACTGCTCGACGAGATTGAAAGCGTGCTTGGCATTGCCTGCGCGCCGGTGAACTGGCCGCTTGGCATGGGCCGGGAATTCCGCGGCCTCTACGATCTGACCCGGGATTCACTGTTGCTCTTTCCCGGCATGCAATGGCAAAAGGCGGGAGCTGCGGAACAGATTGCCGGCCTGCACAGCGACAGGGCGCAGGATCTGCTTGGCAACTGGTACGAACAGCTTTGCGAGGAGATCGAACTCGTCCTGGGCGCCAGCGAGCGCTTCGACCGGGAAGCCTATCTTGCCGGCAGGCAGACACCAGTCTATTTCGGCACCGCCCTGGCGAATTTCGGCGTGCGTGAGTTGCTCGACGATTTCGTCGAATTCGCCCCGCCCCCTCAGCGGCGTATAGCCGAAACCGCCACCACTCCCACGAACCGGGAAGTCTCCGCCGAGGAAGAAAACTTCTGCGGCTTTGTGTTCAAGATCCAGGCCAATATGGATCCGAAGCACCGCGACCGCATCGCCTTTTTGCGCATCTGCGCCGGAGAATTCCGCCAGGGAATGAAACTGCGCCACTGTCGCACCGGCAAGACCACCCGGGTAAGCGATGCCCTCAGCTTCATGGGCGGCGACCGGTCACTTGCCGGGAACGCCGTTGCCGGCGACATCATCGGCCTGCACAACCATGGCGGCATTCACGTAGGCGACGCCTTCAGCAGCGGCGAAAACCTCAAGTTCCGCGGCATCCCGCATTTTGCGCCGGAGCTTTTCCGGCGCATCCGGTT
>JAJEFC010000247.1 GCA_022820675.1 Vicinamibacteria bacterium | reverse complement strand
GGCCGCCGAGGCCCGGACCGGCGCCGGAGCCCAAGCCGGCGGGCTCGCCGGGACCGAAACCGTCGAGTCGGCCGTGGCGCGGACCGCCGCCGAGCCGGCCTACCGCGCGCCGCGCACCCCCGACGGCCAGCCCGACATCTCCGGCATCTGGACCAACGACACCCTGACCCCGCTCGAACGGCCGGCCGAGCTGGGCGACAAGGCCTTCTACACGGCGGAGGAAGCGGCGGCGGTCGAGCGCGAAGGCACCGGCGCCCGGGACCGCGACAACGCCCCCGGCAGCCGCCGGACGGCCGCCGGCGGCTCGCTCGACCGCGGATACAACTTCTTCTGGTTCGACCCCCGCGACCACATCGTGCCCACCCGCCGCACGTCCATGGTGGCCGACCCGCCGAGCGGCCGCGTCCCCACCCGCCCGGCCGCGGAGGAACGCGCGGCGTGGCTGGTCGCGAACCGGACCGACTCGTACCTGAACATGAGCCCGTACAGCCGCTGCATCACGCGCGGCGTGCCGGGGTCGATGCTGCCGAACTCGTACAACACCGGCAACCACATCTTGCAGGTCCCCGGCTACGTGATCATCGTCTACGAGATGGTCCGCGAGCCGCGCATCATCCCCCTGGACGGGCAGCCGCACGTCGACCCGCGGATCCGCCAGTGGATGGGCGACGCCCGCGGCCGTTGGGAGGGCGAGACCCTCGTCGTCGAGACCACGCACTTCACGGAGAGAGCCTGGATCACTCCGAACCAGAACGCCGGGCGCATGCACGGCGTCCCCGTCAGCCGCTCGCTGAAGCTGGTCGAGCGCTTCACCCGAGTCGCCGACGACGCCCTCGACTGGCAGGTCCGCGTCGAGGACCCCGAGGTCTACACCGCGCCGTGGACCCTCGAGCTGCCCCTGAAGCGGGACATGAGCTACACCCTCTACGAGTACGCCTGCCACGAGGGCAACCGGGCCGTGAGCAACATCCTGGGCAACGCGCGCCACGCGGAGCTCGGGCAGGCCCCCTGACCTCGCTAACGATCCCGTTGGCCCTCCGCTCCGCGGAGCATTTCTTCGAATCCGGCTTCGGCGCCCGCCACGAGACGGCTCCAGCCTTCCGCGTCCAGGCAAGTGGCGCACCTCGGGTCGACGGGCAGGGCCGGGTCCAGCTCGCGGGACGGATACCGCGCGTGATTGTGCAGGAAGAGGTCGGGAGGCTCGAGCTCCCTCAGCCTTCGAAGGGTCCTCTGCGTGTCGGCGACAACCGTCGGGTGTCGGGGATTGTCGACGAGCGGAGCCCCCTGGTTCGGAATCTCCCCGCCGCGGAAGGCTACAGAGTAGGTATCTCCACCTTCCTCGGCGGTCGTCATCCACATCGTTGCCCCCTGGGTGTGGCCCCCCGTCCACAGGGCCCGCAACATCGTCCCACCCAGCGCGACGGTGTCACCGTCCTCGATCACGCGATCCACCGTGACAGGCTCGAAGTTCCGGGCCCCTATGGCCGAGTTGTCCCGGCCTGACTGGAGCGCCACGGCGTCTCCGCCGAGCGCAACCACCTGTGCCCCGGTCACCCGCTTCATGGCCGCGTGTCCCTCGACGTGGTCCCAATGCGCGTGGCTCGAGATCATGATCCGGATGTCCCGCACGTCGAACCCGAGCCTCTCCACGTTCGAGACGATCAGTTCGTGCATGTCGGCGCTGCCCGTGTCGTGGAGAATGTGGCCCTCCGGCGTGGTGATGAGGTAGGAGCCGTACTGGCCGCCGACATAGTAGATGTTGCCAATGATGCGGAACGGTTCCGCGGCCTCGCCAGCCGCCTGAATTCGCTCCTCCCGTTCCGCCGCGCCGTACGGCGACGGAGATACCATCGCTGCACTCAGCACCGCCACTGCACATATCAGACGCATACGGCCTCCTTGCCAACGATCGTGTGACCGGTCTTGACACGGTCCGAGTGTTTCCGAGCCATCCACCCTGGAGCATGGCCCGGCGTCCCCCTGCGCGGCGACCGCCGGCCCGAGCGCCGATCATCGCCGCGGTGACCCCCTGCGCGGTGTGCGCCCCAATCGGCGAACCCGACGGTTTCCGGGCGGATTACCGACTGTCCTCGCGGATCACCGACCGTCTTCACGCGGATCGCCGCGCGTCGGCACGGTGCGCCGGATTCGCCCGATGTTGGCCACATCGGGGAGCGACAGTCAAGCTCGGCGCGTCGCGCTCATTCGTCGCCGGTGAACGCCGCCGCCGTCGCCAGCGCCAGCGAGCGGACCGCGTCCTCCGCGAACGAGACGTTCGACGACACGGCGATCACGAGGTCGTGATCGGGGAAGGCCATGAAGGACGTCGAGCCGCCGACCGCACTCCCGCCGTGGCCGATCACGCGGACCTCGGCGTCGTCGAGCGGCACGCGCCGCACGAACCAGCCGAGGCCGTAGCCTGTCGGCTCGCCCGATGCGAGCTGCGCCTCCGTCTGCAGCAGCTCGACGGTGCCGGGCTCGAGCACGTCGCCTCGCGTCAGCGACGCACCGAACCGCACCAGGTCGCTCGGCGTGGACACGAAGCCGTCCGCCCCCATGAGACAGGTGTGGTCGATGTTCGGCGCGCCGTGCAGGCCGAACCGCGTGCGCATGGCGAACGCCGGGAAGTAGAGGCCGGCCCGGCCCGGCACGGCGTGCCCGTGGCCGCCCGGGGGCCCGCCCGGCGCGTCGAGGAGCGTGTCGGGCATCCCGACCGCCGCGAAGACCTCGCGATCCATGAAGTCGGCGAACGGTTCGCCGGCAACCGCTTCGACGAGCGCGCTGACCAGGACCCAGCCATAGCTCGAGTAACGGAAGGCCGTGCCGGGCTCGAACCGCAGCCGGTCGCCGGCGAAGATGTCGGTCGCATCGGCCGCGACCGCGCACGTCCGGCGGGCGAACACCAGCCCGCCGTCGGGGTCGACCTGCCCGTTCTCTCCCCCGCCGTAGTGGCCGAACCCGGCGACGTGTCCCATCAACTGGCGCGACGTGACCCGCCCATGCCCGTCGGGCAGCGCGGGGACGTAGCTCCCCACGGGCGTGTCCAGGTCGAGGAGCCCCCGCTCGAGAAGCAGCCCGACGGCAGCCGCGGTGAGGGGCTGGGACACTCCACCGATGCGGAAGCGCGTCCGCGGAGTCAGGGGGACGCGCTCCTCGAGGTCCGACCACCCCAGCGCCTCGGCCCACGCGAGCTCGCCACTAACGGCCACCGCGATCGACACGCCCGGCAGGTTCTCGTCGACGATCAGGTCGCGCGCATGCCGCCGGATCTGCTCTGCCGCGGCGGCGTAGCGGACCGCGGGCGGCGCCAGGGTCTCCGCGGGCAGCGCCCCCGGGTCCTCGCCCGGGCTCGGGGACAGGCCGCAGCCGGCGAGGATCGAGGCCGTGGCCAAGATAAATGGCAGACGAACGGTGCATCTATTCATGGGGGAAGTCTCTGCAATGCAGACCGCGAAGTCCTCACCGAGAAGTGAGCATCTCGTGAGATCCCCATGAAATCCCGGCAAGTCGAGGAATCCACGCCCAGAATGCCTGGCTCGGGCGGGGTCGCAGGTTGATCGACCCGGCGGTCGGGTGACCCGGGAGGCGCTCGAGCGGGGCCTCCTCGGCGTGTGCGCGGCCCAGGTTCTCCTCCGGGTCGTGGCGCAGATAGAATGTTGCCTGCGCGAGGGCTTCAACCATGATCGCTCGAAAGAAGCCGGCAGCCCGCGGCAGGACCCTGCGTACGCTCGGACTCGCCGTCCTCCCCGTGGTGGCGGCGGGCGCGCTCGCGGGTCCGCCTCCCGCCGCGGGCCAGTCGCCCCCCGCCCCGGCGCCGCTCGACCGCGTTCTCGCCTTCCCCGCCCCCGTCGGGGAAGAAAGGCTGGACGTGGACGGCGGGGCGATGGGCGCCTGGCACCGCCTCCGCAAGCTGGCCACGACGGCCAGCCTCCTCCACGTCACCGCCCACCCCGACGACGAGCACGCCGGCATGCTCACGCTGGCCAGCCGGGGCCGGGGGGTGCGCACCGCCCTCCTCAGCCTGAACCGCGGAGAGGGCGGCGCGAACGCCATCGGCCCGGAGCTCTTCGACGGCCTCGGCCTGATCAGGACCCGCGAGCTGGTCCTCTCCGGACGCTACTACGGCCTCGACGACCTCTACTTCACGACGGCGGTCGACTACGGCTACTCCAAGTCGGTGGACGAGGCCTTCCGAAGCTGGGACCGCGAGGCCGTCCTCGAGGACATGGTGCGGGTCATCCGCCTCAACCGCCCGCTCGTGGTCGTCGGCCGGTTCCACGGCTCGGGGCGGGACGGACACGGCCACCACCACGCCGCGGGCCTGCTGACGCCGGAAGCGGTGGCGGCCGCGGCCGACCCCGCCCGCTTTCCGCGCCAGATCACCGAGGAGGGGCTGCGGCCGTGGCGGGTCCTGCGCACGTTCAGGGGCGGGGTTCGCGCCGGTGAGCCGTTCCGTGTGGAAGTGGACGCCACCGGGTCCAGCCCGTGGCTGGGCGACACCTGGCAGCGCTGGGCCAGCCGGGGGCTCGCTCTGCAGCGTTCCCAGACCGCGGGGCGCGTGCGCACGGGGGGCGGGCGCTACCTCTACGAGCGCCTCGACGGGATGGATGGGGGCGACGCCGACGCGGGAGAGGACGCCGACGCGGGAGAGGTTGCCGCCTCGTTCTTCGCCGACCTGGATACGAGCCTGGGCGGGCTGCCAGCGCTCCTGGGCGAGGCGGCGCCCCGAGCGGGCCCGCTCTTCGACGAGCTGCAACGTTCGATAGCCGACGTCGTCGAGGCGTTCGATTTCCGCGCACCCGAGCGTTCGGTTCCGGGCCTGGCCCGAGGCCTCGGACTCCTGCACTCCGCCATCGCGGCCTCGGCCGCGGCGCCCGAAACCCGCTTCCACCTCCGGCTGAAGGCACGCCAGCTCGAAGACGCCATCATGGCCGCGAGCGGGGTGCGGGTCGCCGCCGCGCTGGAGGGGCCCGCGCGTGGCGCGGTGCTCGTCCCGGCGGAGTCCGCGACCGTGCGGGTCGCAGTGGAGACGCCGGGAAGCGGGGATGTCACCGTGGGGGCGGTACGGGTGGTGAGCCGCGGCGGCGATGTCCTGGCCTGGGCCACGGATGTGCCGCGGGACTCTCAGGCCGACGTCGCAACGTTGCAGATACGAATCCCGCGAAACGGTTCGGACGAGGCGGCCGCCGCGCCGTACTTCCGACGCGACGGTCTGGCGGAGAACCACTACGAGATCTCGGATTCGACGGACCTCCACCTCTCGTGGCGCCGGCCGGCCCTCTCGGCGGAGGTCGAGCTGTCTGTGGCCGGGCACGTCTTCGAGCGCACGGTCCCGGTCACCGCCCGGGTCCCACGTCTGCCGTACGGCTCGGTCACGCGCGAGGTGGCGGTTCTGCCGGCGCTGTCCGTCTCGGTCGAGCCCAAGGTCCGGATCGTCCCGGTCGTTCCGGAGCCGGCGGAAGACAGCGACCCCGGGACCGCGGGCGCGGGCGAGCCCGTCACTTCCCCGCCGACGCAGGTGCGGGTGCGCACCAGGGCGAACGCCGGCCCACTCGCGGCGACGATCCGCCTCGGGCTGCCCGACGGCTGGTCCGCGACGCCCGAGACCGTTCTCCACGAGTTCCGGAACCGGGGGGAGACGGCGGAAGAGTTCTTCACGGTAACACCACCGGCGGCGTGGCGGGGCACCGCCCGGATTCAAGCCATGGCTCGCGCCGGGGGCATGGAATACCGTGCGGGGTACCGGACGATCGAGCATCGCGACCTGCGGCTCGCGCGGCTGTGGCGGCCGGCCCTCGCCGCCGTGCGGTCCGTGTCCGTCGCCCGCCTCGACGGAATCCGCGTCGGCTACGTCATGGGGGTCGGCGACGAGGTCCCCGCCGGGATGGAGGCGCTCGGCGCCACCGTCGAGCTGCTGGACGAGGCCGCCCTCGCCGCGCTGGCCCGCCAATCGTCGCCGGGCGACCTCGGGGTCGCCTTGCAGGTTCCGCTGGCGCGAGACTCCCGCGTAGCGAGGATGGCCGCCCAACGAACCCTGCCGCGTGCGAACGCCGGCGCCGGCACCGAAAACCGGTTCGACGCGATCGTCGTGGGCACCCGCGCCTACGCCGTCCGGCCGGACCTGCTCGAGCACAACCGGGGCCTCCTGGAATACGCGCGGCGGGGCGGCAACCTGATCGTGCTCTACCAGACGCAGGAGTACGTGCCGTCCGCGATGGCGCCGTATCCCGCTTCCCTGCCGAGGAGCGCGGAGGAAGTATCCGAGGAGGATGCGCCGGTACGCCTCCTCGCTCCCGATCACCCTGCGCTGAGCGTGCCGAACCGCATCACGGAAGCCGATTTCGGCGGCTGGATCGAGCAGCGGGGATCCAAGTTCTTCGCCGACTGGGACCCGGCCTACACGCCGCTGGTGGAGACCCACGACCAGGGCCAGGCCCCCCAGGAGGGTGTGTGGCTCACCGCGCCGGTGGGTGAAGGACGCTTCACGTATCTGGCCCTCGCCCTCCACCGGCAGCTCCCCTACGGCGTTCCCGGGGCGTACCGCATTCTGTCGAATGTTCTTTCTCGATCCGCGGTCGATCGCTGATTCTCTTCTGGCGGTGTCCCCCGGTGTAGCGGTTCTACTAGACAGCGCATGTGGCCCGTCGTCTGCCCATGTTTCCCGGCCGGGCGGTTGCATCGTCGAGCCGAACGGTTGCTCGTCTTGAGGGAATGTCGATGACCGAACTTGCCGACGCGGCGGCGGTGCGACACGGGCTGTCCCAGCAACCACGTGGAAGGTCGCGCGACATGATGACGTTCGCCGACGAGGCCGCCGCGCGGCACGGACTGCCCCGCGTCCAAAGGAGCCGGGCGAGCACATGGCGCTGACGCCGCTCGACTGGATCGTGGTCGGTGTCTACGGAGCCGTCGCTCTCGCGATCGGGTTCTATTTCGCCCGGCGCGCCGGCGCCAGCATGGAGGACTACTTCGTGGCCGGCCGCTCGCTGCCCTGGTGGCTGGCCGGCACCTCCATCGCCGCCACCTGGTTCGCCACCGACGCCCCCCTCGCCACCGCCGCCCTCGCGCGCAGGCAGGGCGTGTACGGCAACTGGCTGTGGTGGTACGAGGCGGCGGGCATCCTCATGCTCACCTTCTTCTACGCGCGCCTGTGGCGGCGGGCGGGCGTGCTCACCGACGCCGAGGTCATCGAGCTCCGCTACGGGGGCGCGCCCGCGCGGGCGTTGCGCTGCTTCTCGGCGGTGTACCAGGGGCTGCTGAAGAACGCGGTCGTCATGGGCTGGGTCATGCTGGCGATGGTGAAATTCAGCCAGGTCCTGCTGGGCTGGGACCCGGCGCTCACGCTCGCCGTCTGCGTCGGGCTGGCGCTGGCCTACACCGTGGCCTCGGGGCTCTGGGGCGTGGTGGTGACCGACCTCCTCCAGTTCGTGACCGGCATGCTGGGCGCGACGACGCTCGCGGGCATCGTGCTCGTCCGTTTCGGGGGACCCTCGGCCATGGCGGACGCCGTCCGGGAGGCCCCCGCTGCGCCGCCGGGCGCCCTCGATCTCGTGCCGAGCGCCGCCAACGCCTCGTCGCTCGAGATCGTCTCCTTCCTCTGCCTGATTCTGGTCCTGTGGCTGAGGAGCGGTCAGGGGGACGGCTACGTGGCGCAGCGCCTGTTCGCGACGCGCGACGAACGGCAGGCCGTGAAGGCGTCGCTCTGGTTCGCCTTCGCCGGCACCGTGCTCCTCACCTGGCCGTGGATCGTGGTGGGGCTGGGCTCGCTCCTCGTGTTCCCCCCCTCGGCCATGGACCCGGCGCTGGCCGCCGACCCCGAGCTCGCCTATCCGATGATGATCCGCGAGCTCATGCCGGCCGGGCTCCGGGGGCTGATGGTCGCCACGTTCCTCGCCGCGTTCATGAGCACCATGGACACGCACCTCTGCTGGGGGGCGTCGTACATGGTGAACGACGTTTATCGCCGCTTCCTCAGAAAGGACCGCTCGGAGCGGCACTACGTCGCGGCCTCCCGGGTCGCGGTGGTGCTGCTGGCGGTGGTCGCGGGGGGCGTCGCGTGGCAGATGGACTCGATCCAGCGGGGCTGGATCTACATCATCGAGCTGACGGCGGGGGTGGCGCTCGTCTGGCTGCTCCGCTGGTACTGGTGGCGGGTCAACGCGTGGGCGGAGATCGCGGCCATGGCCGGCTCGGTGCTCCTGGCCAACGGGCGGGTCCTGGTGGCCGCGATCGAGCCGGTCGTGCCCGCCGCGGTGATGCGCGCCGCCGACGGCTTCTACGCGCCGGAAATGGACCTCGTCCGCGCGGTGGTCATCCTGCTCGCGTGCACCGCGCTGTGGCTGACCGTGGTGCTCGCCACCCGCCCCGAGGCGGACGACGTGCTCGACCGCTTCTACCGGCGGGTGCACCCGGGCGGCTGGTGGGGCCGGGTGGCCGAACGCACGGGGGTGACCTCGGCCGACCCGCCGGCGAGCCGCCTGTGGCCGGGCTTTCTGCTCGGCGCGCTGTTCGTCTACGCGAGCCTCCTCGGCGTGGGGTACGTACTCACCGGCCGGGCCGGCCTGGGCGCGCTGCTGCTCGCGGTGTCGCTCGGCGCGGGGGCGATGACCGTACGGATCGCGCACGCCGACACGCCCCCGGCGCCGGGACGACCGGCTTCATGAACCTGACCCAAGTTTAACAACCGAAAATATAAACCACTGCAAATAAGCAATTTACGCCAACAAAACCACTCGAGTGGCACTACAGACGTGAGCAAGCCGGTGAAATCGCCCTGACACAGGGCAAGGTGATTCTCGTCACCGTCCCCAGAACGGCATCATGAACGACCGCCTCAAGATCGTCCTCGTCGGCGCGGGAAGCCGAGAGTTCGGGCCCGCCTCCATCCGCGACCTGCTGCTCAGCGACCCGCTCTGCGACCGTGGCTTGAGCCTCGTCCTCGTCGACGTCGATCCGTCGGAGCTGCCCCGCACCCGGGCGTACGCGGAGTCGGTCGCGGGTCGGCTCGGCCGGCGGGTCCTGGTCTCCGCGACAACCGAACTCGACCGGGCGCTCCCCGGCGCCCACGCGGTGGTGATGGCCATCGAGCTCCGCCGCTACTTCCACTGGGCGCAGGACTTCCACGTCCCCCGCAAGTTCGGCTCGCGGCAGATATACGGTGAGAACGGCGGTCCGGGGGGCCTCTTCCACGCGCTCCGCAACATGAAGCCGGCCGTGGACGTGGCGCGGGCCATGGAGGCCCACTGCCCCGAAGCCTGGCTCCTCAACTACACGAACCCGCTCACCAAGCTGTGCGAGGCGCAGAGCCGGCTCTCTTCGATACGTGTCGTCGGACTCTGCCACGGCGTCTTCGACGGCATGAAGCAGATGGCCCACCTCCTGGACCTTCCGGTAGACCGGCTCGACGCCCGGGCGAGCGGGCTCAACCACTTCGCGTGGTTCGAGTCCGTGCGCGACCGGGAGACCGGCGAAGACCTCTACCCGAGGCTCAAGCGTCGCGAGCGCGAGGCCCACTGGCTGCACGACTGGGACGAGATCGCGCTGAGCCGCATCCTGTTCCGGGTGTTCGACCGCTATCCGAGCCCGGGCGCGAACCACATCGGCGAGTACCTGGGATGGGCGCAGGAGTTCCTGGGCAGCAGCGTTCTCCAGTTCTTCTACGACCCCGTGGACGGTGCGCCCTGGGAGACGGGGAAGACGCCGACCTGGCTCTACAACCTCGCGGACCACCCCACGGACGTGCCCGCGTTCCCCGTCGCGCCCCTCGACCGGCTGCGAGACAACGCGGCGAACGACGCGGACGGGCTCGACCCGAACGCGGACCTCGCTCCCTCCGGCGAGCTGGCCGCCCCTCTCCTCGAAGGGGTGCTGTGCGGCCTCGACACCGCCCTCGAGGCGGTCAACGTGCCGAACGCCGGCTACGTGCCCGGCCTGCCCGAGGGCGCCGTCGTCGAGGTGCCCGCCCGCGCCGACGCGAGCGGCCTGCACCCTGCCACCATGGCGCCGCTCCCGGAGGGCATCCTCGGGCTGCTGAGGACCCAGACCAGCATCAATCGGCTACTGGTGGACGCGTTCGAGAGCGGCAGCCGCCGGAACCTGCTCCAGGCGCTGCTGCTGGACCCGACCACCCACTCGTACCGGGCGGCAGTACACTCCATCGACGAGATGTTCCGTCTCCAGAAAGACGTTCTGCCGCCCATGGGGTGGTAGCGGCGCAAGAGCCGCGCCGAACCCTGATTGACCTGACAGCCCGACGAGACATGGTGACAATGCAAGACGTTGACAGTCCGATCCGCAGCCACGTACACTTCGATGAGTGCGGCTCCCCTTGAACCGGACTCCGCTTTCCTTCCGCGTTCATGCGTGGCAGCGCGCACCGAACGCGAATACGGAGCAGTCGGGCTGCCGCGCGGGAAGACCCGGCGCAGTGAAGAGGAGATTCCGCGCATGTCCGATCGGATTCGTTTCGAACTGTCCGTGCCTGTGGCGACCCGCCAGGACAGTGTGGGCTACATCGCTGGCTGCCCGGCGCTGGATGTCTACAGCCAGGGACCCACCGAAGACGTCGCGGTCCGCAATCTCGTCGAAGCACTGGAGTTGTTTCTGGCGTCGTGCTATCGGCGCGGTCAACTCGATCGCGTGCTGAAGGACTGCGGATTCGAGCTGGACCAGAACCCCGAATCGCCTGCACCGGACACCCAGCGAATGGTGCGCATTCCCGTTCCCCTTGTCTCCGGTGCCGAAGCTCAAGCCCACTGAGTGGCGCGTTCAGGTACGCGTATTCGGCGCCGACGGCTTCACCATCGAGCGCGAGAGCGGGTCGCATATCGTCATGAGCAAGCCTGGCGTCGCGCGCCCAGTCATCGTGGCGTCGCTGCATCCGCCACCATGTCCCGCGCGTGTCTGTCTCGGCATCGGCGCATCTCCCTTCGCGCAACCTCGTCGGGCCGCCCGTACGGTCCGCGATTATGGGTCGTGGGCCGCGGACGCGCCGGTCGGCTGGGCCAGTTCACGGACGCCGCGGGAAGGAGATGTGTCGAGGAGGGCACGCGTGGCTCGGGCGGCAGGAAACGGCGGATCGGTCCGCGGGCCTTCGTAATCCAGGTGAGGACGCACGCAGAGACAGGAGCTACAGAATGGCGGAAACGACAACACCCGAACCGACTCAGCCAACTACCATCAGCAAGGCTCAAGCGATTCGCGAATACCTCGCCGCTCATCCGGGGGCGAAGAACCACCAAATTATCGAATCGCTCAAGAAGCAGGGCATCAACGTAGATCCCGGCTATGTCTCAGGGGTTCGAAGCAAGGCCAAAAAGCCCAACCGCACGGCAGGAACTACCATCAAGAAACCTGCTCGCAAGAATCGATCTGGGCCCGCTACCGCCACGCCCAAGTACCCGCGTCATTCCATCAACAAGGCCTTGAGAATTCCACGAGCGATTCTGGACCAGAACGCGGGTCACGATTGCACTGACAGGCAGGCGGCAGGCTTCGTTGGCGTCGGTTTCGCTGGCCCGTTTCGCGTGGAGATAAGTTCGGGCATCAAGTACGGCCTACTCGAGCGACCTGCCACCGGTCGCCTCAAGCTAAGCGAGCTGGCCAGAGAGATTCTTCGACCTCAGTCACCGACGGCAGAGCTTGCCGGTCTGCGCGAAACGGTGATGAAGGCCCCCGAGATTTCAAAAGTATATAGCCACTACCGTGGCGAGAACCTTCCGGATAGGAAGTTCTTCGACAACGCCCTGACCGAAAAGTTCGGTATCCCGACTGACAAGCTTGAAGAGTTCACATCGATATTCCAGGAGACCTTAGCCGACGCGAAGCTTCTGGAACAGCACAATAACAAGGTCAGGATTCTCGATATCTCTGATGCCGGCATGGGTTCAGAGGCGGCGAACGAACGCATCAAACAGCTTGGGAAGGACGTCAAGGCCGTAGCCAGTGACAGATGTTTCGTCATGATGCCTTATACTCCACCTCACGGAGACTACTACTCAAAGGTGTACGAACCTGCAATCGAAAAGGCAGGGCTTACCGCTGTTCGGGCCGATGCAGACTTGTTCGGAACCGGCAAGATTATGGACCAAATCTGGGCTGGCATTAACTCAGCTAAGGTCCTGGTGGCTGAGCTCACGACGAGAAATCCGAATGTGTACTACGAACTTGGATGGGTGCGGCTCTTTTCCGTAGGTTGCTATCTCACTCATTCATAAGGGTTTATGCCCGTGGACACTCCCTCGTCAGTGCGTTTTGAGGGGTGACAGCGTTCGGTGAGGGCTCGGTCCGCCTCTCTCGGGCCGCCGCCCG
>JAJEFC010000404.1 GCA_022820675.1 Vicinamibacteria bacterium | reverse complement strand
GCCCGCCGGCGCGGCGGCGCAGCGCGGCCGGCCCGTCGGCCGCGCCGCCCCGCGTGCGGATCGTCAGGTAGGCGCCGTCCTGCGCGGTCTGGCCGTACGGCACGTACACCATCGGCCGGGGCGGGAGACGGACGTCGCGGCCCGCGGTGTCGCCCACGACGCCGACGATGCGGCGGGGCTGCTCTTCACCCTGGAGGTGAACCGTCTGCCCCACCGCGCTTCGGCGCGGATAATGATCGGCGGCGAGCGCCTGGCTGATCACCGCCACCGGCGCACCCGCCGCCGCGTCGGCGCGGCCGAACGCGCGCCCCGCTCGCACGGGGATGCCGAAGGTCTCGAAGTAGTCGCCGGTGACCGCGTTGAGCTGCGTCTCCACCGGCGTCTCGGGTCCCACGAGCGCCGAACCGGCCAGCCGCACCTCGAAACGCCCGGGACCCGACCCCGGGCGTCGGGTCGACGCGCTCGCGGCGGTGACGAAGCTCTCGGCCCGCAGGTCGGCGAGAAGCCGGTCGAGCGCGGCCCCGGCCAAGCCGGGATCGTCCGCCCACGCGCGGGGGAACGACATCCGCAGGCTCGCCCCGTGGGGCGCGTCGAACCCCTGGTCGATCCGCTGCGTGTTCCAGGCGCTCCGCAGCAGGAGGCCGCACCCGACGACGAGCACCGTCGACAGGGCCACCTGGGTGACGACGAGCGCGCTCATCGCCGTGGACCGGCCGGCCGCGCTGTAGCCGCGGGACAGCGACGACGCCTCGGGCAGGTCGCGGAGCACCCGCCACACCGCGGGCATCGCGAACGCGAAGCCGGTCACCGCGGTGACGGCCAGTCCGATGCCCAGCAGGCGGCGGTCGGGCACGAGGTCGAGCTGATAGGGAACGGTCAGGGGCAGGAGCGGCGCGAACGCGCTCGACCATGCGACCAGGGCGGTGGCGCCGAGCCCGCCGGCCGTCACGAGCAGGCCGACCTCCGCCCCGAGCCGCCGCACCAGGTCGCCCCGCGAGGCGCCCAGGGCCCGGCGAATCGCCAGCCCGCGCCGCCACTCCGTCGACCGCGCCAGCAGCAGCGTGGCGAGGTTCGCGCACGCGACGGCCAGCGCCGCCGCCGCCATGAGGCCGAGGACGGCCAGGAACCCGGCGACCTCGTCCCGGAACTCGGGCCACAGCCGCAGGTAGCTCCCGGGAAGGGCGTTCACGCGCCACGGCGGCGCCCCCGTCTCGGGGTAGTAGACGCTCTCGACGCGGTCCCGGGCGAGGACCTCGTCCACCGGGTCGATGCGCGCCCGGGCCGCCTCCAGGGCCACGCCGGGAGCGAGGCGGCCGAGGGTCTGGAAGACCGGGAGGCGGCCGTTCAGGACGTCGCGCCCCCCGAAGTACTCGTCGGCCATCGTCGCCGGAATCCAGAACGCGCTTTCGAACGACGGCCACACCGCGCCGCGGAAGCCCGGGGGCGTCACCCCGACGACGTCGTAGACCACCTCGTCCAGGCGCACCGTCCTGCCCACGATGTCGGGGTCGGCCGCGAACTGGCTGCGCCAGAGGAAGTCCGAGAGCACGACGACGCGGGGCCCGCCGGGGTCGACGTCGTCGGCGGGGCCGATGAGGCGCCCGAGGGCGGGCCGGACGCCCAGGACCGAGAAGAAGGCGCCCGACACCATCTCGCCCTCGTGGCGCTCGGGAAACGCCCCCCCGCCCACCGTCATGAACACCCGGCAGAACGCGGCGAGGTCGACCGTGCCCTCGAGCGCGGTCCGGAGCTCGGCGTAGTCGGGGTACGGCAGCGGCGAGTACTCGGGGCCGCTCGTCACGTACAGCGTGACCAGCTCGTGGCCGGCCGCGAAGCGCAGCGGCCGCACGAACGCCTGGTCGAGGAGACCGGCGACGAGGGTCGAGCCGGCCACCCCGATGGCCAGCGTCAGCACCCCGGCCGCCGTCCATCCCGGCTTGCGCGCGAGGGCGCGGCCGGCGAGGCGCAGGTCCTGCCGCAGGTCGCCGAGACGGTGACGTCGCCGTTCCCGCGGTTCGCGGTCCCCCATGCCGGGATTGTAGCCGGGGCAAACGCTCATGGCGCGGCTATCGAGTGCATGGCGCGGCTACCGAGTGATCGGCTCGCGCATGTCGATGATGCGCATGCGTCATGTCCTCGGACCTGGTTGGATGGACTCGTTCCAGGAGCATCGTCGTGCCTGCCGGTCCCGGGCGGTCCGGCCGCGCTAACATCGGCGTCATGCCCTGGATTCGAACCGTCGGCGTCGAGGCGGCCACCGGCCGTCTCGCTGGAAGCTACCGCGCCGCAGTGGAGCGCGCCGGGCGGGTGTTCGGCATCGTGCGCACCATGAGCGTGCAGCCGGCGGTGCTGGACGCCTCCATCGGGCTCTACGCGGCCATCATGAAGGCCCCCGGCGACCTGTCCCTCGTGCAGCGGGAGATGCTGGCCACGGTGGTGAGCCGCGCCAACGACTGCCACTATTGAATGCTGCAGCACGCCGACGATCTCCGGGCCGAGATCGCACGGGAAGGCGGCGACACGAAGCTGGCCGAAGCGGTGCTCGCCGACTGGCGCAGCGCAGGGCTCGAGCCGGTCGACGCGGCGCTCTGCGCCTACGCCGAGAAGCTCACCCGGGAGCCGGCGGCGATGACCGAGGCGGACCTGCGGCCGCTACGCGCCGCCGGGCTCGGCGACGAGGCGATACACCTCGCGGTCCAGGTCGTCTCGTTCTTCAACTACATCAACCGCGTCGCCGACGCCGTCCACGTCGAGCTCGAGCCGGAGATGCCGCCGTACCCGGACGGATCGCGGTGACCCCGGTGAAGAACGGGGTCCATCCGGCTGCTAGAATCACGCCAGGGTTCAGGAAGCCGACGGAGCGAACCGCGACCTCGTCGATCCGGAGAAGGGCGGGACGCTCCATCCGCCGGCGGCGGAGGGCGGCATCGTGCCCTGCAACGAGTCCTGGTACGACCGCGGGGCACCCTCCTCGAGGACCGGCGCACGTCGCTGATCGTCGATCCGCCGGACGCGCGGCTGCCCGCGCGGCGCCCGGACGCCCTTGAGCAGATCGGGTCGGCGGGCGCCCCGTCCGCCGCCTGACGCACCCGCGGCCGGGTTGGATGACTGGACCGAGAGGTTACTCATGAAGCGACTTCATCTGCTGGCGGCGGGACTGGCCCTGACTCTCACCGGTTGCGGAGAGGCCCCGCCTCCCGAGGGGGCGGGCGCGCTGGCGCTCGTCGGGGCGCAACTGATCGACGCGACCGGCGGGCCGCCGGTGGCCGACTCGGTGGTCGTCGTCCGCGACGGCCGCATCGAGAGCGCCGGGGCGCGGGACGCGACGCCGGTGCCCGAGGGCGCCGAGACCGTCGACCTCGCCGACAAGACGATCATTCCGGGCCTCGTGAACCTGCACGTGCACTACCGGGAGGGACCGGAGGAGATCGAGCGCCAGTTCCGGTCGCAGCTCCACTACGGGGTGACCACCGCCCGGAGCACCGGCAGCGACACGCCGGAGCGGGTCGCGTACCTGCTCGGGGCCGCCGGCCGTTCCGACGCCCCCCGGACCTACACGGCGGGGATGGGGTTCTCCTACCCCGGCGGCTTCAACGCGGCGGGCCGGAACGCCCCCGCCACCGAGGAGGAGGCGCGGGCGCTGGTGCGCGACCAGATCGCGCTCGGCGTGCACTTCATCAAGATGTGGGTGAACGAGGTCGCCGAGCCGGGCCTGAAGATCCCGCCCGAGATACGCGCGGCGATCATCGACGAGGCGGTGTCGAACGGCGCCATCCCCGTCGCCCATATCGACGACGAGGCCGACGGCCGGCAGCTCGTCGAGGCCGGCCTGCGGGACTTCCTGCACAGCACCGTGCTGACCTTCGGCCCCGGCGCCGGGGTCCCGGTGGAGGATCCGGATCCCTCGCCCGCGTTCATCCGGATGTGCCTGGACAACGACGTGTACTTCACGCCCACGCTGTCGATCATCCAGAACCGCTGGCACTTCGCCGAGCACCCGGAGCTGCTCGACGACCCCGAGCTGCGGGCCGCGTTCGAGATGTACAACCCGGACGCCCTGGCCCGCCTGGACGACCCGGCGAGCCGGGCCGAGATCGTCGACGACCCGGGGTTCGAGGACCGCAAGGCTGCGTTCCGGCAGCTCCTGGACTTCGTGAAGACGATGCACGACGCGGGGGTCGCGGTCGCGCTGGGCAACGACGCCGGCACCCCGAACGTGCCGTTCGGCTGGGGCATGCACCACGAGATGGAGATGTACGTCGAGGCCGGCCTGACCCCGATGGACGCCATCGTCGCCGCGACCGCCACCGGCGCGGCGCAGATGCCCCCGGTGGGCGCGGCCGACTACGGCACCCTCGAGGCGGGCAAGGCCGCCGACCTCATCGTGCTGAACGCGGATCCCCTGGCCGACATCCGCAACACCCTGGACATCGACCGGGTCATGCGGCTCGGCGAGTGGGTCGACCGCTCGGGATTCGTGCCGGCGCCGTAGCCCGCCAGTCGTCGCCGGCGGCTCCGCCGGGCGCCCAACCAACCCGCCAGGAGGCCGCGCCGTGCTACGGCGCAGACTCCTGGTCGAAACGACCGGGGCGCGGCCTATTCGGGTAGAACCCGGTTTCAGGCTATCATCCGACCGTCGTCCGCGTTCAGGGCGGCAAGACGGAACGCGAGAACGCGAGCTCGCTGAACGCGGGTTCCAGGGGAGTTGAACGCGAGTTCAAGGAGAGAAGAAGCCATGTCGAGGTCACGTTATCTGATGTCCACGTTGTTCGCCTGCAGCGCCCTCGTGCTCGGCGGGTCGACCGCCGAAGCGCAGTCGGACGGCAATGCAATCACGGGCGAGGGCCTGCCGAACCCGACCGCGACCGTCATCGCGAACTGGGGCGACCTGCCCGAAGGCCGGGAGTGGGGCTCGACCGCGGGCGTCGACATCGACCCGATCGACGGCCACGTCTGGGCCTACGAGCGCTGCGGCGCCGGGTCGTTCGGCGCGGGCGTGCCCGTCAACTGCGACTCGAACCCCGTCGACCCCATCTTCAAGTTCGACCGCAACACCGGCGAGGTGCTGGCGAACTTCGGCGGGGGCATCATGGTCACGCCGCACGGCATCCACGCGGACGCCGACGGCAACGTCTGGGTGACCGACTTCGCGGGGAACGCGGAGGGCACGAAGGGGCACCAGGTCCACAAGTTCAGCCCCGACGGCGAGCTCCTGATGAGCCTCGGCACGGCGGGCCAGCCGGGGACCGGCCCCAACCAGTTCAACCAGCCGAACGACGTGGTCACCGCGCCTGACGGCAGCATCTTCGTCGCCGACGGCCACAGCGGCCAGGGCATGACCACCAACCAGGCGATAGCGGCGGGACGCGAGGCGGGCCTCACCGGCCGCATCCTGAAGTTCGCCCCCGACGGCACGTTCATCCGCGAGTGGGGACGCATCGGCACCCTGCACGGCGAGTTCCGCACCCCCCACGCCGTGGAGTTCGATTCGCAGGGGCGGCTCTTCGTGGCGGACCGCGGCAACCACCGCATCGAGATCTTCGACCAGGACGGCAACTACCTCGACTCGCTCTACTCGCACGGGCGCATCAGCGGCATCTTCATCACCCCCGACGACATGCTGTACTCGATCGACTCCGAGTCGAGCATGACCAGCCATGCGAACTGGATGAACGGCGTGCGCATCGGGCCCGTGGACGAGGACCGCATCGTCGGCTTCATCCCGCCGTTCGACGCGGAGACCCGGCCGTACCAGGGGGCGGCCGGAGAGGGCGTCGCGGTGGACGCGGACGGCAACGTGTTCGCGGCGGAGGGGCCCAACTCGTTGCGCTTCGCGGGCGGCGCGTTCACGAAGTACGCGGTCGAAGAGTAGCCGCGAGGGTGCATCGACCGTTCACGGCGGCCTCGCTCTCGTCGGGACCGACGAAGGCGAGGTCGTCGTGCGGTGCGGCAACACCGATCTCCAGCGCCCCGAGGTCTCGTGGTGGACCCTGAAGGCCGACGGTCTTGGCGGTCGCGACCGTGGGAAGTTCCGGCGACGGCCGAGTCGAGGTCGTTGCGGGACACCCGACCGTCGGCCCTGGCTCCGCATCGAGCGCCCGCGAAGAGAAATCAATGCTGAAGAAAATACTCGCACCCGCCGTCGTCGCCGTCGTGCTGGCAACGCCGGTCGCCGGGTCGGCGCAGCCGCCGCACGGGGCGATCCTCCCATCGGCGGAACGCGCGGCAGTCGGGATGGAGCTGCAGTCGGGCGCCACGCGCAGTTGGCGGTCGAGGAGCCGGACCTGGGCCGGCATGATCATGATCGCCGGCGGCGCCGTGCTGATGTCGGGCAAGAAGGAGACGGTACGCTGCACTGGCGGCGACTGCGTCTCGGAGACGGAGCGGCACAAGGCGTTGGTCTACCCGGGCATCGGATTGGCCGTCACCGGCGTCCTGCTCGCGACGGTGTGGTCGGACATCCCCGCGAATCCCCACGTCGACTTCGCGGTGACGCCCGACCGCATCGAGATCGGCAAGACGTTCGGGTTCTGATCCCGCGGCCGCCGCGCCGCCGGTGGTCGCCGGCGCATGCCCGCGCGGCGGGGCGCGGGGCCGGGTCGATCAGGCGGCTGCCTGGACCACCCGGCGCCCTCGTGCTCAGGGTCCCGCCCAGGCCGGGGCGCTCACCGCTCCTGCCTGCGGGTAGCGGTGGTCGCTCACCGGCACGAACGCTCCTTCGTGGTCCGGTCTCGCCCGGCCGGGGCGCTCACCGCTCCTGCATGTGCGGGTAGCGGTGGTCGCGCACCGGCACGAACGTCGCCTTCGTGGCCCGGTTCGCCCGGCGGGGCGCTAACCGCTCCTGCACGTGCGGGTAGCGGTGGTCGCGCACCGGCACGAACGCCTCCTTCGTGGTCGGGTCTGGTCTCACCCGGCGGGGCGCTCACCGCTCCTGCATGTGCGGGTAGCGGTAGTCGTGCACCGGCACGAACGTCTCCTTCGTGGTCCGGGTGCTGACCCAGCGCAGCAGGTTCTGCGCGCTGCCCGCCTTGTCGTTGGTGCCCGAGGCGCGCGAGCCGCCGAAGGGCTGCTGCCCCACCACCGCGCCGGTCGGCTTGTCGTTGATGTAGAAGTTGCCGGCGGCGTGGCGCAGCCGCTCGTGGGCGACGCCGATGGCCTGCCGGTCGCGCCCGAAGATGGCCCCGGTCAGGGCGTAGGGCGACGTCCGGTCGCACAGATCCAGGGTCTGCTCGTAGTCGCTGTCCTTGTAGACGTGGACCGTGAGCACGGGACCGAACAGCTCGGTCTCCATGGTGGCGTACCGCGGATCGTGGGCCTGGATGATCGTCGGCGAGATGAAGTACCCGGTGCTGTCGTCGCAGACGCCGCCGCAGATCACGTCGGCGTCGCTGTCGGTCCGCGCGGCGTCGATGTAGTGCTTCTGCTTGTCGAACGAGGCCTTGTCGATGACCGCCCCCATGAAGTTGGTGAAGTCGGCGACGTCCCCGTAGCGGATGGCCTCGACCTCGCCGACGACCTCGTCGCGGCACCGGTTCCACAGGCTCTCGGGGACGTAGGCGCGGCTGGCCGCGCTGCACTTCTGCCCCTGGTACTCGTAGGCCCCCCGGATGAGGTTGGCGGTCAGCTCGTCGGGGTCGGCCGAGGCGTGGGCGAAGACGAAGTCCTTGCCGCCGGTCTCGCCGACGATGCGCGGATAGCTGCGGTAGCCCGCGATGTTGCCGCCGACGGTGCGCCACATGTCCTGGAACACCTCGGTGCTGCCGGTGAAGTGCACGCCGCCGAGGTCGGGATGGGCCATGGCGGGAGCGCCGATCTGCCCGCCCGAGCCCGGCACGAGGTTGATGACCCCCGGCGGCAGGCCGGCCTCCTCGAGCAGCTTCATCAGCCACCAGGCCGAGAACACCGCGGTGGACGCCGGCTTCCAGACGACGGTGTTGCCCATCAAGGCGGGGCTCGTCGGCAGGTTGCCGGCGATGGAGGTGAAGTTGAACGGGGTGACGGCGAGGACGAACCCTTCCAGGGCCCGGTACTCGACGTAGTTCCAGATGCCGGCCGCGCTCTCGGGCTGCTGCCCGTAGATGTCGGGAAGGTACGAAACGTTGAACCGCCAGAAGTCGATGAGCTCGCACGCCGCGTCGATCTCGGCCTGGAACACCGTCTTGCTCTGGTTCAGCATGGTGGCCGCGTTCACGATGGGCCGGTAGCGGCCCGCCAGCAGCTCGGCCGCCTTGAGGAAGATGGCCGCGCGCGACTCCCACGACATCTCGCTCCACCCGGGGCGGGCCGCCGCCGCCGCCGCGATCGCCTGGTCCACGGTGTCGGCGTTGCCGCGGTGATAGGTGGCCACCTGCTTGCGGTAGTCGTGGGGCAGGACGCAGGCGCCGACGTCGCCGGTGGTCACCTCGCGGCCGCCGATGATCAGGGGAATCTCCACCGACCCGGCCGCGAACGCGTCGAGCTGCGACTTGAGGGCGGCCTTCTCCGGCGATCCGGGCGCGTAGCTCAGCACCGGCTCGTTCCGAGGGGGGGGCACCGTGACACGGGCGTTGTTCATCGAAAGGACTCCTGACAGAACATCGAATACGAAGGTACCGAAAACGTTCTATTGTGTCACAGACGAGCTTTTCGACGCCCCGAAGTCCCCCGAAGCTCCCGGGCCATGCCCGGGGGCACGACACCCTTGTCCGGTGACGCCCCCGGCCCGGTCGGGCCCCTCGGCGCTGCCGAACACGCCGCCGTGGGATCTCGGCGCTCGCATGGAGGCCTACGTGCCGCTTGCGCGACGGCGCACCACTCTCTCGTCGTGCACCCCCATGCCCGGCGCGAGATTCGGCCCGCGCGAGTCGCGCCTCGGTCGACGGCTCCGGCCGGTGCGCACGACAGATTCGTGGTCCGACCGGCAGGCGGCCTTGCGACTCGTCGTTCCCAAAGACCCTCGAAGCGGCCACCGAGCTTGCAGCACCGCCGGGCGATGAGGGCGTTGGCACCGGCCACCGGTCTGTTGACCGCCTCCCGCGTTCGGGATAGACTCGTCTCTCCATACTGAGACTCAGTTTCACTTGAGGCCGCCGAGCTACCGGCGCCCGGAGCATCTTCCCGTGCACCAAGGTCTCCACACCCTCGACCAGCTCCCCATCGGCGACAGCGGCGTCATCCACCGCGTCGGGGGCCAGCCGCGCGTGGCGCGGCGGCTGATGGAGATGGGGCTGGTGCCGGGCACCCCCATCGAGGCGGTGGGCCGGGCGCCCCTGGGCGACCCCCTCGAGGTCCGGCTGCGCGGCTACCTGTTCTCGCTGCGCCGGGCCGACGCCGCCCACATCCAGCTCCTGCCGGACGGCCGCGCCGACCTCGCGGAGACCGGGGACGGCGAGGCGCCGTCCCGGCTGCCGGCGCACGACCCGTCGGCCAGGGCGGCTCCCGACGAAGACGGAGGCGCCCGCGTCCCCCGCGTGCTGGTGGCCGGCAACGCCAACTCGGGCAAGACCACCGTCTTCAACGCCCTGACCGGGGCCCGCGCCCACATCAGCAACTATCCCGGGGTCACCGTCACCCGGGCCTCGCGGCAGGTCACCCTGCCCGGCGGCGCCCCCGTCGAGATCGTCGACCTGCCCGGCACCTACAGCTTCACCGCCAGCTCGCCGGACGAGCAGGTGGCGGTCGACGCGGTGCTCGGCCGCCACGACGGCCCGCCCGACGCGGTGGTGGTGGTGGTCGACGCGGGCGTCATCGAGCGGGCGCTGTACCTCGTGCTGCAGATCGCGGAGACGGGCATCCCGGTCATCGTGGCCCTCAACATGATGGACGAGGCGGAGGCGGCGGGGGCCGACTTCGACACCGAACGGCTGGCGAGCTGGCTGGGCGCGAAGGTGGTCCCGACCGTCGCCTCGAAGGGCCTCGGGTTCGACGCCCTCCGCAGCGCGATCGGCGACGCGGTGGCGCTGGCGCCACGCCCCGACGAGGCCTGGACGGGCCTGCCGCCGGAGGCCGAGCGCGACGTGTCGACGGTGAGCCGGGCGCTCGCCGACGCCGATTTCGGGAGCACCCCGGCCGTCCGCCGGGCGTGGGCGCTGTGGTCGCTGCTGTCGCTCGACACCGACGACGGCGCCGGGAGCGGCCTCCCCGCCCCGGTGCTGCAGCAGGTCCACGCGCTCCGCCGGGACGCCGCGGCCGCCGAGCGGCGGCTCGACGAGGAGATCATCGCCGCCCGCTACCGCTGGACCGAGGCGGTGGCCCGGGACGTCAGGACCATCCGGCACCAGGACACCCGCACCTGGACCCGGAAGATCGACGACGTGCTGACCCACCGGGTCTGGGGCATGGCCGTCTTCGCGGTGGTCATGGCGGTGGTCTTCGAGGCCCTGTTCACGTGGTCCGAGCCGTTCATGGGGGCCATCGAGACGGCGACGGCGTGGCTGCAGAGCGGGGTGAGGGCGGTCCTGCCGGAGGGGAACCTGGCCGACCTGGCGGCCGACGGGGTCATCGCCGGGGTCGGCAACGTCGTGGTCTTCGTGCCGCAGATCGCGATGCTGTCGTTCTTCATCGCCCTGCTCGAGGCCTCGGGCTACCTCGCCCGGGTGGCGTACGTCATCGACCGGCTCATGGGCCGGGTGGGCCTCCACGGGAAGGCGTTCGTGCCGATGCTGTCCGGCTTCGCCTGCGCCATTCCCGCGGTCATGGCCACCCGCACCATCGAGGGCCGCCGCGACCGGCTCATCACCATGCTGACGCTGCCCATGATCTCGTGCAGCGCCCGCCTGCCGGTCTACGCCATCATTACCGCGGTGGTGTTCGCGGGCGCCCCCCGCGTCTTCGGCATCGTGAGCGCGGGGGCGGTGGTGCTGTTCTCGATGTACGCGCTCTCGGTGTGCGCCACCCTCGGCGCGGCGGCGGTGCTGCGCCGGACGGTGCTCAAGGGTCCCCGCCTGCCGCTGCTGCTCGAGCTGCCCCCGTACCGCGTGCCGGTCTGGAGCAACATCTTCCTCGTCGCGTGGCGCCGGACGCGCAAGTTCCTCGAGGACGCGGGCACCATCATCCTGACGATGACGGTCATCCTGTGGGCCCTGCTCTCGTACCCCCACAGCAGCGCGATCGACGCCCGGTACGACGCCGCGCGCGAGGACGTGCTCGCCGCGACGACCGACGCCGCGGCGCAGGACGAGCAACTGGCCGAGCTGGCCGGGCAGCAGGCGGGCGAGCAGCTCCGCTACAGCCTCGGGGGCCGGCTGGGCCAGGCGATCGAGCCGACCATCGAGCCCCTCGGCTTCGACTGGCGCATCGGGGTCGGCATCATCGGGGCGTTCGCGGCGCGCGAGGTCTTCGTGTCGACCCTGGGCATCGTGTTCGGCATCGAGGAGGCCGACGAGGAGAGCGTCAGCCTGCGCGAGTCGCTGCAGAACGCGACCCACGCGGACGGGTCGCCGCTGATGACCCCGCTCGCGGGCGTGTCGCTGATGGTGTTCTTCGTGCTGGCGTGCCAGTGCATGAGCACCATCGTGGTCGTGCGCCGGGAGGCGGGAGGCTGGTACTGGCCGATCTTCATGTTCGGCTACATGTCGGTGCTCGCCTACGTCGCGTCGCTGGTGGTGTATCAGGTCGGCTCGGCCCTCGGCTGGGGCGTCTGACCGGCGGGGCCGCCGCTTCGGCCGGGGCACGGCGATGACAGGCCGGCCGCATGTGAGCGGCGCGCCGCGCGGCTTCGGCGGGGTATCGGGGTAAGGTGGCGGAAACGACACTGCCACATGCCAAGCGCGGAAGCGGCTGAAGGCGGGCTGCATCTGCGTGTAGTTGGCAACCTCGTGTCGATCACCGTCCTTGACTGCGAACGATGACGGGTGACCCACCATGACCTGGACCTGGCAGGATCCGATCGTCGCGCTCATCGTGGCCTACGCGGTGGTCGCCCTCTACCGCCATCTGCGCGCCATCATCGGCAGCGCCGCCCCCGACACCAAGGCGTCCTGCCACGGCTGCGACGACTGCGGCGACGACGTCGCGCCGTCGCGCACCGCCCCTCCCCCCGCGGCGCCCCTGCCGCCCGGCAGCTTCCGGGTGCACTGAGCCTGATGGCGAAGAGCGGCCACCCGGGCGGGCAAATACAACACGGTCGTGTTGTTTTTGACAGAGACTTGGGGTAGCATGACCGAAAGTCGATGCCGAGCAACGACGCGCGCTGGATCATCGGGACCGTAATCGTCGTCGGGGGTCTTCTCTCGGCGCAGATCGCCGGAACGAACGCCCGCCTCGACCGTATCGAAACCGACATCCGCGCCCTCGACGCCAGGTTGCGTGCCGTCGAGGTCACCCTGGCCAAGGTCGAGCAGCGCCTCACCACTGTGGAGCAACGCCTCACCACTGTGGAGCAACGCCTCGGCCCGCCCACACCGGCGCCGGACGAGTGACCCCGCCCGCTCTCCGTGCCCCCCGGGGGCCGGCGCGTGCCTCCGCCGATCCGCCGATTCAACAGCGCCCGCGCCGGCCGAGACGGCTCGGACGGCCGAAGCGTCCGGGATGTGCCGCATCCGCCTGACTTTCACCCATCGTCACGCCAGCGCGGTCAGGGTGGCTTCGAGGAGCCGGTATGAAGCGGGCGACCGATGCGGCGTGCACCCGCTCGGCAGGCGAGTGCGGGAACTCTGCGCCAACGTCGGGCGACGGACGTCCAATCGCCAGCCGCTCCCCCGGGTCACGCCAGCGCGGTCAGGGTGGCCTCGAGCAGCTTGTGGAACCGGGCCACCGAATCGACGTGCACCCGCTCGTCGGGCGAGTGCGGGAACTCGATGCGCGGGCCGAACGAGATCATGTCGATGCCGGGCACCTTCTTGCCGAGGATGCCGCACTCCAGCCCGGCGTGAATCGCCTTCACCCCGGGCTCGCGGTCGAACTGGCGGCGGTGAACCGTCTTGACGGCATCGAGCAGCGGCGACTCCAGGTCGGGCTTCCATCCCGGGTACGCCTCGCCCTCGTCGACCGCCGCACCGGCCAGCACGCCGATGGCCCGCACGCGGCGGCGCATCGCGTCGAGGGCCGAGTCGACGGACGATCGGCTGCTCAGGCCCACCCGCAGCGAGCCGTCGCCGGGAACGACGGTGGCGAGGTTGACGCTGGTCTCCACGAGGTCGGGAATGTCGTAGCTCATCGCCTCGACCCCATGCGGCAGGGCGTTGACGAGACGGAGCACCCTTTCCGTCGTCGCCGGGTCCCAGACCGTCGAGGGCCGGTTCATCGCGTCGGCGGTGAGGGTGATGCCCGGGTCCGCCGGCGCGTACTCGTCGCGGATGGCCGCGACCTCGCGGTCCAAAGCGGCGAGCAGGGCGCTCTGGCCGTCGGCCGGCACCACCACCGTCGCGAACGCCTCGCGGGGAATCGCGTTGTGGGCGCTGCCCCCGTCGAAGCGGGCGAGGTCGTAGCGGTGGCCGAGGAGGCGGACGGCCCAAAGGGCCCGCCCCAGCAGCTTGACGGCGTTGCCCCGCTGCAGATGGATGTCGACGCCGGAGTGGCCGCCCTTGAGGCCCCGCAGGGCCACCGCGAGGGCGACGCCGGCCTCGGGGGCCGGCGCGGCGGCGAGCTCCACGGTGAGCTGCGTGTCGCCCCCGCCCGCGCACCCGACGTAGAGCACGCCGTCCTCCTCGGAATCGAGGTTGATGAGCCGCCGGCCCTGCACCAGTCCGCCGTCGAGGCGGGCGGCGCCGGTCAGCCCCGTCTCCTCGTCGATGGTGAACAGCAGCTCGAGCGGCCCGTGCGCGAACGCGGTCTCCCCCATCACCGCGAGCATCGCCGCCACCCCGATGCCGTTGTCCGACCCCAGGGTGGTGCCGGCCGCGGTCAGATACTCGCCCTGCATCTCCGGCACGATGGCGTCGGTGGCGAAGTCGAACGCGACGTCCGCGTTCTTCTCCTGCACCATGTCGAGGTGGGACTGGAGGACGGTGATGCCGGCGCCCTCGTGGCCCGTCGTGGCCGGCTTGCGCACGACGAGGTTTCCGGCCGCGTCCGCATGATGGGCGAGGCCGAGGCGGTCGGCCGACGCCACGATGTGGTCGCGCATCCGGCCTTCGTCCTTCGACGCGCGGGGAATCGTGAGAATGGTGTCGAAGTGCCGCCACAGGGCGGTCGGCTCCAGGTCGCTGACGAAGGTCATGGCGTCTCCTCGGAGGTCGTGGAGTTGTCGAGTCCGGTATCCTACACTGTCCCGTAGCGCCGAACGGGGAACGCGGACCCGGCGGACGGGCCACGGCCTCGGCGTCCGATGCCGAGAGGGCGGACCCGTGCGGCCCCCCGGCTCCCCCGGGGCGGGTGTCGATGTATCATGCCTTGGTGGCACCACATGCCCGCGTTCACATGCCTGAGGGTCATGGGATGACCGGTCGGATCGGCGCCACGGCAGGCGAGCCGTGCGGGGAACGATGCCCGCGCTGGCGGCGGCCCCGCGGCGCGGCCTGCGCGACCGTCGTCGCCGTACTGCTGCTGACGGGGCCGGAGGCGGCGCAGACCCCGGCGGCGGTGCTGTCCCCGGCGGCGGCGCAGCCCCCGGCGGCCGCGCAGACCCCGGCGGCCGACGAGACATCCCCCGACGAGAGCGCGGTCGGCGCGCTCAGCCCCGAGTCGCTCGCGCGCATCCGGGCCGCGCTCCAGGCCGACCGGCGCGCCGAGGGTTCGGCCCGGACGGTCTTCAGCGATCCCGACGCCGGATGGATCGTCCCGCCGCGGCCGCCGGTCGAGCTGGCGCCCGGCCTCGGCTTCGTCGAGGGACTCGGGCTCTTCGACGACCTGACCCGCGGCCGCGAGCCGGCCCCGTTCGGGGGGCCGAGCCACTCGGAGATGATGAGCCAGATGCAGCCGCGCCAGATGACGGAGATGGCCCAGACCGACGTCCTCGGCATCGGCACCGCCTCGGCCGTCGCGGTGGGGCTGCCGTACGTCGTGCGAAGGGTCGCCGGCTGGTTGTCCGGTCTCCGCTCCCGCCCGGGCGTATCGACCCCACCGGTCCTGGCCTCCACGCAGGAAGCCGCGGTGCTGGACGACATGCGGGCGGACGCCGGCGTGCTCGACGCGACCCTGCGCCAGCGCGGCCGCACCGTGACCCTCTCGCTGGTCGTGCCGGCCGAGACCGAGCTCCGGGCCGCGCGGGCGGCCGGCGAGCGCTTCGTCCGCCTCGTCGGCCGGCGGTCGGCGGCCGGCCCCGACGCCTTCGACTACGTCGTCAGCGTCCGCTCGCCCGACGCCGTCATCGCGACGGGCGGCAAGCCGACGACCGACCCCCTCGTCCGCTGGTGACGGCGGCGGCCCGCCCGGGTCGCCCGCTACGACCCCGCCCACCCCCGCCGGAACCTGCTCTCCTGGCAACGGACCAGCCTGAACCCCCGGCCGACGCTACAGGTCCATCACCTCGTCGATGTCCGGGTCGAGGGCCGGGGGCGCCGAGGCCAGCGAGACCCCGAAGAACAGCGTCATCGAGAGCAGCAGGGCGACGAAGCCCCCGTTGATGCCCCAGGGCAGGACGATCCCGAACAGCTCGATGCCGAAGTTGACGACGAGGCTCGACGCGATGGCCACGTTGGCGGCGGCGGCGGTGGCCCGCTTCCAGTTGAACCCGATGGCCACCGCCGGCACGAGGGCGGCCGCGAACGTGCCCCACCCGAAGGCCCCGAGCAGGGCCACGAGGTCCTGACGCGAGTAGAGGACGAAGAGGGCCGACCCCACCGCGAGCCCCACCGTGGCCGCACGCGCCCAGAACAGCTCGTTCGCCAGCGAGCGGCCGTAGAGGGCCCGCGGGATGTCGTGCACGACGGCCGCCGCGCCCAGGTTGAGGAAGCTGTCGGCGGTGGACATGATGGCCGCGAACAACCCCGCGAAGACGATGCCGGCCAGCACCGGGCCGGCGTGGAGCTGCAGGAACTGCGGCGCAGCCTCGTCGGGGTTGGCGAGCTCGGGGTGGCCGCCCTGGATGACCAGAGCCCGCATGGCGAGGCCGATGCTCAGCCACAGCAGCGAGCAGATCGCGTAGCCCACGGCGCTGACGGGCAGGCTGCGGCGGGCGTCCTCGATGCGCCGGTTCATCATCAGCTTGGTGATGACGTGGGGCTGCCCGGCCCCGCCGAGGGTGAACACGACGAGCCACGACAGCGACCCGATCATGCCCAGCGTGCCCCACGGGCTGATGGCCTCGGGGTCGTCGGCGACGAGGGTGGTGACGATGCCGCCGAGCCCGCCCTCCACCGCGGCGAGGGCCGCGACGAACACGAACACCGCGGCGACGATCATGATCGCGCCCTGCACCAGATCGGTGTAGACCGACGCCAGGATGCCCCCGGTGACGCAGTAGAACACCAGCACCGCGCACGCCACGGCCATGCAGGCGACGAGGGACACCTCGGGGATGAACGACACGTTGTTCAGGATGTCGCGCAGCACCGTGGCCATCGCCAGGATCTGCGTCCCCAGGTAGCCGACCACCCCGAGGAGAATGGCGACGGCGGTCAGCAGCCGGGCGAGCTCGCTGCGGTAGCGCGCGGCCACCGCGTCGGGCAGCGAGATGGTGTCGCGCAGCTCCGCCACCATGCGCAGGCGCTTGGCCAGCAGGTAGTACACCGAGCAGAACGCGAGGGGGCTGACCACCGTCATCCACGCCGAGCTCAGCCCCATGCGGTAGACGAGGCCGGGGCCGCCCACGAAGCCGAACCCGCTCATTACGCTCGAGAACACCGCGAGGCCGGTGACCATGACGCCGAGGTCGCGCCCCGCCATGAAGAAGTCGCGGGTGGAGTTGGTGCGGCGCAGGGCCCAGATCCCCACGCCGACGCACATCGCCAGATAGGCGGCGACGAAGGCGAGCACGACGAGGGAGCGCGAGTCGTCCATCGGAGATCAGCCGGCGGGTGGCGGCGCCGATCCCCGGCCGGGGTCTGTCGGACCGCCGGCGAAGTCGAAAGGCGAGGACCTCCGGGCCGGGCGCCCGCGGCGTCGCACGGCGTCCACGCCGGGAGGATCGTCCGGGCGCGGAGCGGAGCCGCCGGACCGCGCGTGCCGGGCGAGGATCTCGCGGAAACGGTCCAGGTCCCGGCGGGTCACGATCTCCCGGTCGAACAGCAGCACGTAGAGGCCCACGACGAGGAACTGGGCGGGCCAGAACGCGTAGAGGAACCAGGCGGTGGGCACCGGCAGGGCTAGGAACGCCGCGTCCGGATCGTCGAGGTAGCCGCCGTATGAAACCACCATCATGGTGACGATCAGCGCGAGCACGAGCCCGCCCGCGGCCAGCCGCGCCCGCACGCGGTCGCGACGGGCCCCGAGGGCCAGGCAGCCCACGACGAGGGCGAGCTGCAGGACGCCGAAGGCCCACGCCAGACCCAGGACCGGCCCGTGCCGCCGCGGACCGGACCCGCCGTGGTCCATCGACGAGAACTCCGGATGGGTGGCGCCGGACGCGGACACCGCTTCGGCGCTCCCGCCCGCACCCGGCCCGTCTCCGGACGCGGCGGGTTCCACCGCGAACGCGAGGACCAGGGTCAGGCACAGGGCCAGCAACAGCCCGAAAAGGACGACGGGCAACCGCGATGACGGCTCGGCCATGTCGCGCGAAGTGTACCCCGGCCCGACGGCAGGGGTCGCGTCATCGCCCCACGGTTCCGGGGTCTGCGCGAGACCAACGCCGGGACGCTTCGGGCACGACGGGCCATGCCCCCCGCCCGGGCGCCCGCTCACATCGGCCGCGAGGTCCATCCGGGACACCATCCGCCCGGGTCCGCCCAGGCGCCCGCAAGACCGAGCCGGAACGAGTGGAGGGGAGGGCCGGCCACCACGTGCTCGCTCAGACCACCCGTACGGGCGGGGGGGTGCCCTGGGGGTGCCCCCCGCCCTGCCGGCGAGGGTAGAATCATCGGGGCAATCATGGTGAACAAGACACGACGGTGGGCAACGGTCGGGCGGGGCGCGGCGGCGGCGGGGCTGCTCGCGGTGCTGGCCGCGGGCGCGGCGAACGGACAGCGCGGCGGCGTGTTCCGCGAGTCGCGCGACCACCCCGCCATCCGCTACACCGACGGGGAGCGGAACGACGCGGTCACGGCGCTGAACGAGGCCCTGCAGTCGGGCGACGCCGCGCTCGCATTCGACCCGACCAGCGGCTACCTGCGGTCACTGCTCGACGCCCTCGACGTGCCCGTCGAGTCGCAGGTGACGGTGTTCTCCGAGACCAGCTTCCAGGCCCGCTGGGTCACGCCCGACCGCCCGCGCGCCATCTACTTCAACGACACCGTCGCCGTAGGCTGGGTGCCGGGGGCCGACGTGCTCGAGATCGCGTCGCTCGACCCGGTGCAGGGCGTCGGCTTCTGGTCGCTCGACCAGCAGCCGGCCGGGCGGCCCGAGCTGACGCGCAACGAGCAGTGCCTGGCCTGCCACCTGTCGTGGGACACGCTGGGCGTGCCCGGCCTGATGACCCTCAACACCCTGCCCCTGCCCGACGATCCCAACGCCTACGCCGTCGGCTGGGTGACCGACCACCGCAGCCCCCTGGAGGACCGCTGGGGAAGCTGGTACGTGACCGGCGCGCCGCCGACGCTGCGCCACCTCGGGAACCGGACCGAGCCGTTCGAGTACATCCCGGGCGGCGGCGATCCGGCGCCGGTGCTGGACACGCTCGAAGGCGTCGTCGATCTCGACGGCTACCCCACCCCGTACAGCGACCTCGTGGCCCTGATGGTGCTGGAGCACCGCAACCACATGACCAACCTGCTCGTGCGTCTGGGCTGGCAGGCCCGCGTCGACGCGCACGCGGGCGCGACGGGCGGAAGGACGGCCGGCGGCCAGAGCGCTCCCACGATCGAGGAGGCCGCGGTCGAGCTGGTCGACTATCTGCTGTTCGTCGACGAGGCTCCGCTGCCGCCGGGCATCGCGAGCACGTCGGGCTACGCCGACGTCTACTCGTCCCTGGGCCCCTTCGACAGTCGGGGACGCTCGCTGCACCAGCTCGACCTCGACGCGCGGCTGCTGCGGTATCCGTGCAGCCCCCTCGTCTACGCCGAGGCCTTCGACGCGCTGCCGGCGCCGGCCCTCGACGCGGTGTACCGGCGCATGTGGACGGTGCTGTCGGGCGCCGCCGCCGAGCCCCGCTACGAGCGGCTGTCCCGCGACGACCGCACCGCCATAGTGGAGATCCTGCGCGATACCAAGCCGGGTCTGCCCGAGTACTTCCAGGGCGAGATCCGCTGACGCCGATCCGCGAGGGTTCCGCGGATTCCAACGCCCGCTCCGCGCTTGACGCATGGCCGATTCGGGTCGATTCAGGAGGCGAAGGCGCGGGCCGATACCGTTGACCTCGCCCGAGCCCTCACCATCTCGCCGTCGCGATCGACCGCGGAAGCGGCGGAACATGAGTTGTGTTGCAGTCACGGGGACGGCATCGTGCGGGAAGACGATGTTCTTGACGTCCCTCCTCTGGCACCTCGAGGAGTTCGACGAGTCCCGGTTCGAGTTGCGGGACGGCATCACGCTTCGGCGCTTCCGACCACTGCCGTTGGCGAAGGGCCAGAAGCCCTTTCAGTTCAAGAAGTACCGCAGCCAGATCGCTCACGACTTCAAGTGGCCGTCGAAGACTACGGACGCCTCCCACTTCAGGTGCGAGTTCGAGCGCAGCGACTGGTGGTCGATCTGGGGCACGCAGAAGCTCGACTTCATGGACCTTCCTGGCGAGCGTGTCGCGGACGCCGCGATCGCGGTGCATCCGGACTACGGTTCATGGTCGGATCACTTTCTCGACCACCTTCAGCATGACACCGTCGGCCGGGATGTTCTGGCCGAGTACCGGCGGGCGGTTGGCGAGGAGGCTGTTGACGCGCGTGGGGCGGCCCGCGCGTATCGCGTCGCTCTCGCGCGCCTCATCCGGGCGTTCAAGCCGTTCATCTCTCCGTCGGTATTCCTGGTCGACTCATCGGGCCAGTGCGCGGATAACGTCTCTGTCGACGAGCTTGTCGAGGCGCGGCGTTGCGGCCTCGATCAGGACCGCGAGTTCCCGCCGTTGCCGACCGAGGCTCGCCTGCGACTGCCGGAGCTGACGGCAGAGTTCGAGCACCACTATCGTGAGTACCGCGCTACGGTCGTGCTTCCGTTGTTCCGGCACCTGGTGAGAGCCAGCACGCTCGTGATCCTGGTCGATGTTCCGGCGATGCTGTTGGCCGGTCCCCGTCGATTCGTCGATGAGCGACAGGTCGTTCTCGATCTCGTCGACTCAGTCCAGGACGAGGGCTTCGGCGCGAGACTCCTGAGTCTCCTGGGCATGGGGCCCAGCCTCGAGCGCGTCGCCTTCGTGGCGGCCAAGGCGGACCTCGTCGCTGTCGAGGATCTCCGGAACGGACGGTTGACCGACCTGGTCCGGTCGATGAACGCCCGTGCGGCGCAGCGTCTGCCGTCCTCGGTCGCGGTCAAGTGGTTCGCGGCGAGCTCCTTGCACTCCAGCAGCCCCGGGACCAGGCCCTACACGTTGGTGGGTCAGACCGAGCCGGGTCCGTACGTCCGCGAACGTCGCGCCGTGGAGTTCTCGGTGTCGCCGCTGCCCGAGGATTGGGCGGCGTCGTGTTCCAAGGAGGAGTACCGCTACCCGTGGTTCTGGCCCCGGGTTCCAGAGAACCTCATGGTGCCGCCCAGGCACCGCAGTCTCGACTCCCTGTTCGAGTTCATTGCGTTGGGGTGATGGTGATGCCTGCAGCCGGGCCTGCGGACCGGTTCGTCCCTTGGCAGTCCGTGGAGCCGTGCTTCCGGTCGGGCTCGTTCCACGAATTCCCAGGTGGATGGTCGCGATGCCGCCTCTGGGAACATCTCCGGCGTACCGGGCGGTCCCGCAGGCCCGCCGCCTGCGACCGGCCGAGACGATGATTCGGGGCTCGGCAGTCCTCGCCATCAGGACCGCTCTGCTGGTGGTCCCGGTGGCCGTCCCTTGTCGCACGCCGAGCTGGAGAAGCGCGATCGGATCGAGCGCGAGCGCGAGGCTGCCGAGGCCCTTGGGGCCCTCGAGTCCGCGGATGCCGGTATCCTCCGGCTGCCTGCTGCCGTCGTCACGACTCTGGCCTGGGCTCTGATGGGCGTGGCGTCGGTCTTCGGGCTCGTGCTCGTTGCGCAGGGCGCCGCCGCCGTTGGTGCGATCCAGGCACTGCCCACGCCCTTCAGCTGGGTCGCGGGTGGCGTCGCTGTCGCGTCGGCCGGCGTTCTGGCGTACCTGATTGTGCGCCTTGGGCTCGTGGTCGCTCGGGTGCGGCGTACGCCGTCGCTCGACCTGAAGGTTCTCGGCGCGCTCGATCAGCGCCGCCGCTGGCAGCATTTGGCGGTCCAGCGGGCCGACGATGCTCGGTGTGTGCTTCGCTCCCATCTCGAGGACTACGACGTCCGGTTCGTCAGGCGTCATCTCGGCGACGCTGAGGGTACCCGGCTCGAGGATCTGCGCCGGAAGCTGGTCGACGATTCGGATGATCGTTCGTCCGTGGAGTGGCTGGAGGCCTTCGGTACCTTTCAGGCCGTCCTCGACGGCGTCGCGGCTCGGCGCGTTCGGAGCTACGCCATCAGGGTGGGCCTCGGCACTGCCGCTTCGCGCTTCGCCGTTCTGGATCAGGTCATCGTCCTCTCGGCGTGCTTGGCGCTTCTCAAGGAGCTGCTGTCGTTGTACGGCCTTCGGCCGAGCGCTCTCCAGACCGGCGTGTTGCTGGCCCGTGCGGTCGTGACGACCTACCTGAGCGGCGTCGTGCACGACGTCTCCGAGGATGTCGCGGATGCAACTGCCGGCGGCGCCGACGCCGCCGACGGCTTGGCCGATGACGGCGTCTTCAAGGATCTCGTCGGCAAGCTGGGCGCGGGCGCCGGCGAGGCGGCGGGGGCGGGCGTCCTCGCCCCCTTGGCTGGTCGCGCCGCCGAGGCCGCCGTGAACGGCCTTCTCGTGTCGCGTCTCGGGACCAGTGCCGTCCGCCTCGTTCAGCCGATTAGGCGGTCGTAGCCCGCCTCGTCAGCGACGACCGCCCGACGGCGCGCGGATGGTCGCTACCGGTAGCATTTCTCCCGGCTACCGGCCGTCAACGGCGATCGTTGAGCTCGCGCGGGGTGAACCGCCCGATCGGCTCGGGCTCATCGAATGCTCGGGGCAGGCACATCGCGTCGAATGCTCGCGCTCTCGCCTCGATTGCGGCCGACATCGCCGCGGCGATCTCCGCTCGTCGTTCGTCCGCCAGTGCGACCAACTCGCGCTCGAAGTTGTCCCGATTCCGACGCTCGTCGAGTTCCACCACGAGACTGTCCACGATCAACCACCCGCCCGCGGCGCCGAGGACGCCTCCCACCGCCGTACCGACGGGGCCAAGAGGGGACAGGGCCGCGGCGAGGGCCGCCGCCGCCTTCCACGACCCGAGCGCCTTTGCGCCCGACTTGCCGGTGGTCTTCACCGCGATGGACGCCAGCAGCTTCTTCACCATCGTCTTGACGAGCAGGCCTCCCGCAACGCCGGCTGCGACGGCCCCGGAGCCCGACACACCGGCGGATGCCGCAAGGCGTCGCAGGGTGTCGTCGATTGCCTCGTTCAACATGCGAACACGAAGCTCCCTCGTCTCCCTGTCGGCGTCCAGGAGTTGAACTTCGCTCTCGATGCACTGGGCGAGCACGGCGCGCGCCTCCGATTCCTGCATTGTCGCGATGGCGTCGGACGCCGCCTCAATTTGCTCGGTCAGATTACCGAACAAACGAGAGTCGATTTCCTGTTCCAGTCGCCCGGCGGCCGCCCATGCCAGCTCCGTGTACTGCCCGACGACCGTATAGTGCCAGTCCAGGAACTCGGGAATGTTCGTCGCGTAGATGGGACCGAACACCGCCTCGATCTGCTCGTGCAGGGCGCCGTCGGGGTGATCGAGTCGGAGCCGGCCGTCATCGCACAGGCACTCCTGCACTCTCCGTCGCAGCAACCCTTCCAGCTCTTCGTTCGACAGCCGCGCGGGCTCGAGCGGACGCTCCGCTCCCCGTGCAGGAAGGTCCGGCGCCACCGGTCCGTCCGGGCGCTCGGGCCAGCCCCTGACGACCGCCGCCATCAGCAACAGGAGCGTAACGGAGGCCAATGCGAGAATGGTACGCCAGCCCCAGGTCACCATACCGGCCGCAACAGCCAAGCCACGGGTGACGGCACGCTCGGGTTCCGACTGCACGGAGCGGTCTCCCCCACCGGGCAGGGCGGCGCCTCCGTGGCCGGTGTCCGAAGGCTCTTCTCGGTGGTCCGGGTTCTCGACGATCATCTCACCCCCATTCGGTGCTTCCTGCTTCTGCCAGGAAGCAGAATAGCCGCTAGCGCTGACAGAATCTGTCAGCAGCCCGCATTGTGCCGAGCGCTGTCATGGACGCTGCCCGGTTCCGGATTGACGCGTCGCCGTTCGGCAAGCCAGGAGGAGCGCGCCCTCGAGGCCCCGGATGAAACCGACGAAAACGACGGCGGTGTTCAGGAAAAAAACGGCCCACACCAGCCGCGTCAGTTCACGGCTCATGCCCGGCAGCAATGCTCCGGTCGTGACAGCGTACCAAGACAGCCCTTCGATCACGGCGGCGATGCGCAACGTGTCGTCGACGACCGGGCAGACCGAGCCGGCCTGCGCCGCGAACGCGTCCAGAGTGCGTTCGAGCGAGCCCGGGTAGATGTACTCGCCGGGCCCGGGCAGGTAGTAGTTCGCATAGGTGTAGCCTGCGGCGCCTGCGGCGAAGACCACCCACCCCGAGAGTCGAGCGCTGAGGATGTCGGCGAGCGCCGCATGTCGGGCGCCGCCGGACTGCCGGAAATGTCGGCCCGGCCACGCGCGCACCGCCGTGAACACGAGGGGCGTGACGATGGCGATGGCGCAGAGGAAGTACCAGTCCGTGGGGCGGGCCAGGGCGGTGAAGATGGCCAGGAACCCGGTCAATGAGACACCGAGAACCAAGCTGGTGATTGCAGTCATCCAGTGGCGCGTGAACCAGGCACGAAGGGACGATCCGGGGTCGAGCCAGTACTCCAGGACGAAGTGCTTGCGAGCCAGCCGGTAGGTGAAGATCCCGTAGGAGGCGGCCAGACAGCAGAGGACCGGCAGGCCGAGGGCCAGGCAGGTCCGGGCGTGCAAGCCACTCCAGAGGGACAGTGTGAGCAGCAACAGGACGCACGCCGCCACCGACTTGATCGCTCGGGGCACGAGACATCGGGCGGTGGAGGTCACCAGCGTTTCTCCTCCTTGTGTTGCTTGGCGTGACGATCAGCGCGACGCGCCCGAGCGCGTGCGCCGCGCATCGTCCGTCACCCGATTCGGCCGTAAGGAATCTCTCTATGGCCTGTGTGCCCGCTGGTCCGAATCCTCTCCACGTGTCGTTTCGGGGGGTTCGGGTAAGCCATCGCCCGCGACAACGCTGACGGCGACATCGGCCTCAGTCGCGAGCCGTTCCGCCGGCGGCGCCCGCGCGCGCGAAGGCCGCCTCGACGGCCAGGGCCTCCTCGCCGGCGGGCGTCACGTTGTGCATGACGACGTGCAGCGCCGCCGGGTCGGACGGCCGGATGACGATGCGCCAGCCCCAGTCCGGGCCGGGCGGCGCGGCGTAGCTGCCGCGCACGTCGACGTCGCCGCTCTCCTCGACGGCGCCCGTGCAGGCCAGCACGCCGTCAGACATGTGCCACGAGTCGATCCAGTGAACCGTCGTCCTGCCGAGATCGGGTTGGCAGCCGATCAGGAGCGAGCCTTCCTGCCGCGCGCCCCGGTAGCTCCAGTCGTAGTCCAGACGAACGAACCGGCCGCCCAGGAGCGTGGTCAGCACCGCCGTGGACGCGGAGTCCTCCGGCTTGCCCGAGTGGGGATCGTGCAGGCGGTTCGATCCTCGCCAGCGCCCCGCCCACGCGGCCAGCCGGTTCAGAGCACTCATCGCTTCAGCTCCTGAGACATGGCGGGATGATAGTCCCGGAAAGCCGAGAATCCCAGGGTCGCCCTGGCCGGTGACCTGCACAGGCCGGCGCCGCCTTCCAGGCCCGATGGCGCCCCGTGCTAAAAACGGCCGGCGACGTGCTAAGCTCGAACCGATGCCCGACCTGCTCGAACCGGGAGGCACTTCCGTCGAGTTCGTCGAAGCGTCGGCGATTGTCCGGTCCCTCGGTGTTCAGCTTCGGCGCAGCAATGGGCGCATGCCCGACACGTACGCCGTCGCCCGTTCGCCGACCCGAGAGGTAACAGCCATGGAGCGCATGCGAGGAATGTCGGTGATGCTGGCGGTGGCGGTGGCGGTGGCAGCAGGCTGCAACGATGCTCAGATCGCGTCCAGCAACCTGTCCCGGGCGGCGGACAACTTCGAGATCATGAGGCGTGTCGTATTCCTGAACGGGATAACCGACACCTACCTGCTGTCGATCGAAGGACTCTGCTCGGTCGAGGACCAGTCGAATCAACTGGAGGTCACCTGCAAGGTCGGCGAGACCGAGTACAAGAAGCACTTTCTCGGTCTCAGCGACAACGTGACCTACTTCGCCGAGCAGCTCGACGGTGCACGCGTGAGCGCGTACCACTATCGGGTCGTGTTCAAGCCCCAGGCCATCATCCCGGACGTCGACTTCCGAGGCAGCGGTCGAGAACTGCTCGAAAACGCCTCCGAAAACGAGAGCCGCTGACACGACGAGATCGCCCAGGCCGAGAGGGCCCTGAGCACGGTCGGACGCACCCTCGTCGAGGATCGGGTCGCCTGACCGACCTTTGGCCGACCGCTCACGCGCCCGTCAAGTCGATCTGGTTCGGCCCCGCCGCGACTCGACCTCGTGCTCGCTGCACCGGAACCCGGCCGACCCGCTCACGCGCCCGTCAAGTCGATCTCGTTCGTCCCGGCGGCGATCTCTATCTCGTGCTCGGTGCGGTCGGGGCCCTGGATGACCGTCGCCGTGTAGCGGCCGGGGACGACGTCGGGCACCTCGAAGCGGCCGTCCCGGCCGGCGACGACGGCGTAGGGCGTGTCGACGACCATGATGTCGGCGAACATCTCGGTGTGGGTGTTGCAGATCACCGAGTACTGGTCGCCGACCTCGAACGTGTGCTGGTAGGTGGTCCCCATCATGG
Organism: Vicinamibacteria bacterium; assembly: GCA_022820675.1. Taxonomy (GTDB): domain Bacteria; phylum Acidobacteriota; class Vicinamibacteria; order Vicinamibacterales; family UBA8438; genus JAJEEA01. Next base: position 327 of record JAJEFC010000404.1, on the reverse strand, counting down.
TGGCGATGTTGAAGATCGACTCGCCGTGGCTGTCCTTCACGTGCACCGTGTGCAGCTCGTCCTCGCTGTTGGTGAAGTCGATGGTCTGGCCGGCCCGCACGAGGATGAACCCGGGCACGAACTGGCGGCCGATCTGGTCCATGATCGGCGTCTCGTCCGGCACCGGCACGTCGATCTCGGCGTGCGGGTCGAGGAGCACGATGGACACCAGCATCCCCACCGCGGGCGGGGCCTGGCCGCTGACCTGGGCGAGACCGCCGGCGGCCCCGGGCGGGTCGGCCTCGGCCGGCGCGCGCGGTCGCGATTCGGCGACCGCGGCCGGTTCGG
>JAJEFC010000291.1 GCA_022820675.1 Vicinamibacteria bacterium | reverse complement strand
TCGGGCGGCGGCCCGAGAGAGGCGGACCGAGCCCTCACCGAACGCTGTCACCCCTCAAAACGCACTGACGAGGGAGTGTCCACGGGCATAAACCCTTATGAATGAGTGAGATAGCAACCTACGGAAAAGAGCCGCACCCTTCTCCGATCGGCCCGTGGCGACCCGACAGGTCGCCACGGGCGTTTCCCCCACAACCGCGGTCACCACAACGTGGAGAGTCTGGACTTTGTCTATGTCAGCAAAAGCAACCGGTTCGTACCTGATCGTGTTGTTGGCATGCGTGTCTTTCGGCTGCACTTTCGACGCGCGGGATCGGGCCTTTGAGATGTTCGCGAACGGTCAGCCCGCGGTAGTCGCGTAGACCGTCACGGTTCAATGGCCGTCAGGCCAACCCGTCGGTATCGTCGGGTCCATATCTTCCTGTGGATCGACTGCCTACCTGACCGCGCCGGGGCTTGGCACGGTACATCAGGTCGACTTGAAGACTGGTCGGGCCACGGGCTCCATCGGACGGAGGGGCGGCGGACCCGGCGAGTTCCAATTTCCCGCCACTCTCGCCGCAGACTGCGGCCGCAACCTGCTGCATGTCGTGGACATCCCGTTCAGTGTGTCCACGTTCTCGACTCCCGACGGCAAGTTCATCCGAGAACGCCACATCGATCCCGTATTCCAGAATGCTCCTGGCGGACGCGCGCTGCTTTCACCCGGTGGCGATTATCTTTACGTTCCCGGCATCTGGAAGCGGGAGGGATTCCTGAACAACCCCCAACAGCAGTACTACCGCGACGCTGGACTCGCAGCCCAATTGTCGCTGATCGATGACACGAGCCGGCCGATCTTCGCGCCGGTCGCCATGGATTGTCCATCCGGCGACGCCGCGTGTGACTTGACGATGTTCGACCGAATGGAAACGGAAGACGGTACCGCCTGGGTCTACGCTCAGGGACCTGGCACCGACATCGGTGTCGCTGCTCCGGACGGAACTCTCGTCGAGACGCTCGACATCGTCTCGCCGCGCTTCGTCCGTGATGGCCAGCGGCTGGTGCCCGGTCTCGGTCCCGCGGCGACCACGGAATGGGGATTGACCAACAGCACGCTCGTTGCGGTGTATGCGTTCGGCAACCGGATCGCAGTCGTTCATTTCGTCAACACTACCGTATGGGATCCGTCAACCCGCGCGGCCGTCGAGTTCAACGTGTTCATGAACGTGTTCGACGCGGATGGCAAGGGGCTCATCGCCGACCTGTCATTGCCTGATGTGCCGATTGGCCGCGGAGACGACCTGATATATATCGTCGACTACGGTTCGGCGGGGCGGGGAGCTGACGGAATCGACAGCATTCGATTGTTGGGCATTTCGGTGGAAGACTCGATTCGCGCGTACCTGCCCTGAGGGGGTTCTGAGCGGGACTTCGAGTGGAACTGCTGGAGAGTCGGGCGTGGCCCGACCCTCGGCCGGCAGTCGGGCTCGGGATTCGGTCTCACATCCAACGGACATCGGGCTACCATGCGCAAGCGGAGGACCCGGCATGAAGAACGGGCACTGGAGCAGGTTAGGCGAGTTGACGGTGTCGCTCCCGATCGCGGCGGCGTTTGCGGCGGGTGGGGGCTGCGCGGCGGACTCGGGCGCCGGCGCAGGTCCGGCTGCACTTTCGGCGAGCGCGGCGTCCGCGGCCGAAAGACAAGCGATCCCGGTGACGGTGGCCCCGGTTCGACGAGGCGACCTCGTCCACCGCATTGCCGTCGACGGCGAGGTCCGCGCCACGAACCTGATCGAGCTCGAAAGCGAGACCGGCGGCACCGTCGTTGAGCTGCGGGCTCGGGAAGGCGCCGTCGCCGCAGAGGGCGACCTTCTCGTCCGTTTCGACTGCCGGGATGCGCAGCTCAGCCTGCGCCGAGCCCAGGCCGACCGGCAGGGTGCCCTCGCCCAGTATGCCGTGCGCACGATTGAGCAGGCCGGCGTCGCGACGGGCTTCTGGCGATCCGGCGCCCGGCCAGCCATGGGGCTCGACGAGGCAGAGGCGCGTTTCGCCGAGGGCCTGATCTCTCGGCGCGACCTCGATGCCGTCCGGCGGGCGCACGATCTCGAGGTGTTGGGCCAGCCGGCCCAGCGGGACCGGTCCATTCGGGCCGACGTCGGTCTGTCAGCGGCAGAAGTCGCCATTGCCGAAGCCGAGCTGCGTGTCGCCCGCTGCGACGTTCGCGCCCCGTTCGCGGGAACCGTGGCCGAGCTCCCCGTGCGGCTCGGGCAGGTGGTCAATCCCGGCGAGCCCCTGCTGACGTTGGTGGATCTGGACGAGGTGGAGATAGAAGCCGACGTGCTGGAGACCGATCTCAGCGGTTTGCGTGTCGCCAGCCGGGCGGCTGTCCAGCCCACAACGGATCCGGACCTGCGGCTCGATGCGCGGGTCCTTCGCATCTCGCCCCTCGTGGACGCCGCGCGCCGGGTGGGACGGGTCACCCTGTCGGTCGACACCGGCCGAACCCGACTGCGATCAGGGGCCCACGTCCGGGTGACCATCGAGGGGCGCACACTGGGCGACCGGCTGATCGTTCCGAACGATGCCGTGTTGTATAGCGACGACCGCCCGCTCGTCATGGTGGTCCGCGACGACCTCGCGCAGTGGGAGTACGTCCGGCTCGGCGAGACCAACGGCGACGAAACCGAGATCCTGCCCGACGCGGCAGCGCTACGCGGGGTCGCGGCGGGCGAACTCGTGGTCACCGATGGCAACTTCACGCTCGCCCACGATACGCCAGTCACCATCGTGGAGCCGCAGTAGTCGCGCCCGCCCAGCGCTGAATCCCCGCCGGCCGACTGCGCACCGGCCGGCAGCTCGGGCGCTCACGCCCTTGTTCACTCTCCCGAAGCCGCTTGACGGCATACCTGCAGGCCTGTAGGTTGGAGCGCGATGCCGTTTGCGCAACGGATGTCCAGCACCGTCGCGCGCCACGAGCGCCTTCGCCGTTACGCCGGGTGGACTGCTGACAGTCTCGAAGAGTTCGACGAGGCGATGCGGGTCCAGCGTGTGATCGACGTGCTCTCCTGGAACGACGCCCGCCGGGAGGGTCGTCCCGGAAACGAGCGCGCCTACGCTCGGCCGGTGCAGGGCGCTCCCCTGAGAGTCCAAGGAGAACGCACGATGTGCAAGCCGACCCTGGTCTCCCGCGCTCGGCTCTTCCGTAGGCTCTTCCACCGCTTGAGCGCAGACCCCGGCTCCATCCCGGTCGTGCTCGTGCTGCTTGTCCTCTGGACATCGATGGGCGTAGCGGGTGTGACGGTCGCCGAACCGCTCGGGCCGAGCCCGGTGCTAGCGCAGTCGGTGGGAGACGAGAACGACGCCGGCGAGTAGAGCGAGGACACGGGGCTGCCGCTGGGAGTGGACCGGCTCGTCCCCCTCGACATGACCGAGGGAAGCTGGATCTCCCTCGACGTCAGCCCGGACGGCGAGACCATCGTCTTCGACTTCCTCGGCGACCTGTTCACCATCCCCATCATGGGCGGCGACGCGACGCAGCTCACCTCGGGGATGGCGTTCGACGCTCAGCCGCGGTTCTCGCCCGACGGGTCGCGCATCGTCTACACGTCCGACGCCGACGGGGGGCAGAACGTCTGGGTCATGGCCAGCGACGGCACGGACCCCGTGCAGATCTCGAAGGGTGCGTCGAACCGGGCCGAGTCGCCCGAGTGGATGCCGGACGGCGACTACGTGGTGGCGGCGATGGGCGCGTTCCGCCTGTCGGGGCTTCCGAAGCTGAAGCTGTTCCACGTGGACGGGGGCAGCGGCGTCCAGCTCATCGCCGAGCCGGACAACCTGAAGACTCTCGGCCCCGCCGTGTCGCCGGACGGGCGGTACATCTGGTACTCGAGGCGCACCGGCGACTGGCAGTACAACGCCCAGCTTCCCCAGTACCAGCTCGAGGCCTACGACGTGGAGACGGGCGAGCGCTACCCGCGCTCGTCGCGCTACGGGTCGGCCCTGCGGCCCACCCTGTCGCCGGACGGGCGGTGGCTGGTCTTCGGCACGCGCCACGACGAGCACACGGGGCTGGTGCTGCGCGACCTCGAGACGGGGGAGGAGCGGTGGCTGGCCTATCCGGTGCAGCACGACGACCAGGAGTCGCGGGCGACCCTGGACGTGCCGCCGGGCATGTCGTTCACCCCCGACTCGCGGCACCTCGTGGCGTCCTGGGGCGGCGGCCTGTGGAAGGTGCCGGTGGCGGGCGGGGCGGCCGAGAAGATCCCGTTCCGGGTGCGCTTCGACCTGACGCTGGGGCCGAAGGTCGAGTTCGACTATCCCATCGAGGACACCCCCACGTTTGTGACAGGCGCGAAGAGAACGCCGTCCTGGCATCGGCCGTCGTCACCGCCGGCCTCGGTTCAGCCGTCGGTCGAATAGCCCTTGACGTCGAGGCCGGGCACGCGGCGATAGTGTCTCGTATTGCGCGTCACCACCGGAACGCCGTTCGCCACCGCGACCGCCGCGATCCAGAGATCGTTGCCGCCGATCATGGCGCCGTTCTGCCGCAAGTACCGGAACGCGCGTCCGTATTCCCAACTGACGTCCCCCGTGATCGGCAGAACACGGAACGGACTCAGGAAACCCGCCCAGCGCGCCCGGTCGGCGAGACTGGTCCCGGCCGCCAACTCACCGGCAATCGTGGGAGTGATGAACAGACGATGCGCCGCGTGAGAAGCCAGGAACCGTTGCGCGGGACCGTCTCCGCCGCGGGCGAGCTCGCGTTCGAGGTCGATCAGGAAGGTCGTTTCGAGGATCAGCGCGTCTTCCATTTGTCGATCGCGGGGGCGTCATCCCGCTTGAGCGCATCCACCCGGTCGAGCTCCGCGGCGTCGAAGACGGCTCCACGTTCCCTGCAGAGGTTCAGGAACGCTCTGCCGGTCGTCGTCGTCTCGGGCCAGCTCGCTCGCAGCACGACCGCGCTGAACGACTCGCCGGGATAGCGGCGAGCCGCCCGCAGCCGTTCGTACGCCTCCTCCCTGAGTGATATCGTCTTGCTGGACATACACGCAGTATGCACAATACATGCATTCTTGAGCAAGTACATCCGTCGTACGACGGGGAACCTGACGTCGACGGGTCGGTGGTGGACCTGGGTTTCGTCGCCCAGCCGAACGCCGAGCCGAGGGCATGATCTTCCTTTACCGTCGGCGGGCGGCTCGGGTCAGCCCATGGCCGGCGAGGTGTCAGGTTCGGGGGCGCGGGTCGTTCCAGTCGTCGAGTTGATACCATGCCTCGACACGGAAGGAGAACGCCACGATGCGCATGCCGACCCTGCTCTCCTACGCCCGGCCTTTCCGCAACGTTTTTCGCATCGCGAGCGGCGGGGATCCCGGCTCCGCTCGGGTGCTGCTCCTGTTGCTCGCGCTGTGGGCGTCGATGGCCGTATCCGGCGTGACGGCCGGCGAACCCCTTGCGCCGAGCCCCGCGCCGGTGCGGTCGGCGGGAAACGGGGACAACGCCGGCGACGACCCCGAGGACACGGGCCTGCCCCTCGAGGTCGACCGGCTGGTGCCCCT
>JAJEFC010000220.1 GCA_022820675.1 Vicinamibacteria bacterium | reverse complement strand
CGGGCGGCGGCCCGAGAGAGGCGGACCGAGCCCTCACCGAACGCTGTCACCCCTCAAAACGCACTGACGAGGGAGTGTCCACGGGCATAAACCCTTATGAATGAGTGAGATAGCAACCTACGGAAAAGAGCCGCACCCTTGGGGAATGCTGCCTGGTATTCTCTCACCTGGTCTTCGGCTTCGCGGGAGCTCGCCCCCAACTTGTTCTCGATGATGAGCAAGACTCTCTGCGCCCGAAAGCCGACGGTGATGTCGGCGTAGAGGCGCTCGTGGTAGTCCTCCCTCCTGACGTCGATGTTGTTCTCGTCGTCGAAAACCGGGCGGCAGGGGCTTCAGGCGCGAGAGGGACCGGGCGTCCCCGCGAAGGGTCAGATGCTCGACGAGCCCGCGCAGGAATCTGCCTCGGATGCCGTGGGTCCCGCCCGGCCGAAGCAGCCACGCCAAGACGTTGCTGTGACGGATTTCGGTGTCCGCGACTTGCAGAACGTCGAATGGATCGAACACCTGGGCCTGCAACTGCCCGTGGTACCGGCGGAACTTGGGAGAGGTGGTCAGCGCCTCCAGCTCGCGGTCCATGGCCCGCGTTTCCTCCCATCTCCCGGCAGCGAGCCGTCGAGGCCCCGCAGGTTGTCTGGAAACCGCAATGTGCCCACTGAGAGGCAGCCGGAGCTCTACGAGGACGGTCACGACCGCGGGCGACCTCGTGGCCAGGCTCTTCCACCGGAGGCGACGTTCCGCTTCCGGGAGCACGGGCCAGACGCCGATCGGTCGCGCCTCAACTGGCGAGGAACCCCAGCATCGCGAAGGCCAGGGCAACCACGACGACGACGATGACGATGCCGGCCACGACCGCCCGGCGGCGCCGCCGCGGTGCGGGAAACGCCGCTTCCTTCTCTAGCAGCCGCGACATGGCCGCCATCTTGCCGCCCGGCGCATAGTCGCGCCGCCGCCGGCTCCGCGCAGGCAACTGTTGCGGCCCGTCGGGCTCAACCACCGGCACCCTCCAGAAATGTGGCGCTTATCGGGGCGGGGACGGGCCGTTTCACCACTTGGCCCGCGCGATTTTCGCGCTCGTGGACTTGCCGATGCCCAGCAGAAACTCCCGGATGCGCCCGAGCATCGACCGCATCTTGCCGGTCACCCGGTCGCGGTAGCCCTGGACCGGGTCGGCCTCGGCCTCGTCGAGGGCGTCGAGCAGCCGCTCGGCGGTGCCCGGACGCTCCTCTTCGAGGACCCGGCAGAGCGCCCCGAACGCCCGGTTCAGCCCCGCCACCATGCCTGCGAGGTCGTCGTCCCGGCCCTCGGCGGCTTGCGCGGCCCGCTCGAGATCGGCGAGCCGGGTCTTCAGGTCAGCCGGCATCCCTGTGCCCCCGCGTGGCCTCGGCGGCCCGCCATGCCCTCCGCCGGTCGATGTCGCGATTGGCACCGTCCGGAGCCGGCGAGCCTGCGAACGACGTCGCCCTGGTCAGGAAAGAAAAGACCCCCTCCCCCCCGGGGCTGCGGGGGAGAGGGGGCAAGGGAGCGTTGCGAACGCCGCCGAACGCTACCGCCGCCGGTACCGCCGGTACCCGCCGACGCCCAGAAGGCCCGCCAGCAGGAGCTGCGCGATGATCGGCAGGGCCGGCACGGCGGCGTCCCAGAGGTAGAAGCTGACGCTGTTGGTCTTCATGGCGCCGACGCGGCCCTCGAGGGTCAGCATCTCCATGTCTTCCATCATGTCGTCTTCGACCGCCATGACCATGGTGGTGCCCATCATCTCGCCGGCCATGATCGTGATCGGCTCGGCCATGAAGTCGGCGGGCGAGGCCGTGCCGTCGGTCTGGATCAGCTCGACCATGGTGTCCTCGGTGACCGCGCGGTTGGCCGTCGCCGTCACCATCGCCGACATGCCCTCGGCGATGTTCATGTCCTCGGGCCCCGACAGCGTGATCATCAGGTCGGCCAGCTCGACCATGACCGGGAACGTGACCTGGGCCACGTTGGCGCGGTCCTGGGTGATGATGAGCGAGCTGCTCATGGGCGACGCGGTGGCGGTGACGGTGACCTTGGCCTCGCCGGCCTCCATCGCCATGATCGTCACGGCCTCGCCGCTGGACGACGCGCTGACCGCTGCGCCTTCCACCGAAGCCGCGAACGACACGTTGTACATGTCGGCGTCATACATGAACAGGTCGTCCGTCATGACCATGACTGTGTCGTCCGGGTTCAGGGGATCCTCGCCCAGCGCCATCTTGATGGCGTCGTAGGCGTCGTCCTTCACCGAAACCCAAGGCGCCGTGGCGTCCTCGATCATGATCGAGAACGGCACCATCACCTCGCCGGACCCCTTCTTGTCATCGGCACCCATCACCTTGAGGGTGAGCATGAGCTCCTCTTCGCCGATATCCTCGTCCTCCAGCGCCCAGAGCTTGAAGGTCGCGCTCTTCTTGCCCGTTCCACTGGCGATCTCGATAGTGGTGGGCTCGACCCGGTAGTCGCGGCCCTGGCCGGCGGTGCCCATCACGGTCACCTCCAGCTTCTCGCCCGCGGGATAGCCGGTCGTGCCGCGGTCGGCGGTGACCGTCACGTGGACCGGGTGCTCGGCACCCTCCATGACCGACATCGCCTCGCTCTTGTCATCCATCTTGCCTTCCTCGTCGGACATGTAGGCCTTCGCCGTGATGTCGTCGGCGTCCGGCAACCCGTGGATGTCCGCGACCTCGATCGCCTGCGGCGTGACCCTGGCGTCGGAAGATCCGGCTACGAACGCGCGCACCATGATCGTGTCCATATCGCGATCGCCATCGGGGTTCGGCGGCGTGATGGTGAACTCATGGAAGGTCTCGTCGTCGTCGGCGGTGTCGCTATCATCAGCCGCGAACGTATAGTTCGCGGGAGAGACGCTGTAAGCGGCCTTGTCAACGCTCAGCACTGTCGGGTACGAAAGCTGGACCGGCGTGGGCTTCGGCGTGAGGGTGACCATGATGCCGGCCCCCTCGTTCGGCGTTGCCGGCTTCACATTACTCCACACGAAGGTCTGGTCGTCGGTGTCGTCGATGGTGACGCTCGCATCTATAGTGCCGTCGGTCTGAACCGCGCCGTTGCCGCCAGTGGGGACCATGAGCGCGAGGGCGGCCCCGCCCTTGTTCTGGACGGTGGTGGTCGTCGGAGCGGTAAGGGTAATCTCCACGACGATGCCTTCGTCCTCCGCATCCGGATCGGACTGCATCTGCAGCTCGATCATGCCGGTCAACGTCGTTTCGTGGTAGTTCGCAGTGTTCGTGTTCCTAGGCGTGTTCAACACCACCGAGCCGGGGGTAGTGTAGTCGGTCGGCTCGGCAACGGTGAGCATCTTGGTAGCGTCGACGATGTTGGTGCCGGCCACTCCCTCTGCGGCTGGGGTGATTGCGGCCGCGATCGTCATGGTATCCGCCACCCCGCTGGCGGGGACGCGAATGTCCGCGGACACCGAGATCCTCAAACGCCCCCCCTCGTCCACGGTCTTGGGCACCGTGATCTTGACCTGCGCGGCGGCCTGGCCGGCCCCCAGCGCGAACACGACCCCCAGCACCGCCATCCACTTCAACGCCCTGCAACTGCCTCTCGCGAAAATCGCTCCTGTCCGCATGTCGCAATCTCCCTTGTGATTCCGTCCGTTTGTCGCCAGCAGCGGGGGGAAACCAATCCATCCGCCCCCTGCCTCCCCCCGATGTCGACTACCGCTCCGCATCAGTCCTCAGGCCTCCTGCGCTCCGCCGCGAATTGCGCACGAACGAGCGGCGGCCATGCCAACCGACGCCTGCCGCCACGAATCGTGAAATCTTCATTGGTGAAGTAAAATTCACGAACAGGCACGGTGGTAATCGGATCAGTCCGCCCCCGGCCCCCCCGTGTCGACCACCCTTATCGTCCGCTCCGCATATGGTCTTTAGCCCTCCCACGCTCGAGCGAAAACGCGCAAGCGTAACACGCACTACCGGGCGGCGCAAGCCCAAAAGCGGGAACGCCGCGGCCGGCCGGGATACCGGACCAGACGATGCACGGTCCGGGCCGGGACGCCAAGAGCCCGGCCCCGGTGCGAGAGCGTAACACGCCCGTACGAGCCCGTGCAAGGGCGGAAAGGGGCTCCCGCCCGTTTTTTTGGCGCCTGCCGCCCCGCGCGGCGGGGCCGCCGCCCCCCGAGCAACGCGTCGAAAACCGGCTCGGGGCGGGCCGAGACCGGCCTGGCGAGCGGCAGAGCCAGGCGACCCACGCGGCCGCCTGCGCCCTCGACGGCCGGTTCGACGACCTCTGTGGCCTCCCGCTCGGCGCGGGGGCGCCGCCCGCGCAGGGCGAGCCCGCCGCCGGCCGAGCCGCCGCGCTTCCCGCCCCGCGCGGTGCGTGCTACGCTTGGACGATGGACGGCATCACGGCCTGGATCACGCCGGCCCTGCTGGTCGCGCTCTTCGCGTGGCTGCGGTTCGACATGCGAGAGTTGCGCCGCGAGGTCCGCGACGACATCCGGAACCTGAGCAAGCGGTTCGACGACCGGCTCGACGGCATGAACCAGCGGTTCGACGACCGGCTCGACGGCATGAACCAGCGGTTCGACGAGCTGAGCAAGCGGTTCGACGACCGGCTCGACGGCATGAACAAGCGGTTCGACGAGTTGAACAAGCAGTTCAACGACCGCTTCGACCAGATGCAGCGGGAGCTGGGCGACCTGCGCGAGCGCATGGCCAGGCTGGAAGGCGCGCTCGAGGGCTTCCTCGCCGGCCGCCGGGACCGCGACGCCGCCTGATCGGTTCATTCCGTCACCCGCCCTGGACGTCGGCTCGGCCCTGACACGGCGACCGCGCCCCGTACCCGGCGCCCCCCGTCATGGACCCCCTCGCCCACACCCTGGTCGGCGCCACCCTGGCCCAGACGCGGCTGCGCGAGGGCACGGGCGCGATGGCCCTGGCGGCCGGCGTGCTCGCCGCCAACGCCCCCGACGTGGACGCCGTCACCATGTTCGTCGGCCGCGACCTGTCGCTCGGCTTCCGCCGGGGCTGGACGCACGGGGTGCTGGCGATGGCGCTGCTGCCGCTGGTGCTGACGGCGGCCCTGCTGGTGCTCGACCGGCTGTGGGCGCGGTGGCGGGGGCGGCAGCCGGCGGCGCGGGCGGGGCCGCTGCTGCGGCTGTCGGCGGCGGGGGTGTGGAGCCACCCGCTGCTCGACTGGCTGAACACGTACGGCGTGCGCTTCCTGATGCCGTTCGACGGCACCTGGTTCTACGGCGACGCCCTGTTCATCATCGACCCGTGGGTGTGGCTGCTCGCGGGCCTGACCGTGGTGCTGGCGTCGTCGGCGACGTGGGCGAGCGCGGCGGGCTGGGCCCTGCTGGCCACGGCCGCCACCGCGGTGACGTGGATCGTCATCGGGTTCGGCCGCTTCGCCGACACCCCCCCGGCCACCGCGGCGGCGTGGGGGGCGGGCATCGCCGCCATCGTGTGGCTGCGGGCGACGGGGCGCGGCCGCG
>JAJEFC010000047.1 GCA_022820675.1 Vicinamibacteria bacterium | reverse complement strand
CGGGCGGCGGCCCGAGAGAGGCGGACCGAGCCCTCACCGAACGCTGTCACCCCTCAAAACGCACTGACGAGGGAGTGTCCACGGGCATAAACCCTTATGAATGAGTGAGATAGCAACCTACGGAAAAGAGCCGCACCCTTGTCATTTCGCCTACCCCTTCGTCTTTCCCGGGCGATGCGCTCCCGAAAAACCTCCTCATCAAGGCCCTCCCGCGGGTTGCCGGATCGCCCTCCGCCCACACAACCGATTCGTTCGGCTCAACAAAGCCAGGCAGGGCGAGTGCCTGAGCGACCGCCCACAATGCCACCGCGCCAGCGCACCACGAACTCTTGGTGGAACCCAGCGCCGTCGGTTTGGCGCTACCCGCGAGGTCTGAGCGGCGAAGTCGCCGCGGGCGGCGGCGCCACGGATCCCGATGCAGGTCGGCCGGGTCCCGACTGGAGGCAGGCCGCAAGGCCAATCGACTCGCCTACAGTATATTGGGGTATCCACTCCGTCGCAACCCCACATCTTGAACCGCGTGCGGGTAGCGGGAGGATCTGTGAGGCCGACTGCGGCCCCGGCACGTTGGGCGCGGCGCCTCCACCGCTAGTGGACGGGGTCACGGCGGCGCCGATGGGTACGCCCTTCCGGAATCCGAGCGAGCGGACAGCGCAGACCCGGAGTGCTGAACTGGCCGAGTCTCGCGTCCAACCTCAGCAAGCCGAGCGCCTCGTCGGACCCTGTGTCAGAAGCGTGTATCCGGTGGAGGCGTAGAAGGACGGGACACGCTCACCCCGCTCGTTCGACCGAGATAACCACGCCGGCGATTCGACGCGCGACACCTGGATGGTTGTCGAGCAACCCCCTTGCTGACGGGGCGGTCTGCCGCCCCGGGGTTCGCCCACGACGCCGGCGGGTTGCGGCCGTCAAAAGGGCTCGCGGGATTGCGGGCACCGACGGGAGCTGTGAGTTCACCATCACGCCGTCAGGTCGTCCTCGAGGGCGGCCCGCTCCGCGGCGATGGCCGGGTCGATGACGAAGTTGCCCGGCCGTTGAAGCGGGCGGGAGGGCCGTTGTCGGCCGCGCCCGGCGCGAACCTCGTAACCCCGGGTGCCCTTCCCCGACCTCGCCATCGACAGCCCCTCTCAAGTGCCCGCCTGCTCTTGCACGGCCTAACAGCACGCGTCGCGCTTCACCAAGCCCCGCTCGGTTGTGGTCGAGTGTCAGCCTCCGGAGCCGAAGGCCACAGGTTCGAATCCTGTCGGGCGCGCCAACTCTTCAGGCCCTTTTCTCCTGAGAAAAGGGCCTTTTTTATTGGGTTTTCCGTCCATGCCGGTCGCCTTTGGCCGGTGTCCGGGTCGGGTCCAAAACGGTCAGAAAACCGCCCAAAAGGCCCCTTTCGAGCACCAAAAGTTGCCAGAAAAGTTGCCAGGCTGGCGGCCGTCGCTCGGCCGGCGAGCGGGCAGGTCTCGCGGGAGCTGCACCAGGGCATCCGGTGCATCGGAAGGCGCGCTGGCGGCCGCACGCCGCATTCTATAGCGGCTCCTCGATGCGAGGCTCACTGCGGTAGTCGAAGGCAGAAATCACGCGGCTGTCGGCGTGGGCTGGCGGGTTCACTGGCCCGAGCCCGGCACGCCGACCTCCGCCAGGCGCTGCTTGAGAGCCCGCTCGAAGGACCGCACGTCCGGCGCCGTGCACGCGAGATGCGTGTCGCCGGCACTGACCGTGCCCGCGCAGGTTCCCTCCGGTCCCACGGCGATGCTCGCCTCGACCCGGCCGGCGGCGGACAGTTCGGCCGTGACGACGATGAAGCCGTCCTCGTTCACCCGCACGCCGGCGATCCGGCAACCCGGCGCCGCGGAGAGGAACCGCAGCACCGGCTCGGCGTGCCACGCCGCGGCTGCAGCCTGCTTCCTGCTTCCCGCGTCGGCCCTGTCGACCGCCTCGCGCAGCGCCTCGACCGCCGCGGACGCCGCCACCGTCTCGCGCGGATCGCCCGGCGGCGTACCGGCATCCTGGAGCCGCGGCGCCACGGTGGGACTGCCGGCGCCGAGGAAGGCCGGCAACGCCTCGACACGCGGCAGCACCTCCGAAGAACCGTCGCCGGCCGCGTCCTCGACGGCCGAGTACTCCGCCGCGCCGGGACGCACGAAGCCGCTGCCCTCCGGCTCCGGCCGCGGCTTTCGCATGGCGTCGACCAGCGCCGGCGAGACGTCGAGATCCAGCACATCTTCCGCCGGCTCGTCCTCGGCCCACACGGCGAACCGGTACTCGCGCTGGGCGCGGTGCGCCGCGGGCTTCACGAACACGAGCAGCAGCGCAAGCTCCAGCGCCGACGACGCGCTCTCCAGCCGCCGGTAGGGGTCGTCGAGGTAGGCCACGGGACCGTGGTAGACGGTCTGGCTCTTGTGGGCCGTGGAGAACGTCCGGCCCTCGACCGTGCTGCGCAGCAGCACGATCCGCCCGCGCGGCCGGGCCTGCTCGGCGACCATCGCCCCGAGCGCCCGCGCGAACTCCCGCGGCCGGCGGATGGGCGAGACCACGTCGCGGCCGGCCGGCATCGCCTTGCGCCACGCAGCCTGCTCCCCGGTCGTCTCCGAAGCGATGGACGCGCAGTACACCCAGCCGTTCGTGCCGTGGTGCGCCTCGCCGCCGCTGGCGAGTCCCTCGCCGTGGTCGACGAAGCGCCCCGGCTTGGAAATCCGGATCGTCTCGCAGCCCGGCAGCGCATGCCGCTTCGACGAGGCTTTCTGCAGGACGGCAATCGGGAACCGCTCGACCGGGGCGCGGAAGTCGACGTAGGCGCAAGCAATCAGGTTGCCTGCCTCATCGACGTGCTGCCCGTCCGCGACGTACTCGAAGCTGGCCATCGAGGCTCGGGCGCGGCATCCGCGGCTCGCTCCTTCAGGACCCCGCCTACCACCCGAGCGTCGCCCGGCCCATCACCCCGTTGCTGGCGTCGCCGTTCATCGCGCTCTCCCGCCGCTGCGCGTCGACCCCCAGCTCGAAGTTCACCCGGCCCTGCTCGAGCACCCCGACGCCGTAACCGAACTGGTAGTCCCGGCCGCTGGGCGACGTCCGCATCCCGACGCGCGGCGTGCCCACGAAGCGCGCGCCCAGCGGCAGCCCGTAGCCCACCTCGGCGTCGAGCTGGCCGCCGCCCCCGTACATCTGGTGCGAGCCCATCCCGTAGGCCATCTGGTTGCCCCACAGCGCCTCGGCCCCGCCCTGCGCCTGCCCGCCCCAGGACGGGGCCACCCGCGCCGTCAACCCCAGCGGGCTCGACGGTGTCGGGTCCCACCCCAGCGAGAGCGACATCCCGCGGTCGGAGAACCCGTCGGCCTGGTGCACCACCAGCGTGCGCACGCGCACGTCCAGCGACAACCCCGTGACGGCATCGGTGAAGGCGAGAGCGCCGCCGACGTCCATGCCCGCGCCCGTCTCGGCGTCGCCGCCGTCCCGGCGCAGGCCCACCTCGACGCTCGGCGTCAGCGAAAGCCGGCCGCCGAGGGTGAAGCCCCGCGAGCCTTCCAGCGCCGTGCGCACGCGCGTCACCCCGGCCTGGGAGGCGTTCAGCCTGCCCGTCGGGCTCTCGAGCAGGTCGCTGGCCGCGCCCACCCACAGCGCATCGGCCTTGAACGCCAGAGAGAAGCCGCCGGTGGCCCGCGAGCCGATCAGCTCGCCCCGCGTCCCCAACGCGGACATCATCATCGACACGCCCGTCTCGAGCGCCGACTGGCCGTCCGGCGTGAGGCTCAGCGAGCCGGTGCCGTAGCCGGTGGTCCCCCACACCGACACCCGGTCGTTGAGCTGGTAGCCCACCCACGGGTAGAAGCCGGTCATCGACGTGGTCATCTGCCCGCCGCTCGGGCCGTTGTAGCCGCCCATCCCGAAGGTGCGGCCCACCGACAGGCCGAGCGTCAGCGGCCCGCGCGCCCAGTCGGCCCCGAACATCGTCGTGCGGACGTCGCCGTTGAGCGACAGCGCGTCCTCCATGCCCGTGAAGTGCGATCGCGAACTGCTGCTCCACACCGACAGCATCCCGCCGCGGCTCTCGCGGCCGAACTCGAACTCGGAGTTCGAGAACAGGTCGCCGCCCATCCCCATCGAGCCCAGCAGGCCGCCGCCGTGCGCGCCGGCCGCCGGACCCGCCGCGCCGCCCATCGGCCCCGCCGTGCCCACGGCGCC
>JAJEFC010000318.1 GCA_022820675.1 Vicinamibacteria bacterium | reverse complement strand
CGGCAACCGTCGAATGCCGTCGCGCGGCCGCGGAAGCCTGCGGCAGGTCCCGGCGCTGCACGCGGCCGGGCGTCAGGTTGCGGCGCCGGTGAAAGCGGCGGAGCCCCTTCCGGGGTGCGGCCCGTGCCCCGGCCGCGAGGTTCGCGGACGGCGTGAATCTCGGCAAGTGTCTGTAAAAACAGAAGTAGGGCCGTTCGATATGGTTCCCAGGAACCACGGTTACGGACAACCAGAAGCTCCACCGCCCGGCGGCCCGGCGGCCGCCGGCAGATCGGATCACCAGGACCAGACCCACCATGTCCGACGTTTCAGACGCCAGGCCGCCGGTCAACATCGAAGACGAGATGCGGCGCTCGTACATGGACTACGCCATGAGCGTCATCATCGGCCGGGCCCTCCCCGACGTGCGCGACGGGCTGAAGCCGGCCCACCGGCGCGTGGTGTACGGCATGCGGCTGATGGGGCTGGCGTCCAACCGGGCCTACCGCAAGTGCGCCAAGATCGTCGGCGAGGTGATGGGGAACTTCCACCCCCACGGCGACGCCTCCATCTACGACACGCTGGTGCGGATGGCCCAGGAGTTCAACATGCGCTATCCCCTGGTGGACAGCCAGGGGAACTTCGGCTCCGTGGACGGGGATCCGCCGGCGGCGATGCGGTACACCGAGGCCAGGCTCAAGCCGATCTCCGACGACCTGATGGCCGATCTCGACAAGGAGACGGTCGACTTCGTCCCGAACTACGACGAGACCACCGAGGAGCCCACCGTCCTCCCGACGCCCTATCCCAACCTCCTCGTGAACGGCTCGGCCGGCATCGCGGTCGGCATGGCCACCAACATCCCGCCCCACAACCTGCGCGAGGTCATCGACGGCATCGTGTGGACCATCGAGCACCGCGCGGAGGGCGAGGACGAGAAGCGCCGCGGGCTGCGGGCCCGCATCAGCGGCCCGGACTTTCCGACCGGCGGGTTCATCGTGGGGCACGCGGGCATCGACGCCGCCTACCAGACCGGCCGCGGGTCGCTGACGGTGCGGGGCCGCGCCGAAGTCGAGGACATCGGCAAGGGAGAGCGGCAGGCGATCATCATCACCGAGATTCCCTACCAGCTCAACAAGACCCGCCTCATCGAGAAGATCGCCGAGCTGGTGCGCGGCAAGGCAATCGAGGGCATCAGCGACCTGCGCGACGAGTCCGACCGCCGCGGCATGCGGATCGTCATCGAGCTCAAGCGCGGGGAGGTCCCGGAAGTCGTCCTGAACAATCTGTACAAGCACACGCCGCTGCAGACCACGTTCGGCGTGATCATGCTCGCGATCGTCGACGGGCGGCCCCGCGTCCTCGGGCTGCTCGACCTCGTCGAGCGCTTCATCGCGTTCCGCCACGACGTGGTTCGGCGGCGCACCGAGCACGATCTGCGCAAGGCCGAGGCCCGGGCCCACATCCTCGAGGGGCTCAAGATCGCCCTCGACCACCTCGACGCCGTGATAGCCCTCATCCGCGGCGCCGGCAACCCCGCCGAGGCGCGCGAGGGCCTCATGGAGCGGTTCGAGCTGAGCCGGATTCAGGCCCAGGCCATCCTCGACATGCAGCTCCAGCGCCTGACCGGGCTCGAGCGCCAGAAGGTGATCGACGAGCTGGCCGAGCTGCAGGAGGTCATTCGCCGCCTTCGCGAGATTCTCGCCAGCGAAACGCTGTTGATGGGCATCGTGGTCGACGAGCTCCGCGAGGTGCAGGGCAAGTACGGCGACGAGCAGCGGACCGAGATCGTCGACGACCCCGGCGAGCTGCGCATCGAGGACCTGATAGCGGAAGAGGACATGGCCATCACCGTGAGCAACACCGGCTATGTCAAGCGGACCGCGCTCACCGAGTACCGGGCCCAGCGGCGGGGCGGCAAGGGGCGGCTGGGCATGCGCACCCGGGACGGCGACTTCCTGACCCACCTCTTCGTGGCCTCGACCCACGCCTACATCCTCATCTTCTCGGACCGGGGCCGGATGTACTGGCTCAAGGTGCACACGATTCCCGACGTGGGCCCGAGCGGGCGCGGGAAGTCCATCGCCAACCTCGTCTCGATGGAGCCCGACGAGCGGATCGCCGCGCTGCTCGCGGTCCGCGAGTGGCCCGAAGCCGAGGGAGAGCGCTACATCCTGACCGGAACGCGGCGGGGCATGATCAAGAAGACCGACCTCCGGGCCTTCCGCCACCCGAGGCAGAAGGGCATCATCGCGGCCGGGGTCGACGAGGACGACGCGCTGATCTCGGCCGAGATCGGCGACGGGCGCGCCGAGGTGTTCCTGGGCACGCGGCGGGGCAAGGCCATCCGTTTCGCCGAGGGGGACGTGCGGTCGATGGGGCGGACCGCGCGGGGCGTCTGGGGAATCCGGCTGCGGCCCGACGACGAGGTGGTGGCGATGGCCGTCGTCGGGGCCGGGGGCACGTTGCTCACGGTGACCGAGAACGGTTTCGGCAAGCGGACCGGCATCGACGAATACCGCGTGCAATCGCGAGGGGGAGTCGGTATCATTAACATCCAAACCACCGAACGGAACGGCTCGGTCGTCGGGATCGCCCACGTGGAGGACGACGATGAGCTGATGCTCATCACCCAGCAGGGGAAGGTGCTCCGCATGGACACGAAGGATCTCCGGACCATCGGGCGCGCGACGCAGGGGGTGCGGCTGATCGGGATCGACAGCGAGGATCGGGTCGTGTCGCTCGCGCGCCTGGGCGACTTGAGCGCGGACGAAGCGGGAGGCGAGAACGGAAACGGGACGGTGCCTGACGCGGACGAGCGTTGAGCGCGGCGGCCGTCCGGTTGTTCGGGGGCGAAGAGACGCAGTCGTAAGAGGACAACGCGGTCAGCATGGAGCGGCCGGCCGACGGCCGGCCCCGTTCGTGGTGGCTGCCAGTGCAAGGAGGCGGTGAGATGGCTCGATCAAGGATGAAAGTGCCGGTGCTCGCGCTGTGCATGGGGATGTTGTTCGGCGCCTGCGGCGGCGGGGGAGAGGAAGAGACGCTCATACGGTCGTACTTCCAGGCCGCGCGGTTCGGCGACCGCGACTCGCTGAACAACATCGCGATGTATGCCTGGGACACCCAGACGCGTGGAATCGTGTCTCGGCCCAGCGTCGAGAACGTGGCCGAAGAGCAGAGCCGCCCGCTCCGGATGGTGGAGCTGAGCGCTGCCCTGGCCGAGGCGGAGGAGGCCGAGGAGGTCTTCACGCAGGAGAAGATCGTCTACCAGGACGAGAACTTCGACGCGATCAACCGCGTCCTCGAGGCGGAGCGCGAGGGCAACAACCTGCGCCGTCGCGCCGATCGAGAGGTCCAGGAGGCGTGGACCGTCTGGCGCGAGGAGACCATCGAGCACTCCCGGGCGGTCGCGGCCGCGCGGGACGAGCTGAACGCCGAGGTGAACGAAGCCCAGCTCAGCATGTTCGATCCGAGCAACCCCATCGACGTCACGCAGTACGAGGGCGAGCTGGTGACGAAGGAAGTGGAGCTCTCCGCGCGGATCGAGCTCGACGGCAACGAGACCGAGGAGATGCTGACCATCACCCTCCAGCGAACCATCCTGACGGGCGCCGACGGCATGCCGATGGAAGGCCGCTGGGTGATCCGGAACATCAGCTAGGGGGGCCGGCGCCGCAGGGGCGGCGCCGACTCTCCCGCACGGCTCGCGCACGGTCGTCTCGGGTCCTGCGCCGTTGGGGGCAGGTAGCTGCCCGTCCGCGCTCCGCACACAGAACGGCTCGACACCCTGCCGCCGATGCGGCATGGGCGTCGGGCCGTTTTCGTTTCCGGCACCGGCGGCTTCCCGCCGCGGACCCCATGCTTCGGCCGGCCGGCCGTTGCGCGGGCGGGGGCACTGCAAATCCGGCCGGCGGCCCCCCCCGGCGCCGGGGGGGGAGAGCCGCGGCGGACGGTTTCTGCGAGCGGCCAGCCGCGAGGCGCGCCGCCCTGGCTTCAGAGGGTCCCGAGCACCGTGTCGAGCAACGCCATCACGGGGGCGGGGTAGAGGCCGAGGGCCATCGACACGGCGGCGACGACGAGCAGCGGGACGGTCATCGTCCACGGGGGATCGCGCAGGTCCTTGCCGCGCAGGCCCGGATGCAGCGGGCCGAAGAAGATCTTCCGGGCCGCCCCGAACGTGTAGGCGACGGTCAGGACGACGGCGCTCAGGCCGCCCACGGCCACCGCGAGCCCGAGGGGCCCCATCGCCGCCCCCCGCTCGAAGATCCCCGTGAACATGATCCACTCCGCCGCGAAGCTGCTGAACGGCGGAAACCCCGAGAGCATCAGGCAGCCCGCGATCCACAGGGCGGCGGTCACCGGCATCCGCGAGGCCAGGCCCCCCAGGGCGTTCATGTCGCGGACGCCGGTCACGTACACCACGATGCCGGCGGTCGAGAAGAACACCGTCTTCCCCATGACGTGGCTGAGGAAGAAGAGCATGCCGCCCTCGACGCTGGCCGCCGTCAGCGCCCCCAACCCCAGGACCGAGTAGGCGATCTGGCTGATCGTCGAGCAGGCGGCGAGCCGCTTGATGTCGGTCTGGGCCAGCGCCAGCAGCGACCCGTACACCATGGTGACGAGGGCGAGGACCATCAGCACCGGCCCGAACCGCGCCACCTCCGCCTCGAGCGGCAGCACCGCGACCCGGACCAGGATGTAGACGGCGAGGTTGGCGTAGACCGCGAGGAGGCCGGCGATGCACGTCGGGTGCTCGGCGTGGACCGACGGCATCCAGACGTGGAACGGCACCACCGCGAGCTTCATCATGAGGCTGACGATGAACAGGGCGACGGCGCCGGCCGCGAGCGGGGTCCCCGCCATGCCCGGCAGGTCCGCCGTCGACAGGCTGCCGGTCTGGCTGTAGACGAGCAGGGCGGCCACGAGGAACAGCAGGGCCCCGATGATGCCCCACGACAGGCTCACCATCGCGACCCGCACGCGCTCCCGATAGCCGTAGTACGCCATCAGGAAGAACAGCGTGACGGTCAGGACCTCCATGAAGAAGTACACCGCGACGAGGCTGGTGCTCAGGATGGTCCCGACGAAGCCGAGCGGAAAGAGGGGCAGGAGCGCGAAGAACCGGCTGTAGTGGGCGCTCTTCGCGGCGGGGTCCGCGGCCGCGTACAGCACCGCGACGCGCCGCTCGACGTAGCGGACGGAGTAGAACGAGAGGGCGGTGCACAGCAGGAGCACGACCGATAGCGTCGGCGCGCTGAGCCCGTCGGCGAGGAGCTGCAGCTCGATGTCGGGGGAGACGACCAGGTAGTCCTCGAGGACCGGCGTTCCCCGCGCGACGTCGAGGGTGACGGCCCCCGCCAGGCCCGTCGCGTAGAGGAGGGCGAGGCTGGCGATCCAGCCCGCGGCCCGGGGCCGCCGGCGCCGGGTCAGCACCACGGCCAGCGATGCGGCGGCCGGCGTGAGGAGGATCTGGAGCAGCACGGGCATCGTGGGGTCAGGCGCTCTGCGGCGCCGGCGACCGGCGCGTTCAGCCGGCCCCCAGGAACATGTAGGCGAGCAGCAGGCCGAACAGAATCAGCACGTAGGACACGTTGTAGAGCAATACCTCGGTGTCGGCGCGGAGGTGGTGCACGAGGTCCTGCATCCGCCCGGTCAGCCTCGCCGGCCACCGCCGGTGCACCGCCTCGTCGAGCTCCGCCTCCCACTTCCGCGCGACGTGCTGCGCGATGCGCCGCGTGCCGTCGACGAACACGCGGGCGAGGGCGGCGTCGATGCCCCAGCGGCCCCGGAAGAAGCGGTGGAGCGCCCGGACCGTCCGGCTGCGCGCCAGAACCGCCCCCGGCGCGACGGCGCCCCGGCCGTACGCCAGCCACGCGGGCGCCGCGCCGGCGAGGACCACCAGAACCGAGAGGGCCGGGACGAGGCCCCGCCCGGGCGATTCCGCCGCGGCCAGCCGTAGCGGCCCGTCGAGGAGCAGCGTGTCGTGGAACCCGGCGATCGCGAAGGCGTGATGCAGCAGGTGCTCCAGCGCCGGCCCGCCGAGGC
>JAJEFC010000100.1 GCA_022820675.1 Vicinamibacteria bacterium | reverse complement strand
GGTCGTCGGGGCCGCCGGGCCCGGCCGGCGGCGGGTGGCCGGAACCGCCGGGCTCGACTGCCGGCGCGCCGGCGGGCTCGTTCGTCGTGCACGTGATGAGCGTGCGCGGCGCCGCGGCGGCGCGCGACGTGGGGGCGGATCTGCAGGCCAAGGGGTACCCGGTGGTGGTCGAGGCGGTACCGGGCATTCCCGGGTCGCTGCATCGCGTTCGGGTCGGACCCTTCGCCGACCGCGGGGAGGCAGAGCGGGTGGGCCGCCGCCTCCGGACCGAGGAGCGGTTCGAGCCGTGGGTCACCCAGCCCTGAACCGCACCCCGCGGCGGGCCGCCCGCGGCTGACGCGGCCGGGGGGCGCGAGACGGCGGTCCTCCGGAGGCGGGCATCCTGGCCTCGACCCTGTTTCTCGCGGCGCTCGCCGGCTATCTGCTGGGATCGTGCCCGACCGCGGCGCCGATCAGCCGGCGGCTGTACGGGAGCGACGTCCGGGAGCACGGCAGCGGCAACGCCGGCGCCGCGAACATGCTCCGGGCGTTCGGCTGGAAGCCGGCGCTGGCGGTGCTGGTGCTGGATGCGGCGAAGGGATATGCTCCGGCGCTGCTGGCGTCGTGGCTGCCGGGCGCCGGTGCGGCGCCGGCGACGACCTTGGGGCTCGCCGCCGGCGCGGCCGCGACCCTCGGGCACTGCTATCCGCTTTTCGCGGGGTTCCGCGGGGGCAAGGGGGTCGCCACCGCGTCCGGGGCGCTCTTGGCGACGCACGCGGGCGCGGCGGCGCTGGGCCTCGCGGTGTTCGCGGCGCTCGCGACGCTGACGCGCTACGTGTCGCTGGCCTCGATTGGCGCCGCGGCGGCGATGCCGGCGATTCTGCTGACGCTCCGCCACCGGCCGGACCACGCGGTGCCGGTCGCGGACGTGTACCTGACGGCGGCGCTGGCCGGATTCATCGCGTTCACCCACCGCTCCAACCTCTCGCGGCTGCGGCAGGGCCGCGAGCCCGGGATTCCGCGCCGTTAGTTGGCGGGTTGGGACGGTGATCGACGCGAGGTTGCCGCCTGCACCCGGGGACGCCCGGTTTCCAGGATGGTACGCCCGTCACGTGGCAAGGCAGCCTCCGTCACCGTCACTGGGGCCGCGAGCCCGGGATTCCGCGCCGTTAGCGGGTTGGGACGGTGATCGACGCGAGGTTGCCGCCTGCACCCGGGGACGCCCGGTTCCGCAGGATGGTACGCTCGTCACGTGGCGCAAGGCAGCCTCCGTCACCGTCTCTGAAACGGCGCGGACGCGTCGAGGATTGGCCGGGCGCCCGGCGGGGCCGGGTCGGCGGCGACGGGCGGATCCGGACGGGCGCCGGCCGGGGGGGCCTTGCGAGGGCGGCTGGACGAGAAGACCACAGGAGGACGGACGTGACCATCGAGATCGACGAACAGCTCAAGCGCTATCAGGACCTCGTGGAGCGGTCGCTCGCCCTGCGCGGCTATCTTTGACACCCCCGGCAACGACCGCGAGCTGCGCGAGCTCGAGACGCGCGCCGCCGCGGCCGACTTCTGGAGCGATCCGGACCGGGCGCAGGAGGTCCTCCGCCGCCGGCGGCGCCTGCAGGACGACCGCGACCTCGCGGAGTCGCTGCGGAGCAAGGCGGACGACCTCGGCGTCCTCGTCGACTGGATCGGGCAGGGCGAGCCGGTGGGGGAGGACCTCGTGGCCGCCCTCGACGCCCTCGCGGCCGAGGTCGAGGCGGGCGAGATCAAGAAGATGCTCGGCGGCGAGCACGACGACAAGAACGCCATCGTCACCATCCATCCCGGCGCCGGGGGCACCGAGTCGCAGGACTGGGCGGAGATGCTGGCTCGCGCCTACCTGCGCTGGGCCGAGCGGCGCGACTTCAAGGTCGACGTCATCGAGTGGCAGCCGGGCGACGAGGCCGGCATCAAGGCGGGCACCCTCACCATCGCCGGCGACTACGCCTACGGGCTGATGCTGGCCGAGGCCGGGGTGCACCGGCTGGTGCGCATGTCGCCCTTCGACCAGGCGTCCCGCCGGCACACGTCGTTCGCCTCGGTGTTCGTGTGGCCCGAGCTGCCCGAGGACGTCGAGGTCGAGGTCGACGAGAAGGACCTGCGCATCGACACCTACCGGTCGAGCGGGGCCGGGGGGCAGCACGTCAACGTGACCGACTCGGCCGTCCGCATTACCCATCTGCCCACCGGCATCGTGGTGTCGTGCCAGAACGAGCGGTCGCAGCACCGCAACCGCGACGCGGCCATGAAGGTGCTCAGGGCGCGGCTGTACGACCTCAGGCAGAAGGAGCAGCAGGACAGGCTCGAGGAGATCGGCGGCGAGAAGAAGGCCATCGGGTTCGGCAGCCAGATCCGCAGCTACGTGCTCCATCCGTATCAGATGGTGAAGGACCTGCGCACGAAGGTCGAGACCGGCGCCGTGGACCGGGTCCTCGACGGGGACTTCGACCCGTTCATCAAGGCGTACCTGATGCAGAAGGCGGGCGGGGGGCGACCGGCGGGAGACGGTCCGGCCGGCGGCGGGGAGGGGTGACGGGCCGCCCGCGGCGGCTCGGGCGCCTGGCCCGCCAATCGTCGCCCTCGGCTCCGCGTGGCGCCCAGCCAACCCTCCAGGCGCCGCTGTCGTTCCGCGGTACAGACTCCTGGCCCGCCAATCATCGCTTTCGGCTCCGCGTGGCGCCCAACCGACTTTTGCAGGAGTCCGCGGCCGTTCTACGGCGCAGACTCCTGTTCCGAGGCGCGCACGGAGTTTACATCGACCAGCTAAGATTATATAATTTGTCCACTGTTAGTCCCGTTTCCCGCGGTTCGCGGGTACTGGCGCGTAAACTCTTTCAGGACATGGTGTTATGGGCAAGGTGATCGGCATCGACCTCGGCACGACGAACTCGGTGGTGGCGGTGATGGAGGCCGGCGAGCCGGCGGTGGTGACGAACCCGGAGGGCGGTCGGACGACGCCGTCCGTGGTCGCGTTCGCCACGTCGGGCGAGCGGCTGGTCGGACAGGTGGCGAAGCGCCAGGCGGTGACGAACCCGGAGAACACCGTGTTCTCCATCAAGCGCTTCATGGGCCGCAAGTTCGACGAGGTCAGCGAAGAGATGAAGATGGTGCCCTACGAGGTGATCAGGGGGGCGAACGGAGACGCCCGGGTCCGCGCCGGGGACAAGGACCTCTCGCCGCCCGAGATCTCCGCCATGGTGCTCCAGAAGCTCAGGCAGGCGGCGGAGGAGTACCTGGGGCAGTCCATCGCCGACGCGGTCATCACCGTGCCCGCGTACTTCAACGACGCCCAGCGCCAGGCCACCAAGGACGCCGGCCAGATTGCCGGCCTCAACGTCCAGCGCATCGTCAACGAGCCCACCGCCGCCGCCCTCGCGTACGGGCTCGACAAGAAGAAGGACGAGACCATCGCCGTCTACGACTTCGGGGGCGGCACCTTCGACATCTCCATCCTCGAGGTGGGCGAAGGCGTCGTCGAGGTCAAGTCCACCAACGGCGACACCCACCTCGGCGGCGACAACCTCGACCAGCGCGTCATCGAGTGGATCGCCGACGAGTTCCAGAAGAGCGACGGCATCGACCTCCGCAAGGACCGCATGGCCCTGCAGCGGCTGAAGGAGGCGGCGGAGAAGGCCAAGATGGAGCTGTCGACGGTGGTCGAGACCGAGATCAACCTGCCGTTCGTCACCGCCGACCAGTCCGGTCCCAAGCACCTCGCCATGAAGCTGAGCCGCGCGCGCTTCGAGCAGCTCGTCGAGGATCTGCTGCAGAGGACGGTGGCGCCCGTCAAGCGCGCCCTGTCGGACGCAGGGATCGACGCCTCGCGGATCGACGAGGTGGTCATGGTCGGCGGCTCCACCCGGGTGCCGAGGGTGCAGGCCATCGTCAGGGACCTCTTCGGCAAGGACCCCCACAAGGGGGTCAACCCCGACGAGGTGGTCGCGGTGGGGGCGGCCCTGCAGGCGGGGGTGCTGGCCGGCGAGGTCAAGGACCTGCTGCTGCTCGACGTCACCCCCCTCTCGCTGGGCATCGAGACCCTGGGGGGCGTCCGCACCACCCTGATCGAGCGCAACACCACCATTCCCACCAGGAAGAGCGAGATCTTCTCGACCGCGGCCGACAGCCAGACGAGCGTCGAGGTGCACGTGCTGCAGGGCGAGCGGTCGATGGCCCGCGACAACCGGACCCTCGGCAAGTTCCAGCTCGTGGGGCTGCCCCCGGCCCCCCGCGGCGTGCCGCAGATCGAGGTCGCGTTCGACATCGACGCGAACGGCATCGTGAACGTGTCGGCGAAGGACAAGGGGACCGGCAAGGAGCAGAAGATCACCATCACCGCCTCGAGCGGCCTGTCCAAGGAGGAGGTCGACCGCATGATGCGCGAGGCGGAGTCGCACGCCGACGAGGACAAGGCGCGCAAGGAGGCGATCGAGGCCCGGAACCAGGCCGATCAGGCCGTCTACGCGGCCGAGCGGATGATGCAGGAGGCCGGGGACAAGCTGTCGGCCGAGGACCGCGCCCCCATCGAGAGCGCGGTGGCGGACGTGAGGAAGGCGCTGGAGTCGGAGGACGACGCGGCCCTGAAGTCCGCGATGGAGGCGCTGACCGCGGTGCAGCACAAGGCGGCCGAGGCGATGTACAAGCAGGCGAGCCAGACCCCGCCCCCGCCTGACCCCGCGTCCGGGGCCGGCGACGGCGCCGGCTCGGCGCCCGGCCGGGGTGACGCCGCGGGCGGCGGCGAGGGCGAGGTCATCGACGCCGAGGTGGTCGAGGACAAGAAATGAGGCGGGCAGCCCCCGGCGCGTGACCCGCGCCCGCAACCGACGGCGCCGAGGGGCGGAGTTCCCGCCGCCGGTCGAGGGGTTCCCGCCTCGGGCGGCGGGCCTCGCGTCGGGCGGCCGGGGCGCGATGACGTGAGATGGAAGGATGGATCTGTACGTCGTTCTCGGGGTCGAGCGGAGCGCGTCGCCGGGCGACCTGAAGCGCGCCTACCGCCGTCTCGCGCGGAAGTACCATCCCGACATCAATCCCGGGGACCGCGAGACCGCGGCCGTCTTCCGGCGGATGACCGAGGCCTACGAGACCCTCATCGATCCGGAACGGCGCCGGGACTACGACGCGCACGGCCTCGCCGCGGCGCCGCCCCCGGAGGGCGACATCGCCTTCGAGGGCTTCGACTTCTCCGGGGCCTCGGCCGGCGGCGATGCCGCGTCCAGCTTCGGAGACCTGTTCGCCGAGGTCATCGCCGGGTCGGGCCGCCGCCCGGCGGGGGAGGCGCCGGCCGTCGATCTGCACGCGACGCTGCAGATCACGTTCGAGCAGGCCATGCGGGGAGGGGCGCACGAGGTCACCGTGACCCGGGTCGCCGCCTGCGACGCCTGCGGGGGCGCCGGGACCCGGCGCGTCGCCGAGGGCCGCTGCGCGAGCTGCGCCGGCGCCGGGCACTCCCGCTGGATGCGGGGGCACATGGTGTTCTCGCGCCGTTGCGCCGACTGCGGCGGGACCGGGCGCCGCCGGCAACGCCCCTGCGGCGTGTGCGGGGCCGAGGGGGTCCTGTCGCGCATCGAGGCCATCGCGGTGCCGGTGCCGGCGGGGGTCGCGGCGGGGACGAGGCTGCGGGTCTCCGGCGCCGGGAACGCCGGGCTCCGCGGCGGCC
Source organism: Vicinamibacteria bacterium (assembly GCA_022820675.1). Classification (GTDB taxonomy): domain Bacteria; phylum Acidobacteriota; class Vicinamibacteria; order Vicinamibacterales; family UBA8438; genus JAJEEA01. Next base: position 11,155 of record JAJEFC010000100.1, on the reverse strand, counting down.
CCACCGGGGACCTGTACGTCACGGTGGCGGTGGAGCCGCATCCGCTGTTCCGGCGCGAGGGCGACGACCTGCACCTCGTCCTGCCGATCGCGGTCCACGAGGCGGCGCTGGGGGCGCGGGTCGAGGTGCCGACCGTGGGGGGCCGGGCCCGCATTCGGATTCCGCCGGGGGCCCAGTCGGGCCAGCGGTTCCGCCTGCGCGGGCGCGGGGCCCCGTCGCCGCGCACCGGCGCGGCGGGAGACCTGATCGTCGAGGTCAGGATGGTCCTTCCCCGCGTGCTCGACGAGCGGTCGAAGGAGCTGATGCGTCGGTTCGCGGAGAACAGCACCGAGGACGTGCGCGACGGGCTGTGGTGACCGCGCGCGCGCGGCGTCAGAAAGCGGGTGGGGACATGCCGGGCAAGGGATCGGGGCAGGGCTACTACATGATCAGCGCGGTGGCGCGCCGCTACGACATCCATCCGCAGACGCTCCGCCTCTACGAGCGCGAGGGGCTGCTGAAGCCGTCGCGGACCGAGGGCAACACCCGGCAGTACTCCGACGCGGACCTCGAGCAACTGGAGACGATACTGACGCTGACGCGGGAGCTGGGCGTGAACCTCGCGGGGGTCGAGATCATCCTCAACATGCGGAGCAAGATGGACCGCATGCAGGCGGAGGTCAACGAGTTCATGGCCTACGTCAAGCAGGAGCTCGCCCGCGGGCTCGGAGATTGGGAGCGCCGGCTGGGCACGGCGCTGGTAAGATCGTCACCCACCGATCTGGTCCGCGTGGAGAATCCGGCCGAGGGCGGCCGCGAGCGCGGCAGCGCGGACTGATCGGGCGGTTCCTCCTGCGGGCGGCGGCCCGGAGCCGGCAGGGGGGCGCGACTCCACCGATGTCCTGTCCACACTGCGACGGCACGCGCTGGCGCCGGGTGCCCGATGACGGCGTGCTCCGGGTCGAGCGCTGCCCCTGCTGGCGCGAGGACGCGGCGCGGGCCCTGCTGGCGGCGGCGCGCATTCCGTCCCGCTATCGCGCCTGCGACCTCGCCACGTTCGTCACCTACGAGAACCCCCAGCTCCTGCGGGCGGTCGATCGGGCGCGGCGCTTCGTCGAGGCCTTCCCGGTCGTGGACAAGGGGCTGCTGCTCATCGGTCCGCCCGGCATCGGCAAGACCCACATCGCGGTGGCGGTGCTCCGGCAGGTGGTGTCGGAGAAGCGGGCGCGGGGCCTGTACTACGACACGCGGAGCCTGCTCAACACGATTCGAAGCACCTACGACCCGGTGACCCGCGCCTCCGCGGTGGACGTGCTCCGCCCCGTGGTCGAGGCGGAGCTGCTGGTGCTCGACGACCTGGGCGCGGAACGCGGCACGGATTGGGTGGAAGAGACGATGAACTTCATCGTCAACACCCGCTACAACGATCGCCGCCCCACCATCTTCACCTCGAACTACGAGGACGTCCCCGACCCCGAGGCGTTCGACTCGCTCCTCGTGCGCGTCGGCGTCCGCATGCACTCGCGGCTCCGCGAGATGTGCGAGTTCCTGGAGTACGACGGTCCCGACTATCGCGACTTCGAGTTCGCGCCCAGCAGCGACGACCTCACCCGCCTGTGGAAGGCGAAGCCCCGGCGGAAGCTGCCGGCCAAGACGTCGTCCCGGGCCCGCGCCCGCCTGAAGTCCGGCAAGAGCGATCTGGGGTGGTCGGGAGGGCGCGTGGGCGGTTGAGGCCGCCGTCCTCGCTTCGACCGTCCTCCCGCCGCGCGCGACGCGCACGGCCATCGGGCGCCATGCCAGAGAACGCCATCCCCTCCCCCGGCCCCCTGGGCATCTACCTCCACGTGCCGTTCTGCGAGGCCATCTGCAACTACTGCAACTTCAACCGGGAGCTCTTCCGCGACCACCTGAAGCGGCGCTACCTCGCGGCCCTGGCGCGGGAGATCGAGTCGGCGGGGCACGGCGGGCGGGCTGACTCCGTGTTCTTCGGCGGCGGCACCCCGTCGGTGCTCGACCCCGCCGACGTCCGGACCCTCATCGCCCGGTGCGCATCGAGCTTCGCCCTCGATCCGGCGGCCGAGATCACCCTCGAGGCGAACCCGGAGACCGCATCGAGGCCGCGGCTCGAGGGCTACCGGGCGGCCGGGGTGACCCGGCTCAGCCTCGGCGTGCAGTCGTTCCGCGACGCCGAGCTGCGCCGCCTCGGCCGCGTGCACACGGCGGCGCGGGCGATCGAGGCATTCGAGGCGGCCCGGGCCGCCGGGTTCGACGACGTCAGCGTCGACCTGATGACGTGGCTGCCGGAGCAGACCCCCGAAGACTGGGGCGAGACCCTCGACGTCCTGCTGCAGCTCGACCCCGGCCACGTCTCGTTCTACCTGCTCGAGCTCTATCCCAACGCCCCGTTGCGCGAGGACATGGCCCGGGGGGGCTGGACGCAGGCGCCGGACGACGTCGCGGCCGAGATGTACGAAGCGGCCCTCGACCGCCTGGAGGCGGCCGGGTACCGCCAGTACGAGATCTCGAACGCGGCCCGGCCCGGCCGCCGGTGCCGTCACAACCTCAAGTACTGGTCGGACGGCGCGTGGGTCGGGTTCGGGTGCGGCGCGCACTCCACGCGGGACGGCCGGCGCTGGCGCAACGTGAGCGAAACGGTGTCTTATGTGGAGAGGGTCGCGGGCGGGGCGAGCCCGGTGGCCCACGAGCGGGTGCTGTCCACCGGGGAGCGGGCGACCGATGCCTTGTTCCTCGGGCTGCGGCTCACCGACGGGGTCGACGTCGCCGCGGTCGAGCGGCGGTACGGGATCAGGGTATGGGAGCGGTGGGGCGGCGAGCTGGCGCGATGCGTCGAGGCCGGCCTGCTGGATGACGACCGGGAGTGCCTGCGCCTCACCCGGAAGGGCCGCCTGCTGGCCAGCGAAGTGATGCAGGTGTTCGTCTAGGCGCCGGCGCCGCGGAACGGCGCGGACCTCGGGGCGGTGAGGGGAATCACCTTGGCACGTGCCCAGGGCAGGAACCGCCGAAGACCGGCTGCGCCTGGGTTGCAGTTGGCGACTTCATGTCGATCGCTGTGCTTGGTGGGGCGGGGTGGCCGGGCCGAGGGCGACGATTGGCGGGCCGGGGTCTGCGCCGAGGCACGGCGCGGATTCCCGTGCGTTGGTGGGGGCGTCAGGCTGGGCTGCAGGCGACGATCGGCGGGCCAGGGGCCCGCGGTGGTCGTCGGCGGCTTCTTCATGTCGATCGCTGTGCTTGGTGGGGCGGGCGGCCGGGCGGGGCCAAGGGCGACGATTGCGGGCCGGGGTCTGCGCCGAGGCACGGCGCGGATTCCCGTGCGTTTGGTGGGAGCGTCGGGCTGGGCTGCAGGCGACGATCGACGGGCCGGGGGCCCGCGGTGGTCGTCGGCGGCTTCCGAATCGAAGGGAAGGCGGGATGGGGATGGCGGACCTGCGGGGGCGGAGGGGTGGCGTTGCCGCCGTCGTGGCGGCGTTCTGGCTGGGGTTCGTGTGCGGGGGCGGGAGTCTTCCCGGGGCGGCGGTGATCGAGGAGGGGGGCGGACAGCCCCCGCAGGAGCCCGCCCCGGCCTCGCAGCCCCCGCAGCAGCCGGCACCCGCGCCGGCCTCCCAGCCCTCTCAGGAGCCGGCACCGGCGCCGGCCTCACAGGCCCCGCAGGAGCCCGCGCCCGCCTCCCAGCCCTCTCAGGAACCCGCGCCGGCCTCGCCGCCGTCGCAGGAGCCGGCTCCCGCCCCGGAGGAGTCGGGTCCGGCAGCGGCCCCGGACGAGCCGGCGCAGGCGGATTCGGTGCCGGCCGAGGAGTCGACCCAGGCGGATGCCGTGCCGGAGGAGCCGACCCAGGCGGATGCCGTGCCGGAGGAGCCGACGGAACAGGATGCCGAGGCCGAGGCGGCCCTGGTGCCGGAGCCGCCGCTGGTCCAGGAGCGGCCCCGCGAGTTCACCGCCCGCACCGGCATGGTGCTCAACTTCGTCAGCCCCGGCGGGGAGAGCGCTTTCGAGGAGACGATGAGCCGGGTGGCCGAGGCGTTCGCGGCCAGCGAGAGTGAGGAACGGGAGCAGCAGGCGGAAGGCTGGAGCACCTACAAGGCGGAGGAGCCTATCGCCGACGGCGTGATCCGGTACGTTTCCTGGCTCGATCCTGTCGTTCCCGGGGCCGACTACTGGGTGCCCGGCATTCTGAACGAGGCGTTCCCGACCGAGGCGCAGACGCTGTACGAGACCTACGCGGGGGCCTTCGCGGACGGGCAGATCCTGCTGAACCTGGTCCCGGTCGCCGGGCCCTGATCCGGCCGGTGGGGCGAGTCGGGCGATTCGCTTGGCCGAACGGGCAGGCTGCGATAAAGTAGCGCCTTTGGCCGTGGCCGGTCTCGCTCCGGGGCGCCGGCGGGGCCGGGCGTCGGCGTGCGGGCGCGTCGGGGCGAACGTGTTTGGCGCGGCGGCTCAGTTGCGGTAGAGTAGCGCTTTTTTGTTCGGTCGGTCCCAGTCGGGTGGAGCCCGGGATTAGAGGAGGAGCAGATGCGGACGATGTGGCGAGAGCGGAGAACTCCCGTTTGGGTGGGCGCGGCGGTCCTGTCGGCGCTGGTCGTGGGCGTGGTGATCGGAAGCTGGATGGCGCCCCGGCCGGCGGAGGCGCAGGCCCCGAGCGTCATTCTCAACGCCAACTCGGGCCTGTGGCAGTGGGTCGTGAACGACGGCCAGACCGAGAACTTCGAGCGGGTCATTCGGGCGTACGGCGAGTCGCTCGCGGCCCGGAGCGGCGGCAGCGCCGGGTTCACGCTGTACCGTTCGGCGGCGGGGGGGCCGGCGGTCTACTTCGGACACCTCTCCTCGGTCCAGGCCGGCGGCGAGTATCACCCGATCAGGGTGTTGGCGGAGCACTATCCGCCGGGCCCGCCGAACAACGGCGATGAGGTCCGGGCGCTGGTTCCCAACTACAGCAGCACGACCCTGGCGCAGCAGGGCATCTTCGACCTTCGGGTCGTGGCGTCCTACTAGTGTGCAGTCCCCGAAATGCGTATCACAACAGATGTCACCCGTGCCGATGCCGACGCCGGACTGAGACACGGTGTTTCCCGGACGCCGCGCGTAGACGACGGGAACCGCATGAGCTTGTGTGAGCGCAGAATCATGTCGCGAATTCGCGAGACGCCACGCTAGGAATCCCGCGTGTAGAGAACGCGTGGAAGACCCCCGGTGCGCCGCGCTCGGCCCGGTCTGGCGGGCGCCCGGGGGGTTTCAGAAGGCGAGGTTCACCCCGGTGTAGAACCGGTGGTGGGTCTTGTTCGGCGACGACTCGCCGCGAAGCTGGAAGACGCGGTAGTCGAACCGCATCCGGAGCGGCCCGATGAGGCCGACCTTCACCCCGCCTCCGGTGTTGGTCGCGGCGCTGTTCTCGAGCAGCTCCGCCCCCTCTTCACGGTACACCCCGCCGCCGACGGTGGCATAGAACTGCAGCCCGAACAGGGTCGGCGTCTGCGCCAGCACGTTGAACATGCCGGCGTGGCGGCGCGCGTTGCCGCTCTCGTCGGCCGACGTGTCCGAGTACTCGAACTCGAGGCCGAGCAGCAGCAGGGACATGCCCACCGCGAGGCCGCGGACGGGACGGTTGGTGGGCGTCGTGTTCGAGCCGAGGAAGGCGGTCAGGTCGGCCTCGGCCCGCGAGGCGCCGGCCAGCAGCGCGCCCAGGAGCATCAGGGAGACGACAACGGGTCTTGGCGACATGATTGGACCGCGGCACGCGGCGGGAAGAGGGACGAGGGAACCGGGACTGGAGGAATGATAGCAGAGCCGGCGGCGGACGCCGGCCGGCCCAGGCCGGCCCGCCGGGGGGCGGCGGGCTCGCGGTTGCTCGCGGTCGGGCACCCCGAAACGGTGTGATACAGTGGCCGGAGCACCTCGATGGACTTTCGGCCCACCGACGAGCAGCGCCTGCTGCGACAGTCCGTTCGCGAGTTCGCGGAAACCGAGTTGGCCCCTCACCGCATGGCCTGGGACGAGGCGCAGGGCTTCCCCCTGTCCCTCCTGCCCCGGCTCGGCGGGCTGGGGCTCATGGGCATCCAGTTCCCGGAGCGTTACGGCGGCGCCGGCCTCGATGCCGTCGACTACTGCATCTGCATCGAGGAGCTGGCCCGGGTCGACCCGTCCATCGCCCTCTCGGTGGCCGCCCACAACGGGCTCTCGTCGGCCCACGTCCACCTGTTCGGCACCGATGCCCAGCGCGCCCGCTGGCTCCCTCCCCTCGCCGCCGGCCGGCGCCTCGGGGCCTGGGCCCTGACCGAGTCGGGCGCCGGAAGCGACGCGGGCAGCCTGCGCACGAGCGCGCGCCGGGTCGACGGGGGATGGCGCCTGAACGGCTCCAAGACCTTCACCACGCACGCGACCCTGGCCGAGACGTTCGTGGTCATGGCGGTCACCGACGCGACGAAGGGCGCGCACGGCATCTCCGCCTTCATCGTCGAGCGCGGCGCCCCCGGCCTGACGCCGGGCCGCAAGGAGAACAAGCTCGGCATGCGCGCCAGCGACACCGCGGGACTGTCGCTCGACGACTGCTTCGTGCCGGCGGACCAGTTGCTCGGCGCGGCCGGGCACGGGTTCATCGACGCCATGCGGGTCCTCGACGCCGGCCGCATCGGCATCGCCGCCCTCGCCGTGGGCCTGGCCCAGGGCGCCTGGGAGGCGGCGCGGCGGCACGCCGTCGGGCGCGAGCAGTTCGGGCACCCCATCGCGTCGTTCCAGGCGATACAGTTCAAGCTGGCGGACATGGCCACGAGCATCGAGGCGGCGCGCTGGCTCACCTACCGCGCGGCGTGGCTGAAGGACGGCGGCGCCGCCACGACGCGCGAGTCGGCGATGGCCAAGCTGCTCGCGAGCGAGACAGCGGTCCGGGTGGCCGAGGAGGGCGTGCAGATTCACGGCGGCTACGGCTTCGTGAAGGACTACCCGGCCGAGAAGTTCTTCCGCGACGTGAAGCTGACGACCATCGGCGAGGGCACCAGCGAGATTCAGCGCCTGATCATCGCCAGGCAGTACCTGGACGCCGCGTCATGACGGCCGACGCGCGAGAGCTCGCGGCCGGCGTGTTCGGGGGCGACCGGAGGGCCGTCGCGCGGGCGATCTCCCGTGTCGAGGCCGAAGGGCCGGCGGCGGCGTCGATGGTGCGTGCGATCCACGCGCGGACCGGCCGGGGCTACCTGGTCGGGGTGACGGGCGCGCCCGGAGTGGGGAAGAGCACGCTGGTCGACCGCCTGACCGCGGTCCTGCGCGCGCGGGGGCCGACGGTGGGGATTCTCGCCGTCGATCCGAGCAGCCCGTTCAGCGGCGGCGCGGTGCTGGGGGATCGGGTGCGGATGCAGGCCCACGCCGGCGACGACGGGGTCTTCGTGCGGAGCATGGCGAGCCGGGGCCGGCTCGGCGGGCTGTCGCGGGCCACCGCGGACGCCGCCCTGGTCCTGGACGCGGCGGGGTTCGACGTCATCGTCATCGAGACGGTGGGGGTGGGGCAGGCCGAGATCGAGATCTCGCGCGCCGCCGACGTCACGCTGGTGGTGACGATGCCCGGCGGCGGCGACGGCGTGCAGGCCCTGAAGGCGGGGGTCATGGAGATCGCGGACGTGTTCGTGGTCAACAAGGCCGATCACGCGGGGGCGGACCGGGCGGCGGCGGAGATCGAGGCGGTGCTGCGCCTGAACGAGTACGGGCCCGCCGACTGGCGGCCGCCGGTGCTGCGGACCCGGGCGACCGAGGGACAGGGGATCGAGGAGGTCGTCGAGGCGGTGGGGCGGTTCCGGGTGCGGGGCGGGGACGGCGCGGAGGCGCGGCGCCGGGCGCGGGTGAGGGCCCGGGTCCGGGAGCTGGTCTCGCGGCGTTTTCTCGAGCACGCCGAGCACGGGGCCCTCGAGCCGGGGGAGTTCGACGGCTTCGTCGATCGGGTGGCGGACACCGTGCTCGACCCCTACACGGCGGCCGAGCGCATACTGGAGCTGGTCGTCCGCGGGGCGCCTTCCGCCGACCCTCGCAGGCCCCGTGCGAGACTGGAGGCCGGATGAAGGCGACCCTGGATCACATCGGCATCGCGGTCCGCGACCTGGACGCGGCGCTGGCCTTCTACCGGGACGCGCTGGGGCTGGACGTGGGCGAGGCCGAGGACGTCCCGTCCGAGCGCGTGCGCGCGCAGTTCCTGCCCCTCGGCGAGACGGCGCTGGAGCTGCTGGAGGCGACCGACGAGGGCTCGGCCATCGCCCGGTCCATCGAGCGCCGCGGGCCCGGCATCCACCACATCACCCTGCGGGTGGCGGATCTCGCGGCGGCCCTGGCCCGTCTCCGGGAGCGGGGGGTCAGGCTGGTCGACGAACGTCCGCGGCCGGGAGCGGGCGGCAGCCGCGTGGCCTTCATCCATCCCTCCGCGGCGCAGGGCGTGCTCATCGAGCTCAAGGAAGATCCCGGCCGGTGAGACGGCGGACCCCCGGGGCGGGGGACGATCCCGCCGGGGCCGGCCCGGAGTCTACCGTGGAACGACGCGGGCTCCTGGAGGGTTGCCGTGACAGTACACGGGGGTGAAGACACACCAACCCCCGCGCGACGGGAGATCGCCAAGCGGGACGCCGGTTCATGCGTCTGCGGCGACGTGCGGCTGGTCAGGCTGCCCCATCGTGGCCTCGACGCCGAACGGTGCCCGCGGGCGCGGACGAGCTACCGTACTTTCGTGCGGTCGGGGTGGCTGCGCGAAGCGTGGCCAAGAGCGTTTGGTTGGGCGCCCCGTGAAGCCGAAGGCGACGCGGGGCGGGCTGGCGCCGTCGCGCCGCGCCGGCCGTGAGGGGAGAAGCGTGGACATGCCGGAGTCAGGGGTCCGAATCGGCGTCATCGGGGGCAGCGGCCTGTACGACATGGAGGCGCTGACGAACCGGGAGACCGTCGAGGTGTCGACGCCCTTCGGCGAGCCGTCCGCGCCGTACGTCGTGGGCGACCTCGACGGCCGGCGGGTCGCCTTCCTCGCCCGGCACGGCGAAGGGCACCGCCTGATGCCGTCGGAGCTGAACTTCCGGGCCAACATCTTCGGGCTCAAGGCCCTCGGGGTCGAGTGGATACTGTCGGCCAGCGCGGTGGGCAGCTTGCAGGAGCGCTACCGGCCGCTCGACATCGTGGTCCCCGACCAGCTCCTCGACCGGACCCGCGGGCGCGTCGGCACCTTCTTCGGGGGCGGCATCGCCGCCCACGTCGGGTTCGCGCATCCGTTCTGCAAGGCGCTCTCCGACATCGTGGTCGACGCCGCGTCCCGGGCCGGGGCGACGGCCCATCGCGGCGGCACCTACGTGTGCATGGAGGGGCCGCAGTTCTCGACCCTCGCCGAGTCCCGGCTCTACCGCTCCTGGGGGATGGACGTCATCGGGATGACCAACCTGCAGGAGGCCAAGCTGGCCCGCGAGGCGGAGATCTGCTACTCGACGCTGGCGCTGGTCACCGACTACGACTGCTGGCACGAGGGCCACGACGACGTGACGGTGGAGATGGTCGTCGCCATCCTGCAGCAGAACGCGGTCGCCGCGCAGCGGGTGGTGCGGGAGGCGGTGGCGCGGCTGCCGGTCGAACGCGGCTGCGAGTGCGCGACGGCGCTCGCCTCGGCTATCATTACGCGGCCGGAGTTGATTCCGGCGTCGGTGAAGCGGGATCTCGCGCCCATTCTCGGCCGATACGTGTCTTAGGACACCGACGGCGACTATCCTGCTACGCGTCGAGCGCAGGAAGCCGAAGAGACGGGTCGCGCGCGGGCGCAGTGGGCAACCTCGTTTCGATCGACGTCCTTGGCCGTCTGCGGCGCGGCACGGCGCGGACGGCCGGAGGGGTCGGCCCGGCGCCCGCGGAGCCGCGGGGGAGGGGCAGGTCGGGGTCGCCGGCGACGCGTGCGGGCCGGGCCGGAAGGGGCGTTGCGTCCGTGCATCCGATAGTGACCGTCGGTTCCGTCGCGTTCGATTCCGTGAAGACGCCTTTCGGCGAGGCGTCCCGGGTGGTCGGCGGGGCGGCCACGTACTTCGCCGTCGCTGCGTCCTTCTTCACCGACGTGAGGCTCGTGGGGGTGGTGGGCGAGGACTTCGCCGAGGAGCATGCGCGGGTCTTCGCGGGGCGTCGCATCGACACGGCCGGCCTGCAGCGCGTGCCGGGCGAGACTTTCCGGTGGAAGGGCGAGTACGGCTTCGACCTCAACACCCGCGAGACGATCTACACGCGGCTGAACGTGTTCGAGCGGTTTCGCCCGGTCCTGCCCGACGAGTACCGGTCCACGCCCTTCGTCTTCCTCGCCAACATCCATCCCGCGCTGCAGACCGAGGTGTTGACCCAGGTGGAGCGACCGCGGTTCGTGGCCGCCGACACCATGGACTACTGGATCGAAGGCACGCCGGAGGAGCTGCGGGCGGTGCTGCGGCGGATCGACGCCCTCGTCATCAACGACGAGGAGGCGCGGCAGCTCGCGGGCGAGTCGAACGTCGTCAAGGCGGCGCGCGCCATCCAGAAGCTGGGCCCCCGGCTCCTCGTGATCAAGCGCGGCGAGCACGGGGTGCTGATGACGCGCGACGACGGCTTCTTCGCCGCGCCCGGCATGCCTCTGGACACGGTGATGGACCCGACCGGGGCCGGCGACACCTTCGCGGGCGGGTTCATGGGGTATCTGGCGTCGGCCCCCGAGACCACCGACGAGGTGCTCACCCGGGCCGCCATCGCGGGCAGCGCCCTCGCCTCGCTGGCCGTCGAGGACTTCGGGCTCGACGGCCTGCTCAGGGCCTCGTCGAAGACCATCAACCAGCGGTTCCAGGCGTTCAAGCGGCTGACCCATTTCGAGGTGCTGTGACGGAGCAGGCGCGGCGGTGGATCGGCGGCGCGTTCACGGCGGTCACGCTGGGCTGGCTGCTCCTGGTCCTGCTGACGCCGGTGGCGCTGGCCCGCGACATCGGGGGGCGAACCGCGGCCGTGGCGGCGGCCGGGACGTACCTGATCGGCGGGGTCGTCTGTCATCAGCGTCCGGAGCGGTCGTTCCATCCCCACGGCGTGCAGATGCCGGTGTGCGCCCGGTGCGCGGGGCTGTATCTGGGCGCGGGGCTGGGCGTGCTCGCGGCGGCCGGGTTCCGACGGCGCGCCGTAGGTCGGGGGGCCGGGGCGGCGGAACGGCCCGGGG
>JAJEFC010000316.1 GCA_022820675.1 Vicinamibacteria bacterium | reverse complement strand
GCGGGGCCGCAACCTGAGCTACTCCATCGACTCGTTCGCGCTGTCGCCCGACTTCCGGACCGACGTCGGGTTCGTGCGCCGGACCGACCAGCGCGAGACCGAGGCGCGGCTCGAGTACGAGTGGTGGCCGCAGAACTGGCTGATCAGTTGGGGGCCGGAGGTCCGCTACGGCCGCAACTACAACTGCGACCAGGTGCTCGAGGACGGTCAGTTCCGGGCCGGGGTCAGCGCCAACTTCGCGAAGAACATCCGCTACAGCTTCGACGTCGACCAGGACATGGAGCGCTACTACGGCATCGACTTCGACAAGCGCCGCTACCGGATGTTCGGCAACGTCAACACGAGCCGGGTCCTGTCCATCGGCACCGGCTTCGACTGGGGGGACGAGGTCTACTTCGACGGGGCCAACGCGTTCCTCGGGCGCGAGAGCGGCTTCCGCACGTTCGTCAACTTCCGGCCGACGTCGCGCTTCGCCACCAACATCAACATCACCACGAGCCGGTTCACGGATCCGCTGGGCCTCTTCACGGCCGGCGTCAACGACGGCGAGCGGAGCGAGGACGGCGAGATCTTCAACGTGAACATCTTCCGCGCCCTCAACACCTATCAGTTCACCGACCGGCTGGCGCTGCGCAACATCACCGAGTTCAACACCTGGGACCGGACGGTCGGCCTCAACCTCCTGGCCACCTACCGCGTGAACTCCGGGACGGCGTTCTACATCGGATACGACGATCACTACCAGCAGTACGAGCAGTTCTACGACGACCAGGTGAACATCATCGACCGCGGCTACCTGCAGACCAACCGCGCGGTGTTCACCAAGATTCAGTACTTGTTCCGGTACTGACGGTCCTTGCCGGGTTCGGGCGAGGGCGAGAGGCCGGCGGGCGGATCGTGAAGGCTCGCGTCCTGCATCCGTGGCGCGTGTCCCATGCCCGGGCGGCGGGGATTCAGGACGCGTTGCGCCCGCGGCTCGTCGCCGCCCCCCTGCCGAAGGAGCCGCGGCTCGTGGCGGGGGCCGACGTGGCGTACTCGCGCCGCACCCATCGCGTCTACGCGGCCGTCGTGGTGGTGGAGCTGCCGTCGCTGGAGACGGTCGAGTCGGTCGGCGTCACCCGGGCCGCGACGTTCCCCTACATTCCCGGGCTGCTGTCGTTCCGCGAGGTGCCGCCGCTGCTCCAGGCCTTCGAGCGGCTCTCGCACGCGCCGGAGGTGCTGGTGTTCGACGGGCAGGGACTGGCGCATCCGCGCCGGTTCGGGCTCGCCTGCCACGCGGGGCTGCTGCTCGACGCGCCGTCCATCGGATGCGCGAAGACCCGGCTCGTCGGCGAGCACGGCCCCGTGCCCGACCGGCGGGGAGCCTCCGCGCCGCTGCGAGTGGAGGGCGGGACGGTCGGGGCGGTGGTCCGCACCCGCGAGAGGGTGAAGCCCGTCTTCGTGTCGCCGGGGCATCGCGCCGACACCGCGTCGGCCGTCGAGCTGGTGCTCGCCCTCGCGGCCCGCTACCGGCTTCCCGAGCCGCAACGCCGGGCTCACCACGCCACCGTGGCTCTGCACGAGCAGGATCGCGGCCGGCCCCCGGCCCGCGTCAGGACCTATCCGGACTTCGTGCCGAAACACCCGCGGTGAACCGCGGCCGCCGACCGGTTTCGGCGGCGGCCGCGTCGGAATCACCCGGGCCTACGGCTGCGGCATGCGCGACGGGACGTTGCCGTCCAGGGTGGGCAGCATCTGCAGCCCCGCCCGCTCGGTGGCGACGCCGATGGCCGGCTGCGGAGACGCGTTGCGGGGCTGCCGATAGGTGATGCGGTACTGGTTGCTCACGAAGCGGTGCTTCCGCGCGATGTCGCGGCCCAGGGCCTCCAGCCGATCGACGACGACGGTGGGGACGGTGATCCGTTCGAAGGTGCCGCGGGTCACCGGGACGAGCGCCTCGCCGACCCCCGCCGCCATCGATCCCGAGCCGAGCGCGTTGCCGCTGACGAACAGCAGCGTGTGGACCTCCACCGAGTTCTCCACCATGCGCTCCACCATCTGGTCGACGCGTCCCTGCTGGCTCCGGCTGAGGTCGGCCCCGTCGGTGGCCACCATGATGATGACCGGGTAGTACTCGCGGTCGTCGTCGTCGTGGATGCGGTTCGTCTCCTCGATGAGGGCGTCGTTGAACGTCGCCCCGGCCCCGGTGTCGGGCGAGATGTTGGCGATGTTCCCCTCCAGCTCCGCCCGGTCCGTGGTATGCCGCGTGATCCAGCGCGGCTGCCGGCCCGTGGTCAGCATCGCGATCTCCACGTCGGCCGGCAGCTCCCGCAGGAGCGCCAGCAAGCCTTCGCGGACCTGCGGGACCAGGGTGGTCGCGTTGTCGCCGTTGTCGACGAAGACCGTGAGCCGGACCGGCCAGTCGACGGCCTCGAACTCGGTGGTCTCGAGGTTCTCGCCGTCCCACTGCACGACGATGTCGCCCTCGGTGAGGCCGGGAACGGGATTGCCGTTCGCGTCGGCGACCGCGACGTGCAGCGTGTGCTCCTGGGCGTGCGCGAACGCGGTCCCCAGGAGGCAGAGTCCAGCCGCGAGCAACGCCGTGCGCGCCCCGGGAAGACGCCGGATCGGGATCAGCATGAGAACCTCCTGTTCCTGCCTGCGGATGAACGGGGGCGGCGCCGGGCGACGGAACGGGCGCGCCGCGGCGAGCCCCCATTGTAGTCCTTCCGGCGATGGTGCAAACGACGAAGCTCGACGAACCCAAGGCGTCACACCCCGAGTCGCGCGAAGTCGAGCCGCGGGATCCGCCGGCGAAGCGACCGGCCGCACGCGGGGGCTCCCGGGTGGTCGAACCGCTGACCGACCGGGAACGGCGGCGACCGGCCGCACGCGGGGGGGGCTCCCCGGCCGATCTGCCGCCCCTTGGTAGCGGCGCGTGGCGACCGGCCGCACGCGGGGGGGCCGAGCCCAAGGCTATAATGGCGCCTCGACGAGGCGGATGACGCGATCGGAGCGGGTACCGCGGACGGCCCATGGCGATTCACCCCGACACCCGGTGGTACCGGCAGGTCGACGGCCGCCAGCGGCGGGCGTTCATCGCCACCTTCCTGGGCTGGACCCTCGACGCGTTCGACTTCTCCGTCCTGACGTTCATCCTCGTCGACATCCGGAACAGCTTCACCGTCGACGCGGCGCTGGCCGGCGCCCTCGGCACCGTCACCCTGTTCTTCCGGCTGGCCGGCGGGCTCGGCGCGGGCATGATGGCGGACCGGTGGGGCCGCAAGCTCCCGCTGATGCTCTCCATCCTGTGGTTCTCGCTGTTCGCGTTCCTCAGCGGTTTCTCCACGTCCTACGCGATGCTGTTCGCGTGCCGCGCCCTGTTCGGCATCGGCATGGGCGGGGTGTGGGCGGCGGGGATGCCCCTGACCCTCGAGCACTGGCCGACGCGCCTGCGCGGGCTCGCGTCGGGGCTGCTGCAGGGGGGCTGGTTCTGGGGCTACATGCTGGCGGCGCTGGTCTTCTCGACGGTCCATCCGCTGTTCGACGCCGTCCCCGACCCCTTCGGCGCCTCCGCCGGGTCGACGCTCGGCTGGCGGGTGCTGTTCTGGGTCGGGGGCGTCCCGGCCCTCCTCGTGCTCTGGATCCGGACCGGCGTCGCGGAGAGCCCGGTGTGGCTGGAGCGGCAGCGCTACCTGAAGACGAGGGGACGCGAGGAGCTGGCGGACCGGGTGTCGCTGCTGCGGCTCCTTCAGCCGGACCTGCTGTGGGCGACGGTGCAGAGCTCGCTGCTGATGTCCGCGTTCATGTTCTCGTACTACTCGATCTCGTTCTGGTACCCCACGTTCCTGCTCGGCGCGGGCGTCGAGCCGCTGCGGTACCTCGTCGGCTTCAACGCCGGGGCGATTCTGGGCATCGCGCTATGGGGACGCGCGTCGGAGAGCGCCCTGGGGCGCCGGGGGGCGGTCTCGCTCGCGGCCCTGCTGGGCGCGGCGCTCGCCCCGGTCTTCCTCTCGGCGTCCGGTCCGGGGCAACTGCTCGCGGGGGCGGTGCTGATGGGAGCCACCGGGGGCGGCATCTGGGGGATGGCCCCGGCCTATCTGACCGAGCGGTTCCCGACCGCGGTGCGCGGCGTGGGACCCGGGTTGGCCTACCACGTCGGGGCGGCGGCGGGGTCGGCCACGCCGTTCGTGCTGGGGCAGTTGCAGGACGGCGGCATGACCACCGGCGGGGCGATGAGCGCGTGCATCGTCGCGGGCGGCCTGCTGGTGGCGGCGGTGGTCTGGCTGGGGCCCGAGACGCGGGGGCGGCGCTTCGAGGCCGTCGACGAGGCGGAGGCGGCCGAGACCGCGTAGCCGGCCGTCCGCGGGACTGCTGGCGGCGGGGGTGGTCTGGCCGGGGCCCCGAGGGCGGCCCTTCCAGGCCGTCGACGAGGCGGAGGCGGCAGAGACCGCGTAGGCGGCCTCCGTAGGTCTGCGCCGCGGAACGGCGCGGACTCCACGAGGCGCGGACTCCAGGAGAGTTGGTTGGACGCCGGCGGAGCGTGCAGGCGACGGTTGGCGGGCCAGGAGCCTGCACCGTAGAACGGCGCGGACTGCTCGAAAGCAGGTTGGGGCGCCAGGCGGAGGCGGCAGGCGACCACTGGCGGGCCGGGGCCGGGGGGAGTGGACATGAGACGGCAGGGATGGCTGGTGGGCGCGATGCTGGCGGCGTCGCTGGTGGGCGGCGCGGTGTCCAGTGCGCTGCTCACGGCGCGGCTCGATGCGCAGGGCGCGGGGGTGGTCACCGCGTCGCAGGTGAACATCGTCGACGGGGCGGGCCGGCTGCGGGCGATCCTGTCCGGCGACGACGAGCGCGGCATGGCCTCGCTCGCGTTCTACGGACCCGGCGGCGCGTTCCGCGGCCACGTCGGGATCGACGCGGACGGTCATCCCGTGCTGCGGTTCACCGATCCGGCCGGCGGCACGCGGCTTCTCGCCCGGGTGGGGCAGGAGGACGGGCTGGTCACGGTCGGGGACGAGACCGCGCGCCACGCCCTCGTCGGGTCCCAGTCGGGCACGCCGTTCTTCGGGCTGTCCGACGGCCGGCGGATCCCGATGCAGCTCACCCTGGGAGATGAGGGGCAGCCGCGAGTGAACCTGTTCAACCGCCGGGGGCAACCCGCCATCGGCATGATCGTGGGGGCCAACGACGCGCCGTTCCTGTCGGTGTTCGACGCCGCCGGCGCGCAGCGCGTCACCCTGGGAACCGTGCAGGGCGCCACCGTGGTCAATCTCGGAGACGGTACGCGGACGCGGATGGTGCTCGGCGTGGCCGAGAACGGAAGGGCGAGCCTCGCCTTCTACGACGACGAGGGCGGCATGGAGCGCGAGGTCGCGGCCGACGCGCGTTGACGGCCGGGAGCGCGGCCGGCGACGGTCCGTGCTCGACGGCCGTGGCGAAGGTTCCCCGCTCATTCGAGCGGCGATGCATCCCGCCTGGCTGCGTCGATCCTCGGTCGCGGATGCCCCGGCATTTGCCCTCGTCGCGCCTCGTCAGGCGCGCGCCGCGGCCCTTCGCCGGCGCCCTCCGGGCACGATGCAGCGCGGGCTCTCGCCCCGGCTGTCGAGGCGGCGGGCGCGTCGGCGGCGCGAGGCGGCGAGCGGAGCCGCGGGCGGCCGATCCAGGCGGACCTCGCGGCGGGAGTCCGGGCGTTGCCGCACCACGTCGCCGCGCGCCCGCTTGTAGCGAACGGGCCCCGATGCGGACCCCGCCGGTCACGACCCCATATAATGAGGACATCCGCGACGGAGATCACCGAATGCCAGGAACGATGGTGGAGTTTGCGAGCAACGGCGCGACCGGCGCCGGCTACCTGTCGACGCCCGCCGACGGCGGCGGCCCCGGCGTGATCGTGCTGCAGGAGTGGTGGGGGCTCGTCGACCACATCAAGGACGTGGCCGACCGTTTCGCGGCCGAGGGGTTCGTGGCCCTCGCGCCGGACCTCTATCACGGCGAGAGCACCACGAGTCCCGACGACGCCGGCAAGCTCATGATGGCCCTCGACATCGGACGGGTCGAGAAGGACCTGCGGGGCGCGATCCAGTACCTGCTCGGGCGGGACGAGGTCACGAGCGCGCACGTCGGCACGGTGGGCTTCTGCATGGGCGGGCAGCTCTCTCTCTATGCCGCCTGCGAGAACCCCGCGGTCGGGGCGTGCGTCGTGTTCTACGGCATCCACCCGAACGTCGAGCCGAACCTGGCCGCCCTCGAGGCGCCGGTCCTCGGGTTCTTCGCCGAGCGCGACGCGTTCGTGCCCCCGGCGGCGGCGCGGCAGCTCGAGCAGGACCTCCGGGCGGCGGGCAAGTCGGGCGACGTCACCGTGTTCGACGGCGCCGACCACGCGTTCTTCAACGACACGCGTCCCGACGTCTACGACGCCGATCGCGCGGCCGCGTGCTGGTCGCGCATGCTGGCGTTCTACCGCGAGCATGTCCGATAGCCCCGACGGCCGCGGCCTCTTCGCGTGGCTTTCGGGCCTGCGCTCGTGGCAGCTCTTCCTCGTCGCGGGCGTGCTCTTCGTGGCCGATCTGCTGGTTCCCGACCCCATTCCCCTCATCGACGAGATGATGCTGGGCCTCGCGACGCTTCTGCTGGGCCGGTGGAAGCGCCGCCGGGACGTCATCGATCCGCGGTGACGTGAAGGTGGAGCCGTGGGTGTCGCCGCGGCGACCACCTCTCGCCGGGGTCGGCCAACGGCGAGGAGCGGGGGGCGCCGAGACGACGAACAATCGAAGGGCGCTTCGGCGGCCAGGGGTCTGCGCTGCAGGACGGGGCAGACTTCTGGCAGGTTGCCGTGAAAGTACACGGGGTGAAACACACCAACGCCCCCGCGACGGGGAGGTCGCCCGGCGGGACGCCGGTTGACGCGCCTGCCGCGACGTTCGGCTGGTCAGGCTGCCCCATCGTGGCCCCGACGCCGAACGGTGCCGGCGAGCGCGGGACACTTCACATGGCCGTTGGGGTGGCTGCGCGAAGCTCGGCCATGAGGGTTCAGTTGGGCGCCAGGCGCAGTCGAGGGTGACGATTGGCGGGCTGGTCCCCGGCGAGGCGCGCACCCGGTCGGAACCTGAGATCGATCCATGCCCGGCGACTCGTTCGGTCACAGCTTTCGCATCACCACCGCCGGCGAGTCGCATGGCCCCGGCAATGTCGTCATCATCGACGGGTGTCCGCCCGGCGTTCCCCTCGCCGAGGCGGATCTGGCCGAGGACCTCGCCCGGCGGCGACCCGGCCAGAGCCGGATCGTCACTCCCCGGAACGAGCCCGACGCCCCGGAGATCCTGTCGGGCGTCTTCGAGGGCAAGACCACCGGCACCAGCATCGCGATTCTCATTCGCAACGTCGATCAACGCGGCCGCGACTACGCCGACATCCGGGACAAGTACCGGCCGGGCCACGCCGACTACACCTACGACGCGAAGTACGGCCGGCGCGACTACCGGGGCGGGGGCCGGGCGAGCGCGCGCGAGACGTCGGTCCGGGTGGCGGCGGGGGTGGTCGCGAAGCGCATCATCGCCTCCGCCTTCGGCGGGCGGGTGGTCGGCTACGTCCGCCAGGTCGGGGACGTCGTGGCCGAGGTGCCGGACCCCGCCGCGGTGACGCAGCAGCAGGTGGAGACGCTGCCGGACGGCGCGCCGAACATCGTCCGGTGTCCCGACCCGGCCCGCGCGGCGGAGATGGTGGCGTCGATCGAGGAGGCGCGCGAGGCGCGCGACTCGATCGGCGGCGTGGCCGAGATCGTGGCCGTCGGAGTGCCGGCGGGCCTCGGAGAGCCGGTCTTCGACAAGCTCAAGGCGGACCTCGCCAAGGCGCTGTTCAGCCTGCCGGCGGTGCTGGGGGTCGAGTACGGCGTGGGGTTCGGCTGCGCGAGGCTGCGCGGCAGCGAGAACAACGACCTGTTCCGGCCCGCCGACGCCGACGGCGCCGCGGGCGCGCGCGTCGTCACCGGCACCAACCGCCACGGCGGCATGCTCGGGGGCATCTCGAGCGGCATGCCCATCGTGCTGCGCGCCGCCGTGAAGCCGACGAGCAGCCTGCCCCGCGAGCAGGCCACGGTGACCACCGCCGGCGAGCCCACCACCATCCGGACCCGGGGGCGTCACGACCCCTGCCTGCTGCCGCGGTTCGTTCCGATGGCGGAGGCGATGGTGGCCATCGTCCTCGCCGACCACTGGCTGCGCTGGCGGGCGTCGTCGGGGTCGGGCGCCGGTTGACGCGGGGCGGCGGGCGGTCGTCGCGGGCGCGCTCCCCGCGGCGGGGCCAGGGCCCTCTCCGCGCCGCGACCGGTCGAGGGCGGCGTGTGTCACAATGTCCTGCCGGCCGGCACGGCGCTCGACTCGGTGCGCGGGCGTTCGCGGGCGTCGGCGGCGGTCCGGCGCCGGGAACCGTCACAACCTTGGAGACAGCATGATCATGCGCAACACCATTCGTATTCTGCTGGCCGTCGCTCTGGGCGGCATCCTCACGAGTTCCGCCTCGGCCCAGGACCTGCTGGGGCCGAGCGAGCCCATCCCCTACGAGCCGGTCGAGGGCTGGCTGAAGCCGTTCGCGGGCGAGGGCTTCGCCTTCGGCGGCACCTCCGGCGTCTTCGTCGAGTCGCCCGACCGCATCTTCGTCCTGCAGCGGGGCGAGACGCGGCTTCCCGACCCCGTGCCGGACGGGTTCGACGGCTACGCCGGCTCCATCGGCATCAACACCCTGCGCGAGACCGAGCGCCGGACGTTCCAGAACTGCATCTACGTCGTCGACGGCGACGGGAACGTCATCGAGGTCTGGGACCAGTGGGACCACCTGTTCGAGGGGTCGGACGGGCCGGGGCCGCACCGCATCCGCATCAGCCCCTACGACCCGGAGCGCCGGGTGTGGGTGGTGCACGAGTCGGCCCACCAGATCTTCGTGTTCTCGAACGACGGCAGCGAGCTGCTGGCGACCCTGGGCGAGAAGAACGTTCCCGGCGACGACGAGACGCACCTCGGGGGGCCGCAGGACGTCGCGTTCTTTCCCGACGGCCGGGTGCTGGTGGCCGACGGGTTCATCAACTCGCGGGTGATCATCCTCGACGCCGAGCTCAACTACCTCGACGAGTTCGGCCGGGCCGGCGACGGCCGCGGCGAGTTCAACGTGGTGCACTCGGTGGCCGTCGGCCCCGACGGCCGCATCTTCGTCGCCGACCGCAACAACCGCCGCGTGCAGGTGTTCAACCAGACCACCCGCGCCGCCGTCTGGTACCACCCGAACATCGCCCCCATCGCAGTCTGGCCGGGTTTCGGCCTGCCCCTGGACGTCATCGTGAACCAGTACGAGGTCTTCGTGACCGACCTCTCGCCGGTCAAGATCGTCAAGCTCGATCTGAACGGCAACCCCCTCGCCAACTGGGAGCTCGAGAGCGAGGGGCCGAATGCGTTCATCGAGATGCACTCGTTCGCGGTCGACGCCGAGGGCAACCTCTACGGCGCCGACAACCAGTACGGGCGGCTCCAGAAGCTGGTGCCGAAGGCCGACGCCAACCGCGCGCTGCTGATCGGGCAGCCGTTCGTGGAGGCCGCGGCGGGGCAGTAGCGGGCCGGCGGTGGGCCGGATCCCCGGGGCGCCTCGGAGCGGCGAGCGGCCGTTCGTGGAGGCGGCGGGTCAGTCGCGGGCCGGCGGTGGGCCGGATGCCGTGGCCCGCTAGTCCCGGGGCGGCGGGCGGCCCCTTCGTGGAGGCGGCGGGTCAGTAGCGGGCCGGCGGTGGGGCCGGATGCCGTGGCGCTCTCGTCCCGGGGCCGCGGGCAGCCGTCGTGGAGGCGGCGGACAGTAGCGGGCCGGCAGTAGGGCCGGATGCCTTGGCCCTCTCGTCCCGGGGCGCGCGGTCGTCGCCGGCTTCCGCCGTTTCGTGCCGCCGGCGGTGACGCGCGAGCGGCGGTAGCGTCGCCCTCGGGCCGGTGCGTTCATCCGTCGATTGCACGAGCGATCCGCAGTCGCCCGCCGGCGAGTGGCGCTGCATTTCGGACGACGGGGAGGATTCGAATGGGAAGCGGCAGCATCGTCAAGATCGTCGCCGGCGCGGCCGTGCTGGCGGTGGCGTTGGGGGTTGGCTGGTTGCTGGGGAGGGCCGGCGTCGGCCAGGAGGTCCCGGTCGCGTCGCTGACCGAGCTCGAGCGCGAGTTCGCCGAGCGCATGCAGCAGGTGGTGCTCGTCGGCAACTTCACCGTCGACGGCCGCGAGACCGGCGGCGCCAGCCCCGAGCGGTACGAGATCGCCAGCGTCGCCAAGGTCGGCGACGACACCTGGCGCTTCGACGTGCGCATGGTCTACGGCAGCTTCGACGCCACCCTCCCGGTCGTCGTCCCCATCGTCTGGGCCGGCGACACCCCGATGGTCTCCATCACCGACTTCGGCATCCCGGGGCTGGACGGCACCTTCACCGCCCGCGTGTTCTTCTACGAGGACCGCTACGGCGGCTCGTGGGAGCATGCCATGGAGCGCGGCGTCTTCGGCGGCCTGATGTACGGCCACATCGAGCCGATGGCTGCCGGCTGAAGCGGCGTCGGCGGCCGGACGACCAGGGCCCCGGCGGCGTGCCCCGCGGCGTGGAACGGCGAGGCGCTCGCTGCGGCCGCACGGGTCCGGCATGGTTCTTGATGGTGTTGTGGCGACGATTCGGGTGCGAGTCGGACCGGGATGGCCCGGGCGCGGCCCGCACAGGAGTGCGCCATGGACGTGACCACGCTGTTCGGGATCAACATCACCGTGACCCTCGGGGTCGCCCTGTTGCTGTGGCGCGGGGTGTCGGCCAAGGTCGACGGCTACAACCGCGGGCTGTCGAGCCGAATCGACGACCTCAAGGACAGTGTCGCGGCCCAGCACCGCGCGATGTCGGCCCGGCTCGAGGGCTACGACCGCACGATGTCGGCCCGGCTCGAGGCGTTCCAGGACCGCGTTGCGGCCGACCACGCGGGCTTGTCGAGCCGAATCGACGACCTCAAGGACCATCTCGTGGCACGGGTCGACGACCTCAGGGACCGCGTGACGGCCGAGCACGCGGGGCTGTCGGCCCGCCTCGACGGGTTGTCGACCCAGTTCGACGGCCTGACAACCAGGGTTGACGGCTTGACGACCAGGGTTGACGGCCTGGCGACGAGCGTCGCGAGAATCGAGGGCTGGCTCGAACACGACCGAATGGAGCGGCGGCCCGCCGAATCCGCTCCGTGAGCGAGGTTCCCTGGGGATTCCCCTACCAGGTCTCCCGACCGACCGAGTGTCCCCAATCCGTCTCCTGAACTTGATAGTCCTTCGGCATTCGGGCCACCAGCGCACGCAGGTCGTGGCTGCCGTGCGTGCGCGATACGGGCTCGACGATGACGCGTCCCTCCTGAAAGGACACCCGTACGTGATCGCCGACGCCGACTCGGGCCTCTGTCGGCACGGACCTCGAGGACTGCAGGCCCTGGCTGTTCCCCCACTTCCGGATTCGGGTGATCATCTCTTCTGCCCTCGCGTTCGTGGAGCGATATACGAAGTACGGCCGGCCCCGGATAGCGGCGCAACGCAGGCCCTGGCCCGGAGAGCGTCGCCTGCGGCTCCGCTCACCGCCCAACCAACCCGGCGAGAAGTCCGCACCGTTCTACGGCGCAGATTCCTGGCCCCGCTTCCGGTCGAGGAACGCCTGCATGTAACGCTGCGGCTCGTCGGTGTGGTAGGCGCTGGTGAACGACCGGATGCCGACCTGGATGGCGTGATCGAGGGGCAGGGTTTCCCACCGCTGCACGAGCGCCTTCTGTGACCGGATGGCGTGGGGACCGGCGGCGGCGATGGCGTCGACCCACCGGCGGGTCGCCGCGTCGAGCTCGTCGTCGGGCACGACCCGCTCGACGAGGCCCCACCGCTCGGCCTCGGCCGCGGTGATGGGCTCTCCGGTGTAGACCAGCTCGCGCGCCCGGCCGGCGCCGATGAGCCGTGGCAGCAGGGCCGCCTCGATGACCGAGGGGATTCCCACCTTGACCTCGGGCATGCCGAAGGTGGCGCTCTCGCCGGCGACGCGGAGGTCGCACGAGGCCGCGATCTCGACCCCGGCGCCGAGGCAGTACCCCTGGATGCGGGCGATGACCGGCACCTGCAGCCGCCGGATCGCGGTGCACGCGAGGTGCAGCCGGCTGATGAACGGGTGCGTGGTCTCGGGGGTCAGGCCGGCCATCTCCCGGATGTCGGCCCCCCCGATGAACGCCCGCGGACCCGACCCGGTCAGCACGGCGCACCGCAGGTCCTTCTCCCCGCCGAGGGTGCGGAACGTGGTGATCAGCTCGCGGGTGAGCGTGCTGTCGAGCACGTTGAGGCGCGCGGGGTTGTGGACGGTGACGCGGGCCAGCCGGCCGGCGTCGCGGAGGGGCTCGAGTTCGGTGCGGACTTCCGGGGAATCAGGGGACATGCTGGGCTCCGTAGTGGCGGGCGGCTCGTGACGGCGGCGCGGCCGGCGCTTGGCGGCATTCTCCCTCGCTACGCGTTGCGAGGCGGGCGCCCCGGCGTCCGCCGGCACCCGCCGGGGCGCGGGGCGACGCGGCGTCCGCCACGGGCGGCCGGAGACCTCGTGATCGGCCGGACCCCCGCCGCCGGGGCGCGACGCGGCGTTTCGCCCCGGGCGGCCGGAGACGGACGTATACTGACGCCATGTTCAAGCGTAAGGATATCGCGGGTCTTCTTGCAGGCATGCTTCTGTCGGGCGCGGCGCCGGCGGCGGCCCAGACCGGCGCCGTGGGCGGCGAGTGGCCGACCTACGGCGGCGACCTCGGCCACACCCGGTACGCCGCCCTGGACCGGATCACCGCGGACAACTTCGCGGACCTCGAGATAGCGTGGCGTTTCCGGACCGACAACCTCGGTCCGGTGCCCGAGTTCCGCTTCCAGTCGACGCCGCTGGTGGTCGACGGGGTGCTGTACTCCACGGCGGGGTCGCGCCGGGCGGTGGTCGCCCTCGACGCGGCGACCGGCGAGCTGCTCTGGGTCCACCGCCTCGACGAGGGAGCGCGCGGGGCCGCCGCCCCGCGGCAGCTCTCGGGCCGCGGGCTGGCGTACTGGGACGGTGGCGAGGGGGGCGAGCCGCCGCGGGTCGTCTACGTCACCCCGGGCTACCGGCTGGTCGCCCTCGACGCTGCCACCGGCCGCCGCGTCGCCGGGTTCGGGCAGGACGGCCTGGTCGACCTGAAGCGCGACAACGACCAGCAGATCGACCCGGTGACCGGCGAGGTCGGCCTGCACGCCACCCCCATCGTCGCCGGCGACGTGGTCATCGTCGGCGCCGCCCACCGCACCGGCGGCAACCCGCGGAGCCGCGCCAACGTGAAGGGCTACGTCCGCGGCTACGACGTGCGCACCGGCGAGCGGCTCTGGATCTTCCATACGATTCCGCGCCCCGGCCAGGTCGGGCGCGAGACGTGGCTGGCCGATTCGGCCGTCTACACCGGCAACACCGGGGTGTGGGGCCAGATCTCGGTCGACGTCGAGCTCGGGCTGGTCTACCTGCCGGTGGAGGCGGCGACCGGCGACTACTTCGGGGCCAACCGGCCCGGCGACAACCTCTTCGCGGAGAGCCTCGTCGCCGTCGACCTGTACACGGGCGAGCGCCGCTGGCACTACCAGCTCGTGCACCACGGCATCTGGGACCACGACATCCCCTGCGCACCGATCCTGCTCGACGTCGTCATCGACGGGGAGACCATCAAGGCGGTGGCCCAGCCCACGAAGCAGGCGTTCCTGTACGTCTTCGACCGCGAGACGGGCGAGCCGATCTGGCCGATCGAGGAGCAGCCGGTGCCGGCCGGCGACGTGCCCGGGGAGTGGTACTCGCCGACGCAGCCCATCCCCACCCGTCCCCCCGCCTACGACCGGCAGGGCGTCACCCTCGACGACCTCATCGACTTCACGCCCGAGCTGCGGGCCGAGGCGGTGGAGCGGGCGTCGTTCTACAAGCTGGGGCCGATCTTCACCCCGCCGGTGGTCAGCGAGCTCGACGGGCCCCTCGGCACCCTGATGGCGCCGGCCCAGGGGGGCGGCACCAACTGGCCGGGCGGGTCCTTCGACCCGGAGACCGGCGTCCTCTACGTGTCGTCGAACAGCTCGCTGGGGTCGCTGGGCATCGTGCCCCCGTACCCGGGGCAGTCCGACATGGCCTACATCCAGGGGAACGCGGTGACCGGTCCCCGCACCACCGGCGGCGCGGGGTCGGCCGCCGGCGGCGGCCGGACGAGCTTCACGGTGCCGCCGCGCCCGCCCCTGACGGCGGAGCAGCGGCAGCGCGCCCAGCTCACCATCCGGGGGCTGCCGATGCTGAAGCCGCCCTACGGCACCATCAGCGCCATCGACATGACGCGGGGCGAGATTCTGTGGCAGGTCCCGCACGGCGAGACGCCCGACCACATCCGCAACCACGAGGCGCTGCGGGGCCTCGACATCCCTCGCACCGGTCAGCCCGGCAGCGTCGGCACCCTGGTGACGAAGACCCTGCTCATCGCCGGCGACCCCCAGGCCACCACCGACGCCTCGGGCGAGCGCGGCGCCATGCTGCGGGCCTACGACAAGGCGACGGGGGGCGAGGTGGGCACCCTGTTCATGCCCGCGCCGCAGACCGGCTCGCCGATGACCTACGAGCTGGACGGCGTGCAGTACCTGGTCGTCACCGTCAGCGGTGGCGGCCGCTCGGGCGAGCTGCTCGCCTTCCGGGCGCCCGAGTAGCGGTCGGTCCGAGGCCGGGATCGGCTCGGCCTCCACCCCGGCGCGGGCCGAGCCATCCGTACGGCCTCGACGGTTTCTCCATGTCCCGCTTCTTCAACACCACCGGCCCCGTCGTTGCGGCGAACCATTACTGCATCATCTTCGACCGTCGCGACGGGGCGTGGGAGGACAGGGTATTCCACCGTCGCGAGTCCGTGGGTGCCGCCGATGTTCACGTGTGGGGCATGTAGAGCCGCTACGGGGAGTCATGATGTATCGCGATGGCTTGTGATTGACAGCCTGGGGCGCTGTCGCGGCTGGGAGATTGCCGGGGTCAGAAGTCCCGCTCATAGCGCCAGTCGCCGTCGATCATCCAGATGCGGTGCCGGGGTCCGGCGCAGTCGATGTCGCCGGTCTGGTAGCCGCAGTCCTCCGCGTAGAGGGCGACCCGCCCGCCGCCGGCAGGGTGCAGGCGGCCCAGGAAGCGCTCCCGGGGCCACGTGTCGACGGCCGCGAGCGCTTCGGCGACCGTGGCGTGGCCGGCCAGGCGCGTGCTCAGGGCGAAGGTCGGGTTCGCAAACAGGATGCGCTGTTCGCGGTGCGCCTGGAGGGCGTCGGGCGGCCGCCACCAGCGATGGTCGTGTATCTCGACGCCGTCGACGCGCACGGCGGCGGGGTCGGCCGCGGCGGCGAAGAACCAGGTGGCGAACCGGATTGGGCTCGTCGCCGGCGTCGTCCATTGGCATATCGGACGCAGGACCGCCGGATCGACGCTGACCCCTGCCTCCTCGAGCGCCTCGCGCGCCGCCGCCTGCCGTGCCGGGGCCAGCTCGTCGCTCCCGCCGTCCCGGGGGTGGTCGCCGGGGTCGATGCGCCCGCCGGGGAACACCCAGTAACCACCCATGAACTTGAGGTCGGGGCTGCGGCGCAGGTAGAGGATCTCCGGTCCGGAGGCACTGTCCCTCAGGAGCACTACGGAGGCCGCCGGCTGCGGCGTCACGACGGGTCGGGGCCGATCGTCCACGGCAATCAGTGTACCCGTTCCGCCGGTGGCGCCCGCGCGACTGCCGTCCGGCCCGTGTCGGCGAGCCGCACGCGGGAATCATGGACGATGATTGACGCGCGCGTCGGCCTGACCTACGCTCCGCCTGTCGTCGTTTCTCCGGGAGGGAGCCGGATGCGAGCACCGGACGAGCGGCCGGCGCCTCCGGCCGGCTTGGGGACGGCGTGCGGGAGATTCGCGTCGTGCCGGCAGTCGTCGACAGGACTCGGCCTCACTCCGCCGGTCCGGGAGGATTCTGATGCGCCGGTTTCGTTTCGCCTCGACCGCCGTCGTCTTCGGCGCCCTCGTCGGGACGAGTGCTGCGCAGACGCTCGTATTTGCGGATTGCCCCGACTGCCCCTTGATGGTGGAGATCCCGGGCGGCAGCTTCCGCATGGGGCTCGCGGACTGGTGGACCAACGATCGGGTGCGGCCGGCGCACGACGTGACAGTGCGCCCGTTCGCCATCGGCCTCCGGGAGGTCACGAAGGGGCAGTTCGACGCGTTCATCGATGCCACCGGCCGGACCCACACCCACTGCGGATACCGCAGGGGGGACAACGGCGCCGCGCGGTGCCTGACGTGGTTCGACGCTCAGGCCTACGTCGAATGGCTGACCCACCGCACCGGGCAGTTCTACCGTCTCCCGAGCGAGGCGGAATGGGAGTACGTGGCCCAGGACCCGACCATCGCCGGCGTCTCGCGGTTCGGCGTCCTCGACCTCTTCGTCGGCGCCTCGGAGTGGATGGCGGACTGCTACTACGCGAACTACCGGGGCGCGCCGACCGACGGCTCTCCGTGGGCCGGCGATCCGGGCTGCCGGCGCAGGGTGGTCCGCGGAGGGAGCTGGCACAAGCTCTTCGACGGATACGCCGACAGATGGACTGACCGCAGAAAGCTCCGAGCCCTCAGGCGGGAGGCAGCTGCGCGCGGGGGGCGATCTGCCGACCGAACGACGTCCACGAGGGGGATGCGGGTCGTCAGGGAGTTGCCGCGGTAGAATTCAGGGCGTGTGTCGACCCCGCGATATCGCGGGCCACGATGCAGGCGCTCTTCACATCGCGACCGCATGCGCCGGCTCGGCCGCCCGTTGTCGGTGATGAGGTCGCCCCCGACAGGCCGGCCTACCGCGAGCCGGATCTGCGAGAGGGTGCTTGAGTCGCGGATGTCGTGCTCCGCGGCGGCACTGCTGACCTCACCGGGAAGTTGTCCGCACCCGGGCGGCATCCCTCCCTTGGCGAAACGACCAGTGCCGGCGCGCAGTGGTCGCAACGCACCATGTCCTCCCTCGATCTCGCCGTCATTGCGTTGTGCAGCCTGGCCGGATTCACCCTCCAGGGGGCGGTCGGCTACGGCATGGGCATTCTGGGGACGCCGATCCTCATTCTGATCGATCCCCGGCTCGTGCCCGGACCCGTGCTCGCGTCGACCATGGTGTTCACCCTGATGGCGACGGTGCGTGAGCGCCGCGGCATCGATCTCGGCGGGGTGGGGTGGGCGCTGGCCGGTCGTATCGTGGGGACGCTTCCGGCCGCGGCGGTGCTCGCGCTGCTGCCCCAGACACAGTTGAGCCGGGTGTTCGGGCTCATGGTGATTCTCGCCGTGGCGATGAGCGTGTCGGGCGTGCGCGTCCGCCCCCGACCGTCGACGCTGCTGGCCGGGGGGGTGCTGTCGGGATTGATGGGCACGGTGGCCGCGATCGGGGGGCCGCCCATCGCACTGCTTTATCAGCACGCCTCCGGCGAGAGGTTCCGGGGCACCCTGTCGGGCCTCTTCTTCGTCGGCACCATCATCTCGATCGCTGCGCTGGTGCCGGCGGGACGCTTCGGGGGGCCGGAGCTGCGCCTCACCCTGTTCATGCTGCCGGGCGCGTTGGTCGGCTTCCTGGTGTCGCGCCGCCTCGCGAGTCGGCTCGACCGGGGCTACACCCGGCCCGCGGTCCTCGCGGTGGCCGCGATAGCGGGTTTCATCGTGGTCGTACGCTCGTTCGTCGCGCCCTGACAGCCCATGGTGAAGGCCTCGGGTTGCACTGTGCCGGAGGGCGCCGGCAGACAGCCGAGACGCCCGCCGGACAAGGCGTGAAGAGGGCGCACTCCGGCCACATGCAACCGACGAATCACGCAGTCAGGCGGGTTGCATTGCCGCTCGAACGCAGCCGGAGCTCTCGCCACGGGCTGCCGACGTGCGTCGTGGCCCGGACGCTCCGAAGGCGACGGCGTGCAGGCGATGGCCGCTTGGCGAGCGGCTAAAGTCCGTCGACCGGTTGGCCGAAATCGCGGGTATGGGCTTGGTGTCGTTCCCGGTCCGAACGTTCCGCCTTCCCGCGCCGTCGGCGTGCAGGGAGGCGACCGCGCGGGGGTCTCGCTGGCGCCGGTCCCTGATTCCCGTCCTGGCGGCCGGCCTGCTTCTGGGCGGCGCCCCGGGACCGTCGGCCCAGAGCCTGCGGGGCAGCAGCGCTTCGCTCGACCGTCAGGTCGCCCAGGCCCGGGGACACGACTTCACGCACTTGACGGGCGCGGCGCAGTTGCGCCGGTTCGTCGACGCCGGCCTGCTCGTGCACCTCGCGGGGAACCGGGACTACACCCTCGTCGACGTGTCGTTCCCGTTCGCCCGCCCCGAGGTGCGGCTCTTCGTCGAGCGGTTGTCGTCGCAGTACCGCCGGGCCTGCGGCGAGCGGCTGGTGGTCACGAGCCTGACCCGGCCGCTGTCGCATCAGCCCCGCAACGCCTCCGACCGGTCGGTCCATCCCACCGGCATGGCCATCGACCTCCGCCGCCCCGCCGGGCGCTGCCGCGGCTGGCTGGAGGCGGTGCTGCTGTCGCTGGAGGCGCGGGGCGTGCTCGAGGCGACTCGCGAGCGCCGCCCGCCGCACTATCACGTGGCGGTGTACCCGAGGCCCTACGCGGCCTATGTGAGAGCGCTGACGGCGGGGGCCGCCGGCGGGAGCGCGGAGGCAG
>JAJEFC010000050.1 GCA_022820675.1 Vicinamibacteria bacterium | reverse complement strand
TCGAAGCCGCAGTCGATTCGCGTGAGGCCGAAGGCCTCCAGCCATTGCGGGACGGCGGTGCAGACGCCCGCGGTGGAGACGACCAGGGCGTGTCCGGGACCTGGCGGCGGCCGCGTCAGCACGGAGAGCGCGTCGACCGCGCTCTCGACGAGCAGGGCCGAGGCCGGCTCGCCGTCCCTGGCCGCCAGCCAGAACGCGCCCCGCGCCTTGCGCGATCCGGTCGCCATGCCCTTGAACCCGCGCCGGCCTTCCACGCGGCGGGTGCCGACGATCTCGGCCCCGGTTGTCCGGCCGGCGGCATCACGGGCGACGAAGACCGCGTTCCGGCGTCCGTCGGCGTAGACCAGTCCGGCCGCGTGGCCGTCGTCGAGCGCGCCCGGATCGATGCCCCGGGTCCGGACGAGGCTGTCGCGAACCTCCGGCCAGCTGCGCGCGACGCGCGGCGGGAGCCGCAGCTCCGCCGGGCGCTCGCGGACCGGGGCGGCGGACCCGTGCCCGGCATGGCCGAGGCCGGACAGGAACCGGAGGGCGTCGCGGAAGCCGCACTGGCGGGCGTGGATGGCCAGGTCGATCGCCCCGCCTCCGCCGACGCCCCGGAGGTGGTCGAAGAACCTCTCGCCGGTGACGCTGAGGACGGACCCGTCCCGCTTCCAGCGCGTCCGGTCCCCCGGATCCCGGCGATAGCCGAGCGCGGCGGCGACCGCTTCGAGCGGCAGGGCCCTGAGCGCGTCGGCCAGCGCCCGCTGCTCCCGCCGGGTCACGGGTGCATCTCCTCGACGGCGCTCTGGACGTGCTCGATGCCGACCTGCCGGAGATCGGCGGCGGCGGCGGCGCAGAGCGCGTAGTGGGCGATCCGGTTGACCCGGCGCGGCATGCCCCGCGCCGCCTGCGCCAGCGCCTCGACGGCGTTCGGGGCGAAGACCGGGACGTCGGCGGCGCCCGCCAGCCCGAGCCGGTGCGCCAGGTAGGGCTCGACCTCGTCGCGCTCGAGGCCGCCGAGATGGCACTGCACCACCAGGCGCTGGGCCAGCGACTCGCACACGCCCATGGCGAGCCGCTTGCGGATCTCGCCGAGCCCGACCAGCAGCAGGCAGAGGCGGTTGTCGGAATCCATCTCGTAGCTGGTCAGGAGCCGCAGCTCCTCGAGGAGATCGGGCCGCAGGTGCTGGGCTTCGTCGACGACCAGCACCGGCGTCTGCCGGGCCTCCCGGGCCAGGCGGGAGACCTCGGCGCGGATGGCGCTGTAGGCGGCGGCGCGGGAGCGCTGGACCTCCAGCCCGAAGGCCCAGGCGATCATGTTGTAGATGTCGAGGACGCTCCCGGTCGTCAGCGCGACGTAGCCGACGCGGTAGAGCCCGGAATGCAGCGTCGAGACCACGTGCCGGCAGGCGGTGGTCTTGCCGCATCCGACCTCCCCGGTGAGCAGGCCGATGCCGCGGAGCTCGAGGAGATGGCGGATCCGGGCGCCGGCCTCGGCGTGGGCGCGGAACGCGAACAGCTCGTCGGCCTCGATCCGGTCGGCGAACGGCTCCCGGGTGAACGCGAAGTGCTTCCGGATCATCGCCCGTCCTCCCCGTTCCTGCCCAGGTCGCGGAACGCGATGGACGACGCCGGCGGCCCGTCCCGGTCCCCGCCGCGCCTGACGGCGGCGTTGGCATGCACGTCCAGGGGCGTCGCCAGCCCGGCGTCCCGCCCGTCATGGACGACCTTGAGGGGCCGTCCCGGCGCGGCCGGATCGAAGCGCAGGGTCACGGTCTCGCCGACGAGGGCGGGGTCGGCCTCGTAGAGACGGCTCCTGAGGCTGACGGTGCGGTCCTTCGCGACCCGGCGCCGCGCCTCGAACAGGAACAGGTCGTCGAGATCGAGCCCGGGACCGGGATGGCGGACGCCGCCGGCGGTGGCGGACCACCTGTCGAGCGGCGTCATGCCGCCGAGGCCGCGATGGGGGCGCATGTGGTACTCGCCCTCGATCCAGGCGCGGAGCCGGCGGTTCAGGGCCTTGAGGTCGCGGGTGTCCCCGTCATCGAGCCTCTCCAGGACGCTCCGGCGGACGGTCCTGAACCATCTCTCGATCTTTCCCTTCCCGGCGGCATGGTACGGCCTCGCGTGGACCAGGACGACGCCGAGCCGGGCGCAGACGAGCGCCAGGTGCCGGGAGCGGAAGTTCGCGCCGTTGTCGACGTAGAGCCGCGCCGGAAAGCCCCTCCTCAGGAGAGCCGTCCTGAACACGGGCAGGAAGGCGGCGGTGTTCTCGGAGAACGCGAAGGCCGCATCGGGAACGACCCGCGTGCAGTCGTCGATGAACGCCAGGAGATACGTCTTGCGCCGACGCCCGCGCCCGTCGCCGCACTTCGGGCCGTGCATGACGTCCGACATCCAGAGGTCGCCCGCGTTCGGGTGCTCGAAGCGCCGCCGGTCCTGCGGCGGCGACCCGTCGCCGCTCCCCATGAGCCCCTCGCGGGACAGGAGGCGGTGGACGGTCGAGGGCGGCAGGGGCGCGTCCT
>JAJEFC010000377.1 GCA_022820675.1 Vicinamibacteria bacterium | reverse complement strand
GCGCTGCACGGCCGGAAGCTCCGCGGCTGCTTCGAGACTTCCGGGAACGAAGAGCCGCCAAGCCAGCCTCAGGCTCTCCAACAAATCTGACGTGCACCCCCGGAATCGCACCGCGTGCGGGGCGGAGCTGAATGCCGGTCTGGAGCCCCGACCGCCCGTGGTGAACGCG
Organism: Vicinamibacteria bacterium; assembly: GCA_022820675.1. GTDB lineage: Bacteria > Acidobacteriota > Vicinamibacteria > Vicinamibacterales > UBA8438 > JAJEEA01. The sequence goes on along the minus strand of JAJEFC010000377.1, from coordinate 5,906 downwards.
CGGCGTTGCCCCGCCCGGAGGCTGCCGGCGAAAGGCCGAGGCGCTCGCCTGACGAAGTGATGAGGAGGGCGCATACCCGGCAGGGGCGACCGAACCAACGACGCCGCCGGGGGTCTGCGCCGGTTGCAGTGCAGGCCCTCGGCAGGCATGGTCGGGCGGCAATCGAAGCCGCGGCGGACGCTGGCCGGGCTCAGGCGGGGTGCGTCGCCGCTCGAATGCAGCGGGGGCTTTCGCCGCGGGCTGCTCACGCGCGGTCTTCCCCGGTCGCGGGTGTCACGCCGCGTCCCCCGCCGTCCCCGGCCAGCAGGTGGATCAGCTCGCCCAGCACCATCGCGGTCGCCCCCCACACGCGTTCCCCGTGCGCCTCGAAGTAGGGCACCGCGATCAGCTCGTCGCCGCGCCAGCTCCAGCCGCGCCGGCGCGACCCGGGCCCGCGGAGATAGTCGAGGGGCACCTCGAGCACGTGAGCCACCTCTCCCGCCGCGGCGACGAAGCGCGGGCGGCGGTCGGCGACCGCGACGACGGGATGCAGGGCGAAGTTGCTCACGGGTATGTGCAGCGCCGTCAGCCGTCCCACCACCCGCGGGTCCGAACCCACCCCGACCTCCTCGCGCGCCTCGCGCAGGGCCGCCGCCTCGATGGTCTCGTGCGCGTCGACGGCGCCGCCCGGCAGCGAGATCTGGCCGGCGTGCCGGCCGAGGGTGGCCGCCCGCCGGGTAAGCACCAGGTGCGCTCGCGCGTCTATGGGGTAGAGGAGCACGAGGGCGGCGGCGCGGCGGGTCGGCGACGGGATGACCCCGGCTCGCCAGTTCCGCCGGGGCCGGGGAGCGAGGGCGTCGTGGACGTCCGGGCGCGGCGTCGGGTCGGCGAGGGCGGCGCGGAGCCGATCTTCGATCTGATACAGTGTCGGGGCTGCTTCCACGATCCGGGCTTCTATCCTAGCCTGAAATCGTCGCCTGCGGCTCCGATTGCCGCCCAGCCAATCCTGCCGGAAGTCCGCACCGCCTGCGGCGCAGGCTTCCGGCGCGTCCGATGAGGGTATCCGACACGAGTCCGTTCCCGCGCTGACCGGTGTCTGGCGGACGGTCGCGCATCGCCGCCGCCAGCCCCGGTCCGGCGCCGGCCGTTCCTTCCGGGACGGCCGCCGTTCGACCCCGCCGAGCGCCGCATGACCGAGACCGCCGCCGCCAAGTCGAAGTTCGACCGGTCGATCGTCGAGGGTCCGCTGACCCCCGCGGTCTGGCGGCTCGCCTGGCCGACGATGGTGCAGAACGTCATCGGCGGGCTGCAGGGCATCATCGACCAGGCGATGGTGGGCAACTTCGTCGGCCACACCGGCAACGCCGCCATCGGGGTCAGCCTCCAGATCTTCATCCTCGTCATCGTTTTCGTGGCCTCGGTGTTCACGGGCATGGGGGTGCTGGTGGCGCGGTTCGCGGGCGCCGACGACCCCGACAAGGTCAACCAGTCGGTGTACCAGGCGTTCATCGTCGCCGTCGCCCTCGCCGTCGGGGTCATGGCCCCGATCGGCTACTGGCTCGCCCCGCGGCTGCTGACGCTGATCAACGCGGCCCCCGAGGTGCAGGTCGAGGCGCTGCCGTACATCCGCATCCTGTTCGTGTTCAGCATCGGGATGCTGCTGTTCTTCATGTTCGGCGGGGCCCTGCGGGCGGCCGGCGACGCCAAGACCCCGATGCGCCTCGGCATCGCGATGACCGCGATGAACATCGTGCTCAACGTCGTGCTGATCCGGGGGCTGGGGCCGATTCCCGCGTTCGGGACCCGCGGCGCGGCGATGGGCACGGCCATCGCGAGCGGCATCACCGCCGCCGTCTTCCTGTGGCTGCTCTTCTCGGACCGGCTCGTCATCCACTTCTCCCGGACGATGTCGTACCGGCCCAACCTGGAGATCATCCGGTCGCTGTTCCGGTTCGGCCTGCCCGCCGGGTTCCAGGGCATCGTGATGAACCTGGGCGGGGTGCTCATGCTCCGGTTCATCGGCTCGCTCCAGGAGAGCGCCGCCGCCCAGGCCGCCTACGCGGTGGGGTACACCGAGCTCTTCTCGTTGATCACGTGGACCTCGGTCGGGCTGATGGGGGCCACCGCGGCGGTGGCCGGCCAGAACCTCGGGGCCGGGTTTCCGGACCGCAGCGCCCGGTCGACGTGGGTGGCCTCCGGGATGGGCCTGATGGTCGCCTGCGGGGTGGGGTTGCTCTTCATCGCGATACCGCGGCCGCTTCTCGCCATCTTCGGGATGCACGAAGGCGCGGTGGTCGACATCGGGGTCGAGCTGCTCGGCTATCTCGCGATCTCGGGCCTCTTCGTCACCGTCGCGCTGGCCCACACCGGCGGGCTCCAGGGCACCGGCGACACCCGGAGCCCGCTGTACATCTCCATCGTCTCGCAGGTCATGGTGCCCCTGGGGATCTGCGCCGTCCTCCAGGCGACCTCGGGGCTCGAGTCGCGCGACATCTGGCTCGCCATCGTCATCGGCCACATGACCCGATGCGGGCTCAGCGTGGTCCGTTTCCGCCAGGGCAAGTGGCGCGACATCGCCGTCGACATCGGCCCGGCCCGCGCCTGAGCGTGCCGGCCACGCGGCGCGCCAGGGCGTCGGGACAGCATGGGAGCCCAGTGACCGAGGAGCGACATCGTTCGGGCGGCACGGTGGAAGCGTCCGCCGTCGGCGACTTCCGCGAGCGCCCGGAGACGCTGGCCGCGCAGGCGCTGGGGTGGGTGGAGCCGACCACCCGGTCCGTGGTTCCCGCCATCTACCCGTCCACCCTCTACGAGCGGGCGGCGGACGGCAGCTACCCCGGCGGCCACACCTACACCCGGGACCAGAACCCGACCTACGACCAGGCGGAGGCGCTGCTCAACCGCCTGGAGGGCGGCGAGGGGGCCCTGCTCTTCGCCTCGGGGATGGCGGCGGCGACGACGGTGTTCGAGACCCTCGACGCCGGCGACCACGTCGTCGCCCCCGAGCAGATGTACTGGACGATCCAGCGGTGGCTGGAGGAGCTCGCGGGCCGCGGGCGCATCGCCCTCGACCTCGTGCCCAACGGCGACCTGGGCGCGCTCGAGGCGGCGCTGAGGCCCGGACGGACGAAGATCGTCTGGATCGAGACCCCCGCGAACCCGGGCACCGCGATCACCGACATCGAGGCGGCGGCCGACGCGGCCCACGCGGCGGGCGCCCGGCTGGTCGCCGACGGCACCCTCGCCACCCCGGTGCTGTGCCGCCCCATCGCCCACGGCGCCGACCTGGTGGTGCACTCGGCCACGAAGCAGCTCAACGGCCACGCCGACGTCCTGGCGGGGGCGGTGGTCGCCGCCCGCCGCGACGGGTTCTGGGAGCGCATCGCCCACGACCGCGGCTACCGGGGCGCGGTGCTCGGCCCGTTCGAGACGTGGCTGCTGCTGCGGGGCATGCGGACCCTGTTCCTCCGCGTCCCCCGTTCCGCGGAGAGCGCGATGCGCATCGCCGAGCGGCTGGCGTCGCACCCCGCGGTGCTCGCGGTCCACTACCCGGGGCTGCCGTCGCACCCGGGGCACGCGGTGGCGGCGCGGCAGATGTCGGGCGGGTTCGGCATGCTCGTGTCGTTCCGCCCGCGGGGCGGCGCGGCGGCCGCGAAGCGCGTGGCCGGCTCGCTGCGGCTGTTCCGGAACGCCACGTCGCTGGGCGGCGTCGAGAGCCTGGTGGAGCACCGGGCCCCCGTGGAGGGACCGGGCACGCGGGTGCCCGACGACCTGCTGCGGCTGTCGATCGGCATCGAGGCGGTCGACGACCTGCTGGCCGACCTCGACCGGGCGCTGGCCGCGGGGCCGGCCGAGTGACCATGGACGCGGGCGAGCGCGAGGCGCCGCCGTGCCGCATCCGGCCCGCCGTCGAGGCGGACGCGCCGGTGGTCCTCGTCCTGATCCGCGAGTTGGCGGAGTACGAGCGCCTCGCCGGCGCGGTCACCGCTACCGAGGGCGACATCCGGGAGGCGCTGTTCGGTCCGGCCCCGAGCGCCGAAGCGGTGATGGCGGAGGTCGACGGGCAACCGGTCGGCTTCGCGCTGTTCTTCCACAACTTCTCCACGTTCGCGGGGAAGCGCGGCCTGTATCTGGAAGACCTCTACGTGCGGCCCGAGCACCGGGGACGCGGCATCGGGCGCCGCCTGCTGCGGCATCTCGCCCGGATTGCCCGTGATCGCGGCTGTCACCGCTTCGAGTGGTCGGTGCTGGACTGGAACGAGCCGGCGATCCGATTCTACCGGCGGCTGGGCGCGGCGCCGATGGACGACTGGACGGTGTATCGCCTGACCGGCGCCGCCCTCGACCGGCTGGCGGACGAAGGCCCTTAGGACAGCGATCCAGATGACGTTGCCAGCTACATCCGGGGGCCGCCCGTTTTTCCGCGGGATGGGACGCCCGGCACGTGGCAAGGCGATTTCCGTCACCGTCCTCATGGGCTCGTGCGACACCCTGCGTTTGCATCGCCGCTCGAATCCGGCGGGGGCTTCGCCAAGGGTTCCTGGGTTGGCATCAGCGGCTTCTGCAGCGACGACCCCGTGTCGCCGGGGCGGGAGCGCCGCCCCGCGTCGGCGTCGCCCGGACGCCCCGGAGGCCCCACCATGATCAGCTACCAGCTCACCCGGTTCGGCGGCGCCCTCGAGCGCGTCGAGTCTCCGCCGCCGGAGCCGGCGGGGACCGAGGTGCTCCTCCGGACGGAGGCCTGCGGCGTGTGCCACAGCGACCTCCACCTGCAGGACGGGTTCTTCGACATGGGGGGCGGCCGGCGGCTGGACCTGTCGAAGGGGCGGACGCTGCCCCTGACGCTGGGGCACGAGATCGCCGGCGTCGCCGCGGCCCGCGGCCCGGACGCCGAGGGTGTCGACGTGGGGACGCGGTACGTGGCCTATCCCTGGATCGGCTGCGGCGGCTGCGGCACCTGCGAATCGGGGCAGGAGCACCTGTGCGCGCAGCCCCGGGCGCTCGGGGTCACCCGGGCCGGCGGGTTCGGCGACAACGTCCTCGTTCCGCATCCCCGCTACCTCTTCGAGGTCGGCGAACTGCCGGTGACCCTCGCCTGCACCTACGCCTGCTCGGGGCTCACCGCCTTCGGCGCGGTGCGGAAGGTCCGGGCGCGGGTCGACGGGCGCCCGCTCGTCATCGTCGGTCTCGGCGGCGTCGGCTTCGCGGCCCTGCGGCTCGCGCAGGCGCTGACCGACGCCTCCGTCATCATCGTGGCCGACGTCGACGATGCGACCCTGCAGGCGGGGGCCGAGGCGGGGGCCGAGGTCGTCGACGCCCGGGCGCCGGACGCGGCGAAACGGATTCGCCGGGCCACCGGCGGCGGGGCCGCCGCCGCCATCGACTTCGTGGGGTCGGAGAGCAGCGCCGCCCTCGGGCTCGGCGTGCTCGCCACCGGGGGCCTGCTCGTCGTCGTGGGGCTCTTCGGGGGAGAGCTGCGGGCGTCGCTGCCGCTCTGGCCGCTGCGCAGCCTCACCGTGCAGGGCTCGTACGTCGGCAGCCTCGCGGAGATGCGCGAGCTGATGCAACTGGCCGGGACCGGGCAGGCGCCGGCCATCCCGATAGAGCCGCGGCCCTTCGACGGCGTGCAGGCGGCGCTCGACGATCTCCGGGCCGGCCGAGCGGTCGGACGGATCGTGCTCGCGTCCTGACGGGAGGGTATCGCGCCGCGCGCCCGTGTCCACGGCGCCGACTCCTCGTCCGCCAATCGTTGCCTTCGGCTCCGCTTGGCGCCCAACCAATCCTCCCGGAGTCCGCGCCGTTCTACGGCGACTCCTCGTCCGCCAATCGTTGCCTTCGGCTCCGCTTGGCGCCAAACCCATCCTACAGGAGTCCGCGCCGTTATACGTCGACTCCTCGCCCGCCCGTCGTCGCCTGCGGCTCCGCCG
>JAJEFC010000312.1 GCA_022820675.1 Vicinamibacteria bacterium | reverse complement strand
CACCGTCATCGGCGTCTACCTGTTCTCGATGGGCGTCGGGTCGTACCTGTCGCGCCACGTCCGCCGCGACCTGCTGGTCCGGTTCATCGAGGTCGAGATCCTGGTGGGCCTCGTCGGCGGGCTCTCGTCGCCGGTGCTGTTCTTCGCGTTCTCCGAGGTCGACGCCTTTCACGTCGTGCTGTACGGGTGGGTCACCGCCACCGGGGTGCTCGTCGGCCTGGAGATTCCGTTTCTCATCCGCATCCTGAAGGACGAGTTCCCGCTGCACGACCTCGTCTCGCGCGTCCTGTCGCTCGACTACCTGGGGGCGCTGGCCGCGGCGCTGCTGTTTCCGCTGTGGCTGGTGCCGCAGGTCGGCCTGATGCGGTCGTCGTTCGTGTTCGGCGGGCTGAACGTGCTGGTCGCGGTGTGGACCTGCCACTACTTCCGCCGGCGCCACCGCCGGCCGCGGCTCGCGGTGCAGGCCTGGGGGGCGTTCGCGGTGCTCGCGGCGGGCGCGGTCTTCTCGGACGACCTGACGACCTGGTCGGAACGGCGGCTCTACGAGGAACCGGTCGTCCTGTCGCGCTCGTCTGCCTACCAGCGCATCGTGCTGACCCGGGGCGGCGACGGGGTCCGGCTGTTCCTGAACGGCAACCTGCAGTTCTCGACCCTCGACGAGTACCGCTACCACGAGGCGCTGGTTCATCCCGGCCTGGCCGCGGTGGCCGCTCCCCGCCGCGTTCTGGTGTTGGGCGGGGGCGACGGCATGGCGGTCCGCGAGCTCCTGAAGGACGACCGCGTGCGGGAGATCACGCTCGTGGACCTCGACCCGGCGATGACCGACATCTTCCGCGACCACGAGGCGTTCGCGGCCCTCAACGGCCACGCTCTGCGCTCGCCCCGGGTCGAGATAGTCAACGCCGACGCGTTCGTCTGGCTCGAGTCGAACCCCGCCCGCTGGGACTTCGTCGTCGTGGACTTCCCCGACCCCCGCACCTACTCGCTCGGCAAGCTGTACACGACAACCTTCTACCGGCGCCTCGCGAGCCGCCTGAACGCGGGCGGCGCGGCCGCCATCCAGAGCACCTCGCCCCTCGTGTCGCGGCGGGCGTTCTGGTGCGTGGTCGAGACCGTCCGCGCGGCGGGGCTGCATGCGAGGCCCTACCACGCGCCGGTCCCGACCTTCGGGGAATGGGGCTACGTGCTGGCGTCGCCCGAGCCGGTGACGCTGTCCCAGGCGTTCCCGCCGGACCTGCGCTACCTGACCCCGGCCATCGCACGGTCGCTGTTCGAGTTCCCGGCCGACATGGCGCCGGTGCCGGTGGAGGTGAACCGGTTGAACAACCAGATCCTGGTGCGGTACCACGCGGAGAGCTGGGAGCAGTACGCGGGGAGCGCCGCGGGCGGCCCGCGACGGGAGTCTGCGCCGTAGAACGGGTGCAGACTCCTGGCCAGGTCGGTTGGGCGGTAAGCGGAGGCGACGCTCTCCGGGCCGGGAGTTTCCGCCAATCGTCGTCTGACAGATCCGCAACGCACCGGGAGCCGCGAGGACGGAAGCGGGCCGGCGAGGCGCCCGGCCGACGAGCCGCGACGAGGGACCGTGTCGGGCTGAGGAGCAGGGCGCCCGGGCGGGATGGCCGCCGCTCGAAGTCACGCGGAAGACCACGAGGGATGGCCGACCCGACCATGGACAAACGACGAACCCCGCCGAACCGTGAGTTGACGCGTCGGGACATGCTGCGGATGGGTCCGGGCGCGGCCGCGGCGATGGCGCTCGGCTGCACGCCCGGCCTGCCCGCCTCGGCGGAGAGGGCCCTCGACGCCGGACGCATCGGCGGAGCCGTCGTGGGGGCGTCGCACCGGCTGGGACACCGGCTGCGGGACGGCGTGCGGCCCGAGCCGCAGCAGGCCCGCGACGTCGGGGTGGCCATCGTGGGGGCGGGCGTCGCGGGGTTGTCCGCGGCGTGGAAGCTCGCGCGGAGCGGCATGCGCGACTTCGTGGTGCTCGAGCTGGAGGCCGACGCGGGGGGCAACTCGCGGTGGGGCGCGAACGACGTCTCGGCCTATCCGTGGGGCGCGCACTACCTGCCGGTCCCCACCGCCGAGGCCACCGCGACGCGGGAGCTGGTCGCGGAGATGGGCTTGGTCCTCGACACCGGCCCGGACGGCGAGCCGGTCTACGACCCACGCCATCTGTGCCACGCCCCGCAGGAGCGCCTGTTCGTCGACGGCGGGTGGCGCGAGGGGCTGTCGGCGCGCGACGTGGTCGATCCCGCGCCCGGCTCTGCCGAGGCGGCGGAGCTCGCGGCGTTCGAGGCGGAGATGCGGCGGTTCCGCGACTACCGGGACGCGCGGGGCCGCCGGGCCTTCGCCCTCCCCGTCGCGGCCGGCTCCGACGATGCCGCGGTCGCCGGGCTCGACCGGATGACGATGCGCGAGTACTTCGACCGCGCCGGCTGGTCGTCTCCCCGCCTGCGCTGGTACGTGGACTACTGCTGCCGCGACGACTACGGCTGCACCATGGAGACGACCTCGGCCTGGGCCGGGTGGCACTACTTCTGCTCGCGCCCCGACGACGTCGAGTACCTGACGTGGCCCGAGGGCAACGGCCGCCTCGTGCGGCACTTCCTCGACCGCGTGGGCGGGAACGTGCTCCCCGGGATGCTGGTCTACCGCGTGCGCCCGACCGCAGGCGCGGGGGGCGGCGGCGTCTCGGGCGGAAGCGTCTCGGGCGGGAATGTTCCGGCCGCGATTGTTCCGGCCGGCGGCCTTTCGCCCGGTCCGGTTTCGAGTGGCGGGCTCCCCGGCGCCGGGCTGCCGATCGGGGGCGCTTCGACCGGCCCGGTTTCGCAAGGCGCGTTCCCCGGCGGCCGGCCTCCCGATGGCGTGCTTCCGGCCGGTGTCGTTCCCGCCGGTGCCGTTCCCGCCGACGGCGTCGAGGTCGACGCGCTGGACACGCGCACCGAGACCGCGGTGCGGTTCCGGGCGCGCCACTGCATCTACGCCCTGCCCCGCTTCACCGCTCCCTACGTCATCGACGGCTACGCCCTCGACGGCCTGGAGTCGTTCACCTACAGCCCGTGGGTGGTCGCCAACCTCACCGTCGACCGGCCGCCGGACGGCGCGGCGTGGGACAACGTGCTCTACGACAGCCCGTCGCTCGTCTACGTCGTCGCCACCCACCAGGACCTGCGGACGGCGCCGGGGCCCAGCGTGCTGACCTGGTACCTGCCCCTTGCCGTCCCGAACCCCGACGCCGCCCGCGCCTGGATGCTGGAGCGGGAATGGCGCGACTGGGCCTCGCTGATTCTCGCCGACCTCGTGCAGGCCCACCCCGACATCGAGTCCCGGGTGACCCGCATCGACGTCATGCTGTGGGGACACGCGATGATCCGGCCCACGCCCGGCTTCATCCGGGGCGAGGCGCGCCGCCGCGCGACCGCCCCGCACGGCGCCATCCGCTTCGCCCACTCCGACATGAGCGGCATCTCGGTCTTCGAGGAGGCGCAGTACCACGGCGTGCAGGCGGCCGAGGAGGTCATGCGGGCCCTGGGCCACGCCCACGCGACATCGCTCTGAGGGGCCCGCGGCAGGACGCCGCGGGCCAACGAACGGAACGTTCCGGGGTCGGGCCCTACGTCGCCGCGATACCCATCTTCTTCTTGAGCTCGGCCAGCGAGTCGGCCCCGGCGCTGGGCGAGGGCCCCGCGAGGGCGCGGTCGATGTCGTCGTCGATGGTGCCGCCGACGTCGGCGAGCTGGTCGTAGGCCTCGGCCAGCGACTCTTCCTCCTGCACCCGGTGCTTCATCTTCTCGAGCATGGCCACGGTGCCCGAGGCGTCGGCGCCGGCGAGCTGCTGGTTGATCTTGCGCATCGACGACGCGGTGCGGGCGCGGGCGCGCAGGGTGATCAGCTCGTTCTCGTACTTGGCGATCTGCCGCTTGAGGTCTTCGACCTTGGCCTGGAGCTGGTCGGACATCCGCCGCTGGGTCTCGTAGTCGGCGCCGACCCGGGCCCCCTGCTTCACCGAGTCGTCCTTCTTCTCGAGGGCCGAGGTGGCGAGGCGCTCGGCCTCGGCCGCGGCCATCTCGCCGGCCTCGGCCCGGCGGAGCAGGAGCATCGCCTTGCGCTCGTAGTCCGCCGCGCGCTTCTTGTGGTCGTCGGTCTCCTTCTGCAGGCGGATGGCCAGCGACTTGACCTGGGCGAGGCTCACCATCGCGGCCTGGAGGTTCTTCTTGAGATCGCGGATGCCCTGCTCGGTCATCTTGATCGGGTCCTCCAACTGGTCGACGGCGGCGTGGGCGTTCGACTGGGCGACCTTGAACATTCTGCGAAAGATACTCATGGCTACTTCTTCCAGTAGGCGAGGAGCTCGGCGCCGTTCTCGGCGAGGGCCAGGGACAGGGCCCGGATCGAGCCTTCGAGCTCGTTCAGATCGAGGTTGGCGAGCTGCAGGGTGTCGCGGTAGAAGATGCGCCGGCCGGTCTCGTCGAGGGCGAACGCGCCGTGCACCAGGGTGTTGTTCATCTGCAGCAGCCGGGTGAAGAGGTCGCCCGGCTCCGGCGGCACGTCGCCGATGAGCTGCTCGAGAATGACGATGGGCGGCTCGCAGTCGATGACGAGCTGCTTGATGCCGTTGTCCTCGTCGTCGACCACCACCAGGTCGTCGGCCTCGTTCTCCCCCGTGATCGTGAGCCCGAGATCGAGCAGGTGGCCCTTGACCGTTTCCAGTTGCTCAGACATTCATCGCGCCTCCTCGCGCGTCCGGTCCGTGCGCGCCCGTCCCGTCGGCCGAGACCGACGCCCGCGCCGCGCTCGCCGCGGGGCAGGCGGGGCCTCTCGTTCCACCTTCCGAACGGGGCGCCGGAGATTCTCTCTGATTGACGATACGTCGGGACGCCGGGTTCAATTCGCCGCGGCGCCCCGCCGCTCGCGGGCCGAGATGACCACGAGGCGGTCCGCCGCCGCGACCACCGTGTCCGCCCCGGGGTTCGTCTCGATAACCCCGTTCCCCTGGCGCTGGATCGCCACCGCGATCTTGTCGTGTTCCCGCTTGAGGGCGGAGAACACGTCCAAGAACGACCGGCCGGCAAGCGCCGACGGCACCGGCTCGGTCACCAGGTCCTGCCCGACGCTGGCGCTCAGCAGCTCGCGCAGCACCGTCGAGATGCCGTGGTCGTGGGCGGCGGTGGACATGACCCGGCTGCACAGCTCGGCCCCCACGACGATCTCGTCGGCCCTGGCCCGCTGGCAGTGGCGCACGTTGGCCTCGGTGGCGAGCTCGACGATGGCGTAGACCTTCGGATTGAGGCTCTTGACGGTCAGGGTCGACAGCACCGTCTTGGCGTCCCGGGCGCTGTAGCCCAGCGACCGGTCCCCCACGATGACGACGGTCGCGGCCCTCTCGATGCCGGCCCGGGTCAGGTTCTCCTCGGTCACGTCGCCCCTGACGAAGTGGAGCCTGTCGTCGGCGAGCGGCTTGGCGTCGATGTCCGCCACCAGCGCGATGTCCTTGTCGGCCGAGCGGGCGTCGGCCCGCAGGTCGGCCAGGATCTCTTTCATCCGGCCGTTCCAGCCGCACAGGATGATGTGGTCCTGGAGGTCGTACGAACCCATGCCCCGGTCCTTCCTCATGCGCTGCTCGACGAACACCCCGGCGATGGTGGCGGTGAACATGCCGAGCACGCCGATGCCGAAGAACATCAGCACGACGCCGATCAGCCGGCCGCCGAGCGAGACGGGAGAGATATCGCCGAAGCCGACGGTGGTCAGGGTGACGATGGACCACCACAGCGCGTCGGGGACCGACCGGCCCTCGAAGTAGGCGAGGCCCGCCGTGCCGCCCACGATCAGCAGGGCCATGACGCCCAGGAGCCGGAGCAGGTTCTCGCGGCGCATGAAGCCGACAAACCGCCTCAGGACCTGCGCCGCCGCAGCGGTCTTGCTCATGTCTGGAATGCGGTCGGCCGCGCCTCCCGGACCGGGACGGGCGACCTGCGCGGATCGGCCGTCCGCCCGCGGGAGGCCTCGTGACCGGCGACCGGCGCCGTCGGCGGGACCGGTGAGCCGGGAATCCGTTGCCGAGGGGCTCCGCCGCCGCCTCGCGCCGACGCCCCGCCCGACCCTGCGCGAGTCCGCACCGATCTACGCGCAGCCTCCCGGTGGCGCGTCACGTCCCCGATCTTCGGACACGGGACATGGGTTTGCAGCCCGCAATCGTTGATGAATCACAGCGCCGCGCACGCGAACGTGTAGCGGGCGCAGCACTACAGCGTCAGCCCGATCAGCATGGAGGCGGCGAGATAGGTCACGCCCTCGATGACCCCGGCCCCCAGGTTGGGCCGCTCCTTCACCAGCTCGTCGGCGAGCCGCGCGCCGGGCAGCAGCACCTTGTCGGCGAAGAGCCGGACCAGCGGCAGCAGGACCAGCCCCACCACCAGGTAGTACCCGAACTCGGTCAGGCTCTCGTTCCAGGACACGAAGTCGCCCTCGCCGGCGAGGCGGATGACGTTGCCGAACCCCACGAGGACCCCCGCGAAGGCAACGGCGACCGCGACGTTGCCCCCCTCGATCTGGTCGTGGAGGTCGTACGACGTGATCCGGTCGTAGAGGACCCCGGCCACGACGAGGGCGGCGAGGCCCGTGACCCAGAACACCAGCGCCGACGCCATCCCCCCCTCGCCGGACAGCGCGCCGGCCGTGATCAGCCCCACCGCGACGTAGTTGGCCCCTTCGAGGATGCCCACGCCGACATTGCGGTCCTCGACGATCTCGCGCTCGTTGTCGAACCGCGAGAACACCAGCCGGTCGTTGACCCAGGCCGAGAGGTTGAGCAGCACGATGGCGAGCGCGCCGAAGATGACGAGGCCGATGACGTCGTCGAGGAGGCTGACCGAGGCGGGCCCCGACACCACCCCGCCGAGCACGATGACCAGCCCCAGGTAGTAGCCGGCGACGGTGACCGCCAGGGCCAGGTTGTCCTTCTCGAGCAGCTCGACCCGGAGCACGAAGCGCCGGTGGAGCACGTCGTAGACCCACTTGCCGACGGCCAGCAGGACGAGGATGACGGCCAGGTAGACGAAGCCGGCCACTATCTGATCCACGGACATCTCACGCCTCCAGAGACCACTCGGCCCGCACCGGAACCTGCGTTCGACCGGCCATGCATCCCTGCGCCCCGCCCGGTCCGGGCGCCAGCCGGGAGAGCATCGCCGCGGCTCCGGTCACCGCCCAACCACCCCTGCCAGGAATCTGCACCGCACTACGGCGCAGGCTCCCCCGCGCCGGGTTCCGCTGGAAGCCGGCCCGGAAACCGTCCCTGCGGCTCCGATTGACCCGGCCGGGGGCTGCACCGTCACCACGGCGCGGGGCTCCTGCACTACTTGCCGAAGCTGCGGACGCCGCCCGCCATGCGGCCGCGGACCCGCTGGCCGAACGACCGGCCCTGCGCGGCCTGGCGCGCCTGCTGCCGGCGGAAGAAGTCGGGGCTGGTCTGCCGGGTGGTGGAGCCGTTCGTGCCGTACACGCCGCCGCCGGGGCCGTAGTACGTCTGCCCCCGGCTCCGCGAGTCGCGATAGCCGTCCCAGTCGTCGCGGTAGATGGGACGCCCGAAGCCGCCGATGAGGTTGCTCAGCAGGGCGTACTGGCCATAGAACTCCCAGAACGACCGACCGCCCCCGTCGTCCCGCCACTGCCCGTACCGCTCGTCCCCCACCTGCTGGTAGCCGGGCGGATGCTCCTCCCGGTCGACGGTCCCGTCGCGGCCCTTCGACAGGACCACCATGCCCAGCGACGACTCGTAGCGCGAGTAGGTCGAGGAATCGACCTCCAGCCAGTCGAGGACCGCCTCGCGGTAGACGGGCTCGTCCGACCCGGCCTGCGGCTCGCCGACGACGACGCGATACTGATGCGCGTACCCGAAGCCCTCGTCGCTCATGTCCTGCAGCACCACCGAGTACTCCGGGTACCGGTCGAGCTGCTGTGCGAGCCGTTCGAGCGGGGTCTCGGTGGCGCAGGATGCGGTCGCGAGCAGGGCGACCGCGAGGAACGCCGTCGTCCCGGGTCGCCACGCCAGCGCCCGGCCCCTCCCAAAGCGCCGCGCGACGGCGACGACGCCCCTCGACGCCACGTCACGGTGACTCGTCCGCGAGTTCGACGAAGGGCGGCGGCTCATTCATCTTCTCCGGATCTCGGGACCCGCGGTCGAGCCCATCCTGCGCACGAGCGCAGCGGCGGAGGGCGGTTCGTTTCCGCGAGCGCGGCGGTGGTCGACGATCGCGGTGACGGGCGGCGGTTCATTCCGGGCTCCCGGGCAGGATGTGGGTGAACTGGTACTCCTCGACCACGCGGCCGGCCGCCGCCGTGAACTCCGCCTCGCCCCACTGCTCGACCCCGACGAACGCGGTCTCCGCCGCGTCGGCGAACTCCCAGCGGACCAGCGGCTCCCCGGCCCCGGCCCCGTCGGGGAACATGTGCCCCGCGTAGGAGGCGTCGAGGCGGTACTCGGCGCCCTCGAAGACGATGCGCGCCGGCGGGTCGTCGTGGTCGAGGATGTGCCGCCGGACGTCGCCGGCGATGTCGTCGACGGCGATGCGGCGCGACAGCGACCAGGCGTCGCCGGCCCGCTCGAGGTAGCGCTGCTCGCCGCTCGCCGTCAGCTCCCACTCCTCGAGGTCGTCGTCGAGGCCCGAGAACCGGTAGCGGGAGTAGCCGGTCACCCGCCAGGTGCGGAGGTCGTGGTCGACGAGATAGCCGACCTTCAGCTTCCGGAGCACCAGATCAGCGAGGGGATCGGGGGCGTCTTCCTTCGGTTTCCGGCCGAGCAGCCGATCCATCAGGCCCACGGAACCACCGACTCCTGTTCCATGCCACGCGCTCCGGGGGTCACTGTCGCGGTCTTCCTCGAAACCGATTGCCCCGCCCGCCGTTCGGACACAGGCTCCCGTTCCATGCTACTCGCTCCCGGTGAATCGGCCAAGCGGGCCGGGGTGCACGTCAGCATTGTTGGGACCGGCATGGGCTGGACCATCGCAGAGGCCGACGCCGACATCGCGCTGCACGGCCGGAAGCTCCGCGGCTGCTTCGAGACTTCCGGGAACGAAGAGCCGCCAAGGCAGCCTCAGGCT
>JAJEFC010000421.1 GCA_022820675.1 Vicinamibacteria bacterium | reverse complement strand
CCAGTCTACGGCCACCATCGCCTCCGGGCGACCATGAAGGCGGCTTCGCGCCGCGGCTGGAGCAGCGGTCGGAGTCCGCTTCACCGTTCAGCAGACGCCCAAGCCCGCATGCCTCGTCGGTCTGAGGCGGAGCCTCGCTAGCTATAGCTGCTAGTTTCGCAAAGGAGGCTGCCGACCCCTGCGGGTCGGTGGCTGCCGACCCCCGCGGGTCGGTGGCGATCCCTGCGGGTCGCTGGGCGTCGGATCTCGCGGGGCTCCGCTGCCACCGCCGCCCACCAGGCCCGCCGGCCAATGACGCCTTGCGGGCGTGCGTCCTCGTCACGGGTTCACCGTCTCCCGTAGTATGCTGCTGCCGTGATTCGCTCCTGGCGAAACGCGGCCAGCCGCAAGGTCTGGGAAGGCGAATCGCCGAATCGGTTTCGTGGGCTGGACGTCGAGACCGCGGTCGATCTCCTGCTTGCGTTGAGCGTCGCCGAGTCGCTGCACGACCTGGGTCCGCTCATGAGCGTGGGGCTGCACAAGCTCAAGGGTGCGCGCCGGCGGCAATGGGCGATGACCGTGAACGGAGCGTGGCGAATCTGCTTCGAGTTCCGTGAGGGCGACGCTCACGACGTCGAGATCGTCGATTATCACAAGGGATGACGACATGCCCCCGATTGCCCACCCCGGCCGGCTGCTGAAGAGGGAGCTCGAGGCCCGGAACCTGAGCGCGAACCGCCTGGCGCTCGACATCGGTGTGCCGTCGGGGCGGATCACCGACATCCTGAACGGCCGTCGATCGATTTCCGCCGACTCGGCCGTGCGGCTGGGCCGCTACTTCGGCAACGGGGCGCGGTTCTGGCTTGGACTCCAGGGCCAGTACGACATCGCGACGATCGAGCAGGAACGCGGCAGCGAGATTGCGCGACAGGTCCGGCCGGCGTCTACCGCCTGACAGGCTCCGCCACCAGGGCGAATCCCGGACCCGCTGCCTTGGCCATCGGCGGCAACACGATGCGCCGGCGCACGTCGTGAACGCGCTCGGCCGGCTGGAGGGCCTTTCCGGGCTGTCATCCGGCCACAGCTCGGCAACGGTCGCCGGACGGTCAACGGGCGGCGGCGTTCAGGACGATCGCATCAGGCCGTTCAGGCCCTCGCTCTGATTCCACAGCGCGAAGTTCCGGCCGGTGACGATGTCGATGTCCCGGCTCTTCCGGTGGCGCCAGCGTGCGGCGAGGATTGTTCCACCCCCGAGGCTCAGCTTTGGCCCGGGTCCCGACGGGGAAGCGAGGGCGGCGTTGAGCGGATCGCGGATGCGGCGTCCACAGCGTTCGCGCCGGCTCCGGCAGGCACAGCTCTTCTCTGCTCACGGGTCCAGCGGCTCGGCCGGCGGCTTCGCCCAGCGGTTGACGCTCCGCGCGATCCCGCATCTCCCGAGCCCGTTCCGGTGGAGCGCCGCCCGATTGGGCGCGACGGGCTACCGGCAAGGGCCCCGAACAGCAACGAGTCGACGGTGGACGAGGCCGCGAACGAGCCGCACCGCGGCGTCGGTGCCGAGTGTGCCCCACTTCGCGCCGGAGGCCAAGGGTCGGCACGGCGTTTGCGTTTCATAGTCTCCCGACGCCGGGCGGGTGCCTGGGCGGGCGGCCTGCGCCGGCCGGGAAGGCTGGAGACATGCACGACGAGACCTACAAGAAGCTGTTCGCATTCCCGCGCATGGTCGAAGACCTGCTGCGCGGTTTCGTGGCCGGCTCGCGGGCGGACGACCTCGACTTCTCGACGCTACGGAAGTTGTCGGCCGAGTACGTCAGCGACGAGCTGCTCAAGCGGCACGGCGACGCGGTGTGGCGGGTCCGCCTGCGGGGACGTTGGCTGTACCTCGTGGTGTTGCTGGAGTTCCAGTCGCGGGACGAGCCGCGGATGGCCCTGCGCATCCTGACCTACACGGGCCTGCTGTACGAGGAAATGGTCCGGAACCGAACGGTGAAGGCGGGCGAACCGCTGCCGGCCGTGCTGCCGGTGGTGCTGTACAACGGCGCGCGGCCGTGGCGGGCGGCTCCCGAGATGCGGGAGTTGATCGTGGCGCTGGGGCCGGAGCTGGCACCGTACCAGCCAGCGCAGCGGTACCACCTGGTTGACGAGCGGCACCTGGCGGAGGACGATCTCCCGAGCGGCAATCTGATGACGTCGGTCGTGCAGCTCGAGCGGATCGGGGCGGCCGCAGATCTGGTCCGCGTCGTGGAGGCGCTGCAGGCGACGCTGAGCGATCCGCGAGAGACCGCGCTACGCCGGGTGTTTCTCGACTGGGTGCGGCAGTTGGCGGAGCGGCTGGCGCCATCCGGCGGGGAGTTGCCGCCGACGCAGACGCTGGAGGAGCTGAAGATGACGTTGGTCGAACGCGTAGCCGAGTGGCCGAAGCAGTGGCTTCGCGAAGGCGTCGAGCAGGGCGTGAAGCAGGGCATCGAGCAGGGGCTTGCGCATGAACGCGCGCTCTTGCGCCGCCAGGCGGCGTTGCGGTTCGGCGCCGAGACGGCGTCGCGGGTGTCTCGGGCGGTGGAGCGGATTGCCGATCCGGAAGGTCTGGCCGCGGCGGGCGATTGGATCGTGCGGGCCGACACCGGCGACGAGTTGGTCGCTCGGCTGACGCAACTCGCCGAGGTTCGGGACGCGCCCTGAGCGGCCGGTACACGGGCTCGCTGGACGAGGAGTTGGTCCGTAACGGGGTGGTGGAAGTGGGCGAAACGCCCGCCGGCCGTGCTGCCGGTGGTGCTGTACAGCGGGGTCGACGAGCGGCTCGGCCGCGGACATCCGGCCACAGCTCGGCAACGGTCGCCTCCGATGGACGCACCGGCCTGCCGGTCGTCCGTCCGCGAGATCCTCTCCGCGACTGTCGCTCACGGCCCTCGCGGTGTCCGGGTGCGGCGCTTCACTCCACGTGAAGCGCCCGCGCCAAATCGAGTCTCAGGATCCGGCGGGCCGGTCCGACGTGGGCGGCCGCGGTGACGCCGACGACCAGCACCAGGACACCCGCCCATACCACCGGGTCCGCGACCGAGATGCCCGGGGCCGCCCGCGATGCGAGACCCGTCACGGCGAAGGCCAGGACCGCTCCGACGCTGGCGCCGACAGCCGCCACCCCCGCGCCGGTCGCCAGCACGAGGCGGAGCAGGGTCCCGGAGCCCGCACCCAGCGCCGAACGGATCGCGAACTCCCGCGTGCGACGCAGAACCAGATAGGCGACGACGCCGTAGAGGCCGATGGCGCCCAGCACCAACGCCACAAGGCCCGCGGCGCTCGCTACGGTTGCCGCGATCCGGTTCGGCAGCATCGCGGCCGCGGCCGTTTCCCGGAGCGTGTTCTCCGAGAGATTGAAGAGGATGTCCGGCTCCATCCGGCGCAGCTCGCGGCGAATGACCGCGGACAGCGACGACGCGTCGCCGTCGGTCCGGGCGAGAAGCGCCACGAACGGACGAATGTGCTGCGATGCGGCGAGGTGCAGGTAAGAAGCGGGCTCTTCGGTGCCAGGTCGCACCTCGTAGTCGGCCGACACGCCGACGATCTCGTACTCCGGTCCGTCCCACTCCCCCAGCCGGAGGCGCCGCCCGACAGCCGTCCCCGCCGGCCAGAAGCGCAGGGCCATGGCTTCGCTGACGACCGCGACACGCGGCGACTCGCGGGTGTCGGCGGTGGTGAAGTTCCGCCCCTGCACCAGCGCGACGCCCAGCGTGTCGAAGTAGCCTGTCGACACGACGGCCGTGTCTACCCTCGCGCCGCGATCGGCCGGTCCGTGCAGACCTGAAACGAGGACATTCTCGGGCTGTCCTGAAGCGTCGAGGGGGACGTCCGACGTGCGCGACGCCGCCTGCACCCCCGGGATCGACTCCACCCTCTCGAGCGCAGTACGCAGGAAGCGATCCGTGCGTTCCCCCTCGTAGCCGACCACGTTCGGGTCGATGCCGACCACCGCGATGCCGTCCGGATCGAACCCGAGCGAGACGCGGTCCGACGCCCCGATCGCGCTGCGGGCCAGGAGGCCCGCGAGCACCAGCAGCGGCACCGTCACCGCCAACTGCACCGCCACGAGCGCATCGCGCAGGACCCAGCGCCGACCGCCCGCGCGCGCGACCGCGACGGCGCCGTTCAAGTCGCGCACCACGTTCGGCCGCGTGGCGCCGAGCGCCGGCACGAGGCCCGCCGTCACGCCCGCCCCGGCCGCCAACCCGGCCGTGAACAGGAAAGCGCGCGCATCGAGAAGGAAATCGAAGGTGATCGGAAACGGTCCGACGGGAAGCTCCGCCGCCGCGAGAGTGCGCAGCAGACTCCAGGCCAGGGCAAGCCCCATCCCCGCGCCGAGACACGACAGGACGAGACTCTCCGTCAACAACTGCCGTACGAGACGCCCGCGGCTCGCGCCGACCGCGAGCCGCACTCCGATCTCCCGCCGGCGCGCGGCGGCGCGGGCCAGCAGCATGCCCATGACGTTCGCGCACGCCACCAGCAGAACGACCCCGACCAGCATCAGGCCCACGGCGCCGACGACGTACGCCGGGCCGGCCGCGTCCGCCGGCAGGCGCGCGTTCTCAGTCAGGATCAACGACACTCGCCGGTCCTCGCCGGAATCGGGATCGGCGGCGGCGAGACCTGCCATGATCACGTCGAGGCT
This sequence comes from Vicinamibacteria bacterium, assembly GCA_022820675.1. GTDB lineage: Bacteria > Acidobacteriota > Vicinamibacteria > Vicinamibacterales > UBA8438 > JAJEEA01. The sequence goes on along the minus strand of JAJEFC010000421.1, from coordinate 41,590 downwards.
TGCGTCCGCCTGGGCCAGCGTGACGCCGTCGCGGAGCCTTCCCTTGACGTATATCGTGCCTTGTCGTTGTCCGCGGCGTTCGGCCCGCGTCTCGCTCGCGGCGGCGACGAACGTCATCGTCGACACGTCCTCGATCCAGCTCATCGGAATCCACAGGTCCGGGCCGAGCAGGGGCAGCATGCCGGCGAACCCGGGCGGCGCGACACCCATCACGAGATACGGCTGGGACCGGATGCGGACGCTCCGGCCCACCACGTCCGGATCCCGTCCGAAGGCCCGGTCCCACAGCCCGCTGGAGATCACCGCCCCGCGGGCCGCGCCCGGTCGATCGTCTTCCGGCGTCAGCATCCGCCCCAGCACCGGCTGCACGCCGAGCAACTGGAAGTAGTTGCCCGTCACCGCCTCGCCCATCACCAGGCTCGCGGCGTCGTCCACCCCGACCACCGCGGACATCGGGACATGCGCGGCCATGTCCGTGAACACGTCGTTCTCGGCGCGCAGATCGAGGTAGTCCTGATACGAGCTCGTCGAATACCAATCGCCCTCGGGGTCGCTCGTGTAGACGTCCACGAGCTCCGCCGGACGAACGACCGGCAGCGGGCGGAACAGGAGCGAGTCGACGATCGCGAAGATCGTGGTGTTGAAGCCGATCGGGACGGCCAGCGACACGACGGCCGCGAGGGTGAAGCCGGGGTTCCGGCGGGCCCCGCGCAGCGCGTAGCCGAGGTCGCGCAGCAGGTCCTCCGCCGGCCGCATCCCCCGCACGTCACGGACCGCCTCGCGAATGGCCTCCACGCCGCCCAGGCGCGCGTGCGCCCGCCGCCGCGCCTCGCGCGGGTCCATGCCCGCGCGCAGGTTCTTCTCCGTCTCCATCTCCAGATGGAAGCGCAGTTCCTCCCGCGTCTCGGCATCCTCTCGTCCCGGCCGGAAGACGCTGCGCAGCCGCGCGGCCAAGTTGGCAAGCAGGGTCATTTCTTACTCCGCGTGAAGGGCTCGCGTCAGGTCGAGCCGCAGGATCCGGCGTGCGGGTTCGACATGCGCGGCCGCGGTGACGCCGACAATCAGCAGGAGAACACCCGCCCAAACCAGGGGGTCGCCCGGTGCGACGCCCGGCATCACCTGTGCCGCGAGGCGCGCCACGAGGGCGGCGAGGGCCGCGCCGACGCCGGCACCGACAGCGATCACCCATGCGCCGCTTGCCAGGACGAGACGGAGCAGCGAACCGGAGTGCGCACCCAGCACCGAACGGATCGCGAGCTCGCGCGTTCGCCGCGCGACGACGTAGGCGATCACGCCGTAGAGGCCGACGGCGCCCAGCAGCATGGCCACGATGCCGGCCGCACCCGACACCGACGCCGCGATCCGAAACGGCAGCATCGCGACGCCGGCAATCTCCCGGAGCGTCTCCCCCTGGAAAAAGAAGAAGAGATCCGGCTCCATCCGGCGGAGCTCGCGACGAATGTCGCCGGCCACGGCCGCCGCGTCGCCCTCGATCCGGGCGAGCAGCACGCCGCCCGTCACCGCCGTTTGCGACCGGGCGGCATGCACGTAGGGTGAGGCTTCCTCCGTCGGGAACCGCACCTGTAGTTGGCAGACACACCGATGATCTCGTACTCGGGTCCATCCCAGTCTCCGAAACGAAGACGTTGTCCGACCGCCGTTTCGACGGACCAGTAGCGGTCGGCCAGCGCCTCGCTGACGACGGCGACGAGCGGTGTCTCCGACGTGTCGGCCGGGGTGAAGGCCCGTCCCTGCAGCAGCGGGACACCCAACGTCTCGAAGTAGTCCGGCGACACGGCGACCCGGGGCGTCAAGACGCCACGGTCGGCCCGGGCCGTGAACACCCGACACCAGGAGGGGCGCCGTGCCGTACGAGATGACGTCGAGAGGAGCGCGAGACGTCAGCGCCGCCGCCGTCACTCCCGGCATCGACCGCACCCGTTCGAGCGCGTCGCGCATGAAGCGCTCCTCCCGCTCCGGGTCGTAGCCGTTCATCGCCAGGTCGGTGCCGACCGCCAACACCCGACCCGGGTCGAACCCGAGCGAGACGCCGGCCGTCGCCGCCAGCGCGCTGCGTCCCAGGAGTCCCGCGAGCACCAGGGGGACCGTGACCGCCAACTGCGCCGCCACCAGGACGGCCGCCTGACCGCGCGACGGCGACGGCGCCGTTCAGGTCGCGCACCAGATTCGGCCGCGTGGCGCTGAACGCCGGCACGAGACCCGCCAGCACCCCCGCGCCGGCCGCCAACGCCGCCGTGAACAGGACCGCGCGTCCGTGCACCACGAACTCGAAGGTGTACGGGAGCGAACGAATCGGCGACTCCACCGCGCCCATTACGCGCAGCATGCCCCACGCCAGGGCCAGCCCCGCGGCGGCGCCGAGGGACGACAGCACGAGCGTCTCAGTCAACAGCTGCTGCACGAGGCGCGGCCGGCTCGCTCCGATGGCCAGCCGTACCCCGATCTCGCGCCGCCGCGCGGCGGCGCGGGCCAGCAGCATGCCCGTCACGTTCGCGCACGCGACCAGCAGGACGACGCCGACCATGAACATGACGGCCGCCGCGCCGCCGTACGCCGGGCCTGCCGCCGACGGCTCCAGGCGCACGTCGTCCGTCAGGGTCAACGAGACCTGCAGGTTCTCGTTGGAATCGGGAAGGGCGGCGGCCAGACCGGCCATGATCGTGTCGAGGTTCGCGTCCGCCTGCGCCAGACCGACTTCGTCCCGAAGCCTTCCCTTGATGAACATCCAGCGCTGCCCGCGGCGCTCGAGCCGCGTCTCGCCCGGGGAGGGCGTGTGCACCGAAGGGCCCGCCGGCGTCACTTCGTCCACCCGGGCGATGGGAATCCACAGGTCCCCGCCGGGAATGGGCGGCATGCCGTAGAAGTCCGGCGGCGCGACGCCGATGACCACGTACGGCTGCGACCCGACATGCAGGTCGCGTCCGACGACCGCCGGATCCCGCCCGAACGCGCGTTCCCACAACCCGGTGGAAATCACGGCCGCGCGTGCGGCGGTCGGCCGATCGTCGTCCGGCGCGAGCAACCGGCCGAGCACGGGCTGGAGGCCCAGAAACCGGAAGTAGTTGCCGGTCACCGCCTCGCCCATCACGAGGTCGACGTCTTCGTCCACCCGCACCACCGCGCGCATCGGGACGTGGGCGGCCATGTCCGTGAACACGTCGTTCGCGGCCCGGATGTCGAGGTAGTCCGGATAGGAGCTCGGCGCGTGCCGACCGGCGCTGAGCGCGCTCGCGTCCGTGTAGACGTCGACGAGCTGCGCCGGACGAACGACCGGCAGCGGGTGAAACAGGACCGTGTCGACGATGGTGAAGACTGCGGTGTTGAAGCAGATCGGAATGGCCAGCGACAGGACGGCGGCGAGGGTGAAGCCCGGATTCCGGCGCAGACCGCGGAGCGCATAGCCGACGTCGCGGACCAGGTCCTCCAGCCGCCGCCAACCGCGCGCGTCCCGCACCGCCTCGCGGATGGCGTCGGCGCCGCCCAGCCGCACCCGCGCCTGCCGCCGGGCCTCGCCCGGGTCCATGCCCGCGCGCAGGTTCTTCCCGGTCTCCATCTCCAGGTGGAACCGCAGCTCTTCCTGCGTCTCGGCGTCCTCGTGCCCGGGGCGGAAGAGGCTCCGCGACCACCGGCCGAGGGCCGCGAGCCGGCTCACTCACTTCGTGCCTCCCGCCCAGTTCAGCACGCCGTTCACCGCGTTCACCGTCCGCTCCCACTCCGCCCGCTCGGCCGCGAGCTGCCGCCGGCCGACGTCGGTCAGGAAGTAGTAGCGGGCCCGGCGGTTGTTCTCGGTGACCCGCCACTCGGACTGCACCCAGCCCTTGCGCCTCATGCGCTGCAGCGCCGGGTACAGCGTGCCCTGCTGGATGGCGAACACCTCGCCCGACATGGTCTCGATGCGCTGCGCCAGCCCCCAGCCGTGCATCGGCTCGAGGGCGAGGGTACGCAGCACCAGCAGCTCCAGGGTGCCCTGCAGGACGTCGGATCGGTCGGCGGTCATGAGTCTCCTTTTGCTGATCCAAAGGAATCGTGACACCTTTTCTCCAGATTGTCAAAAGAAAGGTCGGGCGGCGGGTTGGGCGATCGAGGAACGAGCCCGATGCCGTCCACGGCATCCGGGGGCGCCTCGTGGGGAACACTGTCCCGGGCCGCCGGCACGCGGCTTGCTTCCGTAGGCGCAGTCGCTCTCGACGGTTGCACCAAGCGAGGGCAGGAGGGATGATCAGGATATGGACTCGGGAACCATGGCGCTGCTCACGCTCATCACGGCGCTCGTCACGGCGTTGCTCTCCCTCGTGAGCGCTGTCGGCGTGCTGCTGGTCAGCGGCAAGGTGGATCGGCTGGGCGGGCGGGTCGACCGATTGTCGGGACGGGTGGACCGGCTGACGGGCAGGTTGGAACGGTTGACGGGCCGGCTGGACACCCTGGAAGGCACCGTCCAGTCCGTGATCGGCGCCATCGCGGGCGGAGCCCGAACCCGGTCCGAGTAGGCCGGCAGTCGCACGACCGCGCCGCTACCGGCGCTGGCCCACGGCGCGTCCGGGACGTACCGACAACCACGGTTGCCGCTGGGACAGGGCCAGCCATACGAGTCACTCTTCGCGCCAGTTTTCCAGGTCGAGCCCGTTGACCCGGCCGAACTCGCGGACGTTGTCCGTCACGAGCACGAGGCCGAGCGAGATGGCGTGGGCCGCGATCAGCATGTCGTTGGGGCCGATCGGCCGACCGCGCCGTTCGAGATCGGTGCGCACCTTGCCGTAGGACGCCGCCGCGGCGCCGTCGAACGCCCGGCAGGCGATCTCGTCGGTCAGAACCTCGAGCATCCGGTGGTTGCGCCGCGGGTGCGCGCTCTTGTCCGCACCGTAGCGCAGCTCCGCGACGACGACGGACGACAGGCACACGTCGGCTGGACCCAGTGCACGCAACCGGGCGGCGACCGAGGGATACCGGCCAGTCAGATAATCGACGCACACGTTGGTATCGAGCAGGTATCTCATCCGTCGAAGTCCGGTCCCGGCTCGACGGGCGGCAGCTCGGACGGGTACGGAAAGTCGCCAGCGGCCCCCGCGAGCTCCAGAAACGCAGCGGTCCAGGCGGGACGGCAAGGCTCGAGAATCACGCGGCGGCCGTCCCGCGAGATGAGCACCTCTTCCTGTCCCTCGAAGCGGTACCCCTTGGGCAGCCTGACCGCCTGGCTCCCGCCATTCCTGAAGAGCTTGGCGTGGTCGACCATTCCACCTCCGTTCAGGGCAATGTATCAGGACAAGAAGTATATACAATTCTCGGCACGCGGATGTCGGGGAGGAACCTGCGACCGCGCACGAAGCCGAGGGGCAAGACTCGGCCCGGACGGCGCGGCGCTCGGTATGCCGTGGACAGGCCCCGACAGTGAGGACGGCGCGCGCCGCTACGGGCGGGTCTGCTCTTCGTGCCAGCGCGGGTGGTGGTGGCGGGCCCAGCGCTCGGTCACCGTGCCGTCGATCATGGCGCGGGCGGTGCCGGGGTAGGCGACGGTGCCGAGGTAGACGTGGACGATGAGGAAGAGGCCGCCGCCGAGGGTGGCGAGATAGTGGGCGAGGCGCATCCACTGCAGGAAGCTCGCACCGAACGCGGCGGGGAACCAGAGGGCCACGCCGCTCGCGACGAAGACGACGGCCAGCACCCCCTGTACCCAGAAGAACATCTTCTGGCCGGCGTTGTACTTGCCGGCGGGCGGCACGTTGGCGCTGTCGCGCGTCGCGTAGGCGCGCACCGCGCGCAGCCAGCGCCGGTCGCTGTCGCTCAGGAACATGTCGCGGAACCAGACGACGATCATCGCGGCCATGCCCGCCGTGAACAGCACCCCGACCCACGGGTGCAGCACCCGCGCCGACGGCCCCCCGCCGAGGAGCGCGGTCAGCCAGAAGAGGGCGGGGTAGGCGAACGCGAGGCCGGTGGCGAGCAGGAGCACGAACGTCACCCCGACCACCCAGTGCAGGATGCGCTCGAAGAAGGTGAAGCGGGTGAGCAGCCGTTCGGCCATGGCGTCAGCCCCGGGAGTCGGCGGTCAGGCGGACGGCGCCTCGCGGACCGGACCGTCCCCGTGGCCGTCGTGCCCGCCGGGCCGCGCGGACGGCGCTTCGCGGGCCGGGCCGTCGCCGTGGTCCCCGCGGTCGTCGTGCTCGTCGAGCCGCTCGGGCCCGTAGCGGAGGAAGTGGACCAGCGCCCCGAGCACGCCGAAGCCCATCATCCACGCGCCGAGGCGCTTCAGGAACATGAGCCCGGTCATCGGGGCGGGGCTCGCGGTCGGGTCCGACGGCAGGCTGTAGTCGGCGAGGCGGTCGCCGTGGGGCACCACGTACATCATGTGGGTGCCGCCGACCCCGGCCGGGTTGTAGACGGCGGCGTTCGCGTAGCCGCGCGACTGCAGGGTCTCGACCTTCTGGTCGGCGAGGGCCAGCATGTCGTGCTTGCTGCCCCACGAGATGGCGTTCGTCGGGCACGTCTTCACGCAGGCCGGCTCGAGCCCCGCCTCGACCCGGTCGACGCACATGTTGCACTTCGAAACCTTGCGGGTGCTGGCGTCGAAGCGCGGGATGTCGAAGGGGCAGCCGGTCACGCAGTACTGGCAGCCGATGCAGCTCTCCTGGTTGAAGTCGACGATGCCGTTCGTGTACTGGACGATGGCCCCGGGGGCGGGGCACGAGAAAAGGCACCCCGGATCCTCGCAGTGCAGGCAGGCGTCCTTCTTGATCAGCCAGTTGAGGTTGCCGTCGACCTCCACCTCGTTGAAGCGCATAAGCAGCCACGTCTTCGGGCTGAGGTCGCGGTGGCTCTGGTAGCTGCCGAAGTTGGCGGTCGGCTCGACCCCCAGGTCGTTCCACTCCTTGCAGGCGACCTCGCACCCCTTGCAGCCGATGCAGGCCCCGATGTCGACGAGCTTCGCGTAGGTCGGCCCGCCCGAGCGCAGGGCGCTGATGGGGATGAAGGCGTCCGGGCTCGCGGAGACGCGGCGGATGGTGAGAGAGTCGGCCATGAGGCTACGCTCTAATCCTCGTCACTCTACGGATATCGCCGAAGTTGAGCCACCAGATAGACCACGCGCACGCACTCGCGCCAACCAAGCCGCTTACAGCCCCGAATGCGGAACGGTAGTCGTACTCCCGGAACACCGACAGCCACGTCACTGCGAGTGCCAGGCCCAACAGAAAGCACAAGAGAACAAAGGCGATTCCGCCCCGGAACTCGCGATGCTCCTCGCGCGTCCTGCGTGAGACGCGCTCGGACAACAGACCGCTCGCGACGACACCCGGCAGCCACTTCAGGATTCCCGACGCGTCCATCACGCGCGCTCCACGTTCACCAGGAACGACTTGAACTCGGGGCAGCGGGTGTTCGCGTCGCCGATGAACGGCGTCAGCAGGTTGGCCATCGACCCCTGGGTGATGCCGACGAAGCCCCAGTGCACGGGGATGCCGACGGTCCAGACGACCCGGCCGTTGACGCGCAGGGGCTTGATGCGCTTGGTGACGATGGCCGTCCCCTGCACCTCGCCGCGCTTCGACCACACCCGCACCTGGCTGCCGTTCGGGATGCCCTTCTCGGCCGCCAGCCCCTCGGGCAGCTCGACGAAGAAGTCGGGCATCGCCTCGACCAGCAGGGGCACGTTGCTCGTGACGAAGTGCTCGCGCTCGACGACGCGGTAGATGGTGCAGGCGTAGGGGAAGTCGTCGTCGCCGTTCGCGAGCGACTCGCGCACCCCGTCGTACCAGCGGATGACGGGGTTGACCGGCACGTTGTCGTGCATCACGTTCGGCGACGGGCTCTCGACCGGCTCGTAGTGCTCCGAGAACGGCCCGTCCGCGAGGTGGCTGCTGAAGAGGCGCGCCACCCCCTCCTCGGTCATGATGAACGCGCCCGCCGCGTCGGGCGGCGTCGTCCGGCCGTAGTCGGGCACGTCGCCGATCCACTCGCGGCCGTTCCAGGCGATGCCGGCGCGACTCTGGTCCCACGGCCGCCCCTCGGCGTCGGCCGACGCGCGGTTGTAGAGGACGCGGCGGTTGGCCGGCCAACTGAACGCCCAGTCGTGGTGCATGCCGAGGCCGGTGGGGTCGGCGGTGCCGCGGCGCTGCATCTGGTTGCCGGCCTCGGTGAAGCTGCCGGTGTAGATCCAGTTGCCCGAGGTCGTCGTCCCGTCGTCGGCGAGCTCGCCGAACGACGAGAGCAGCCGTCCCGTGGTCCGATCGTAGCCGTTGATCTCCTTCGCCAGCTCGACCATCGTCGGCTCGCGCGGGTTCAGGTAGTCCCACGTAAGCTGCTGGATGGCGTCGTTCCACGCCCCGCCCTCGGCCTGGTACAGCTCCTTCACCCGCCAGAAGAGCTCCGACAGGATCCACGTGTCGGGCATGACGCCGATCGGCGGGTCGACCGCCTTCTCCTTCCACTGCGCCCAGCGCCCGCTGTTGGTGAACGAGCCGTCGCGCTCGATCCAGTGGGACGACGGCAGGTACAGCACCTCGGTGTCGATCGAGGCGGGGTCCATGCCCGGCGCCTTCCAGAACTCGGCCGAGTCGAGCATGAAGGGGTCGATGACCACCTTCCACTTCAGCTTCGACATCGAGTCGAGCAGGCGCGGCACGTCGGGGCCAGCGAGGAGCGGGTTGAACCCGAGGGCGACGAACCCCTCCAGCGTCCCCTCGCGGGCCTTGTCCCAGATCGTCAGCCAGGTGGCGTCGCCGTCCTGCTTGGCGAGGTGGTGGTAGGCGAAGTCGTTCTCGGGCGTCGCGTGCTCGCCGAACCACGCCTTCATCTGCGACACGTAGAACTTCGGGTAGTTGCCCCAGTAGTTGACGGTGTCGGCGACCAGCGGCCGCGGCGTCGAGTCGCGCAGGTGCGCGGCCAACGACGTCTGCGGCGGGGTCGGCACCTTGAGGTAGCCGGGGAGGATGCCGGCGACGATGGCGTGGTCGGTCGCCCCCTGCACGTTGGCGTGGCCGCGCAGGGCGTTGATGCCGCCGCCGGGCCGGCCGATGTTGCCGAGCAGCAACTGCAGGATCGCCGCGGTGCGGATGATCTGGCTGCCGACGGTGTGCATGGTCCAGCCCACCGCGTACATGATCGTCCCCACCCGGTCGGCCCGCCCCGTCGAGCAGATGATCTCGGCCATCTGCAGGAACTCGTCGGCCGTGCAGCCGGCGATGTCCGCGACGACCTCCGGCGTGTAGCGCTCGTAGTGCTGCTTCAGGAGCTGGAAGACCGAGCGGGGGTGCTCGAGCGACGGGTCGCGGCGGACGTAGCCGTCGGGCCCCCGCTCGTAGTCCCACGCCGTCTTGTCGTAGTTGCTCGCGGCCTCGTCGAAGCCCGCGAAGAGCCCGTCGGCGAAGCCGTAGTCCTCGCCGACGACGAACGTCGCGTTGGTGTGGGCGCGGACGTAGTCGGCGTGGTGGAGGTCGTTCTCGAGCGCGTAGCGGATCAGCCCGCCGAGGACCGCGATGTCCGACCCGGGCCGGATCTGCATGTGCCGGTCGGCCACCGCCGACGTGCGGGTAAAGCGCGGGTCGATGGTCAGGAGCTTCGCGCCCCGGTCGTCACGCGCCTCGACCGCCCACTTGAAGCCGCAGGGGTGGTTCTCGGCCGGGTTGGCTCCCATCACCAGGATGACGTCGGTGTTCTTGATGTCCTTCCAGTGGTTGGTCATCGCCCCGCGGCCGAACGTGGCGGCCAGACTGGCCACCGTGGGGCTGTGTCATATGCGGGCCTGGTGGTCGATGTAGACCAGGCCCATGGCGCGCATCGTCTTGGTGATGAGGTAGGCGTCCTCGTTCGAGACGGTGGCGCTGCCGACCCAGGCGATGCCATCGGCGCGGTTCACCACGCGGCCCGCGTCGTCCCGCTCGCGGAACGAGGCGTCGCGCGAGTCCTTGAACTTCCGCGCGAACCAGTCCATCGCCGTGTCCCAGTCCACCTCTTCCCAGTCGGCCGCCCCGGCCCGGCGCAGCAGCGGCTGGTGCCGCAGCCGCGGGCTGATGGCGAGCTCCATCTGCGACGCGCCCTTCGGGCACAGGGTGCCGCCGTTGATGGGGCTGTCGGGGTCGCCCTCGACGTGGATGACGGTGTTCCTGGTGTTCAGGCCGCCGCTGCCGTGGACGTAGGCGATGGTCCCGCAGCCGACCGCGCAGTACGGGCAGACCGTCCGGTACTCGGTGGCGTTGCGGATCTTGAGCTGGCGGACGGCGGCCTGGGCGGGCCGCAGATCGAAGCCGAGGGCGCTGACGCCCACGGCGCCGCCGGCGGCGGCCTTGATGAACGTGCGTCGGGAGATGTCCATGCGTCGGTTCGTGTCGTGCCCGTTATACCACAACGCGGCGACCGCGCGGGCTGGCGCGGGTGCACGTCAGCATTGTTGGGACCGGCACGGGCTGGACCATCGCAGAGGCCGACGCCGACATCGCGCTGCACGGCCGGAAGCTCCGCGGCTGCTTCGAGACTTCCGGGAACGAAGAGCCGCCAAGGCAGCCTCAGGCTCTCCAACAAATCTGACGTGCACCCGGCTGTCGCGAGGCTGGCGTGGCCGGTGCGGGCGGCCGCCGCATGGGGATGCCGCCCTGGATGCCGCCCGCGGCGTGGCCGGGCGGCCGCCGCATGGCTTGCCCGGTACCCCGAGGACCGCGAAGAGTCGTCCAGGAACGGCCTGGACATCGCGTACGACACGGCTGGAGCGGAAGGCTCCCGCGACAGAGGACCGAAGATGTCGAGCGAGCAGGGGCGGGTGCTGGCGTCGCTCTATCGGCAGGGAGCCCCCCGCGGGCGCGCCTGACCCGTATCACGGCAAGGGGGCTACGGGCGCTCGGACTTCCCTTGCCCGGGGGGCCTTCTCCCGATTGTAGCGGAGTTGGCACGATACGTGCGTTCAACTTGCACGGACGCCCGGACGGGCCCGACGTCCAGGACGCGAAAACGGCGTCGCACCGTGTGGTAGGTTGGGGAGAGCCGCGCGCGCCGCCGCGCCGCCCGGAGATCTCCGATGACGAGACCCGCACCTGCCGCGCCGATCGAGTACCCGAGCTCGGACGGCCAGCCGATGGCGGAGAACGACGCCCAGCGCAACGCCATCATGTACGGCATCGGCGCCCTGAGCCGCCACTTCCGCGACCGCCGGGACGTGTACGTCTCCGGCGACCTGCTGATCTACTACGAGGAAGGCACCCCGCGGGTGTCGATCGCCCCGGACGTCTTCGTGGTGTTCGGGGTGGAGGACCGCGAACGGCCCAACTACAAGCTGTGGGAGGAGCGGCGCGCGCCGGCCTTCGTGCTCGAGGTGGCCTCGCCCAGCACGTGGCGGGACGATCTCGGGCGGAAGCGGTCGGTGTACGCGCAGCTCGGCGTGCGCGAGTACTGGCAGTACGACCCGGCCGGCGAACACCTGCCGGCGCGCCTGCAGGGGGAGCGCCTGACGCGGTCGGGCTACGTGCGTCAACCGGTGTTGACGGGGCTCGACGGCACGTTGACGCTGCGCAGCGAGACGCTCGGCCTGGAGCTGCGGGCGGCGCCGGGGCGGGAGATGCGCTTCCGCGACCCGGCGACCGGCGACGACCTGCGCAGCCACGCGGAGGAGGCCGAGGGCCGTCTGGCGGAAGCGGCCGCCCGTCTGGCCGCCGAAACACGGGCCGCCGACGCGGAAACTCGGGCCGCCGACGCGGAAACTCGCGTAGCCGAGTTGGAAGCGATCCTCCGCGGACGGCAGTCGGGTTGAGCTGTAATCGCTCAGACGCGGAAACACGCGTAGCCGAGCTGGAAGCGATCCTCCTCGGGCGGCGGTCCGGTCGAGCCGTATCGCCAGGAGCCCGCGCCGTTCTACCGCGCAGACTCCTGGGCGATGTCCGCGCATGGCCCGCCCACGAAGCACCCGCCGGCACGCCGCGGAGGCGCCGGCCGCCGGCCCGGTCCGACGCGGCCGGGCCGCGTCTCATGCGGGGTACCGCTTTATCCCGCTCGGTCGCCGGCTCGCATTCCGCGTAGCACTGACAGAAGCCATCCGAGTCGTGGGCAGCTCCTCTCCAGGACAGCCAGTCGGGACGCCTCGAACGCCTGGGGCGCTCGCGTACAATGACCAAGGGGGTGACGAGACCCGATGAGCACGGCAGCGCAGCGCGATTCCGCCCCGCCACGGCGGGCGACCTACCAGGACGTGCTCGACGCCCCGCCTCACCGCGTCGCCGAGATCGTCGACGGCGTGCTCCACACCAGCCCGCGGCCGGCGATGCCGCATGCGCTGGCGACCTCGTCGCTCGGGAACGACCTCGCGGGTCCCTTCCAGTTCGGCCGCGGCGGCCCGGGCGGCTGGTGGATCATCGACGAGCCGGAGCTGCACTTCGGCGAGGACGTCCTCGTGCCCGATCTGGCGGGCTGGCGCCGGGAACGGATGCCCGACTTTCCCGATACGGCATACAGCACGCTCGCGCCGGACTGGGTGTGCGAAGTGCTCTCGCCCTCGACCCGCAGGCTCGACCTGCTCGGCAAGCGCCCCATCTATGCGCGGGAACGCGTGGGACACATGTGGGTCGTGGAGCCGAAGGACCGCACCCTGGAGGCGTTCGAGCTGCGCGACGAACAGTGGGTGCTGATCGCCACCGCACAGGACGACGACCCGGTGCAGATCCGCCCTTTCGAGGCGATCACCTTCAGCCTCGGCGATCTCTGGCCCTGAACGTTCCGCGGACCGAACGCACTCGCCGGGCCGGCGGACCGCGGGGGGGCGGGACCGTCGACGCGCCGGGCTTCGGCAGTGACGGGGCGGCGGCACCCGCGTGCCGTCGGCGGGCAGAGCTTCGCCAGCGACGGGGCGGCGGCTGCCGGCACCGCTCGCCGGTGCCGGCAGCCGTGCCCGGAAATCCGCTACGCGAAGTCCGACCGCCACAGGCGCACGGCTCGGGCCGCCAGCCGCCGCTGCCGCTCGTCGAGCAGCGCCGGGGTCCACTCCTCGGGCGCGAGTTCCGCGATCTCCCGGGTCAACGAGTACATGCTCGATTGGTAGGCCGCGCGCTTCGTCGCGTACGGCCCGCTGCCGACCTCCCGGTTCAGCCCTCGTTCGAGCAGCGTCAGGTTGCCCAGCCGGTCGACCGCCCCCTCCCAGCGGTCCGCCGGGAAGACCTCGCCCCACTCCCCGGCCGGGTTCTCGGGCAGCACGTGCTCTACCGTCCCCGGGTCGGTCTCCGCATCGACCGTGCGCTCCCCGCAATCGCTCTCCAGCCGCGCGAGCACGTACCGACCGAGCTTCGCCCGTTGGCCCCGCGTGCCGACGGTCCATCGCGCGAAGTCGCTCTCGAACCGGTCGTCCTCCACGTAGATCGGCCGAAGCCGTTTGAACACGGCACCGGGGCGGGTTGCGCTCTCGTCGATCACCGCCTTGGCCGCGAAGTGACAGACACGTTCCAGCAGGTTCGGGTTCAGGCCGCTCACCGCCGAGTACCGGAAAGCGATGACCGCGGCGAGCTTCAGGAGCCGGACGAAGTCGTCGTCCGAGAACCGGCGCCACGCGGCGAAGAAGACCGGCGTCATCTGCCGAGCCCGAAACAGGTTCAGCTCCCGAACGAACGGCCTGGCCGCCGACAGGTCGACCCAGTAGCCGTGATTGACGTCGCCCAGCGCCGCGAACAGCTCTGCGCGCGTCTCCAGCGCGTCCATGAACGCGAACGTCTCGTTCGCCGTCCGGACCCGGTCGCGCACCAGCTTGAACAGCCTCTGCCGGCGGATCTGCGGCTGCTCGCACAGTAGGTGGTAGCGAAGAAAATCGGGAAACCGCTCTTGTCTCACCGTGGCGATCAGCGCCTGCCACCGCCGCTTCAGCGACTCGATGTCGGTCTCCGCGCGTACCTTCGAGAAGAAGTAGTTCTTCAGCAGATCGGTCGTCGTGAGCTCGAGACCTCGCGCATTGAGCGTCTCGAACAGCGTGTACGCGTCGAGCTCGTCGTCCACCGTGATGAGGATGAACAGCAGCCGGCGGGCGATGGTCTCGGACAGGACCCTCGCGGTCTCCTCGCCCTCGTTGCCGGCCCGCACCTCCAGCTCGTCGATCTGCCTCGAGAAGTACCGGTAGCATTCCCACAGGAGCGCGTTCGACCGCGGCAGGCCGCGAGGGTTGAGCGGGGCCCTGAGCTGCACCAGGTAGTCCTGGTAGAAGGGGTCGTCGACTTCGTTGAGCCGCAACCGGCTGCTCTCCACCAACGACGCCGGGTCCTTTTCCCCGATGAAGCGGTTGCGGAGCTCGGCCGCGCGCTCCAGGTTCCGTTCGTCGTCCGCACCCTGCTCCGCCATGCGCCGCAGCCTGGCGATGATCGCCAGCGCCAGCAGCGAGATGGTCGCCAGCCGCTGCTGGCCGTCGATGACGAGGAACTCGCGGTCCCCGTGCGCCTGCACGACCAGGGCGCCCATGTAGTGACGGCCGTCGGGCTCGCCCCGCAGCTCGACGACGTCGTTCCAGAGGTCCTCCCACTCCTGCTGTGTCCAGGCGTAGTCCCGCTGGTACGGCGGCACCCGATACGTCTTGCCGTTGCCGATCAGCTCCAGGTAGCTGGTCGTTCCGGTACCGAGGATGTTGGCCCGGCTCATGGTCTTCGCGGTTTGCCGTCCCACTCGGCGGGACGGAGGCGTGGGGCGCCGCGATCACGATGACCGCCGCTCCCGCCCTTCCCTGATCCAGCCGATACTTCGTCTCGACCGAGCGAGTTGCTCGACCTATTGCACACCGTCGGTGCGTGTCCGGCAAGTCCGGCAGCACCAGGAAGTGACCCGCGTTTGGCCTCGACGGGTCTATGATCGCGGGATGACCTCCGAGGCGGCCCTCTCGCCGGGCCTGAGAACGGTCACCGTACGTCGACGCGGCGAGCGGGTGGCCCAGGACATCGTCGTCGTCGAAGAGCCGCTGGAGATCCGGGTCGACGGCCGGCCGCTCGTCGTCACCATGCGTACGCCGGGGAACGACGAGGAGCTCGCCGCGGGCTTCCTCCATGCGGAGGGGATGCTTGCCGGCGGAGCCGGAATCGCGTCGATGCGGACCGTCGCCGGCGACCGGACGGCTGCGGCCGGCGGCGGAGCCGCCCGGATCAAGGTGACGAGCTTCGCGGGGGACCGCGTCGAGGTCGTTCTCCCGGGCGGCGCCGCCCCGGAGTCTCCCGCCACCGAGCCCGAACGCGAGTTCCGGGCGACGGCCGCCTGCGGCGTCTGCGGCAAGGCGTCGATGGACGACCTCGATCAGGACCTGCCGCCCATCACGCCGATCGAGGCCCCGGTAGCCCTTTTCGAGACGCTGCCCGACCGCCTCCGCGCCGAGCAGACCCTGTTCCACGCAACCGGCGGCATCCACGCCGCGGGCATCTTCACGCTGGACGGCGAGCTGCTGTGCGTGCGCGAGGACATCGGCCGCCACAACGCGGTCGACAAGGTCATCGGCCACTTCGTGCTGAGCGACGCGCTGCCGCTGCGAGATCGGATACTCGTGGTGAGCGGCCGGGCCGGCTTCGAGCTGGTTCAGAAGGCGCTGATGGCCGCGATCCCGGCGATGGTCTCGGTGGGGGCGGCGTCGAGCGTCGCCGTGGACATGGCGAAGGCGGCCGGCATGACCCTCTACTCGTTCGCGGGACCCGGCCGCGGCAACCTGCACGTATGACCGTCGGCGGGCCGGACCACTCCGAGCTCGCCAGCAGTGCAACGGCGGTCTCGCCCACGAGCCCGCGTCGTCGAGCGGCTCGCTCTACCCTCTGCGTGCCCTGACCGCAGCCGCCCCGTGTTGCCCCACGAAGCCCGCGTCGTCGAGCGGCTCGCTGTACAGGGTTGGTCGGTCGCAGGCGGACCCCAACGGTCGCCGAGCCCGCCGGCGGCCGCCACGCGCTCGCACCGCGTTCAGCAACGACCCAGTCCAATGCCGCAGCGGTAAGCCCGGCCGTCCGGCAGCCGCCACGGAATCCGGCTCAGGTCAGGGCCTCTCGAAGACCGAGTGATCCACCTCGCCGTTGATCTCGACGGCGTCGATGCGCATGTCGATCCTGAACGCGCCCTGGACCTCCACGGTGTTGCTGGCCGACCACAGCACGCCGCCGTGCTCCTCGTAGTCGGAGGCGTCGGCGGTCACCGCCACCGTGCCCACGCCGGGCACCTCGTTGGAGAACCGGATGCGCGACACCAGCAGCGTCTCGGCGTCGACGAGGACCTGGAAGTCGACGCCGACCCAGCTCGCCTGCACGACGTGGTGGTTGCGGCCGTTCAGCTCGGCGTCGTCGAGCCGGCTGTACGTCGGCGCGAACGGCCCGGACGAGCCGTAGTCCCAGAACGGATGCAGCGACGACTGCGCCACCAGCGCCGCCAGGTTCGCCCCGGTGACGTCCACCACGCTCTGGGTGGTGCTGTCCAACTGCCAGGCGGCGGTGCCGTTCCAGCCGGTCCGCTGCTGGAACAGGTCGCTGTCGAAGCTCTGGTAGAGCTTCTGGTTGGGGATGACGAGGTTCTCGAAGTCGCCTTCCAGGTCCCCGAACGGGGTGCTCATCGTGAACGTGCCGGTCTGCCGCACGCTCTCGATGCCCGCCAGGGCGTCTCGCCCGCCCGTCGCCTCCAGGCTCCCGTCGGCGATCTCCTCGAGCGTCTGCGCGCGCGCGGCGCCGGCCCAGGTCAACACGGACAGCGCCAGGATGAGGCTGGTGGCGCGGCGGAATCTTCCGGTCTTCATGAACTCATGCTCCTGTCCACCCGTCCGTGCCGCCGACATGCCTCCCCGGCCGCGCCCCGGCGCCTCCGGCGTGCTACCCTGACGGGGCGCACCGGCCGATGGCGGCCGATCTCGAGCCGGTCGCCGACGCCAGCGAACATCGACGGAGAGGAACGTCCGGGGAGGCGAGGGCTTCTCCCGCCCTCGAAACGACATCAGGACGGCGTCATGGCACTTATACCACGGACCTCGACGCCCCGACTGCTCGGGCTCGGCCTCCACGCGTGGCTCCGTCTCGGGCTGCTCGGCTGCGCCGTCGCCCTGCTCGTGCTGAACTGGAACATCCGGCGCGCGCCCCTCGACACCGGCGGACCGGCCCCCGCGGGCGAGGCGGAGGGCGATCTGGAGATCGTCACCCTCGACGCCCTGCCCGGGCAGGCGTCGGACCGCCCCGCCGATCTCGACGGGCCGTCGCTCGTCAACGAGAGTTGGTACGTGCGCAACATGGCCACGGCGCACGGCGCGTTCGTGATCGAGGTCGAGGCGGAGGACCCGGAGCAGTCGGAGACGATATCCCGGGCCCTGATCGAGCCCATCAAGGACGACTACGCCGAGATCCTCGTCTACGTCAACCGGATGGGGGACGACTCGGACCTGCCGGCGCGGCGCGTGCAGTGGACGCCGCGCGACGGGTACGTCGAGCTGAGCTACGACGCGCCGGAGGCCGAGCCGTAGGACGGCGGTCGGCATGAGGTTGCGCCGGTCTCCGGGCACGGGCCTTCTGCGGTTTCGTGCGCTCGGTCCGAGGCAGGCCCCGCTCGGCAGGCCGGGCAGCCGTTCCGCGGGCTCGCAGGTGATTCCTGTGCGCCCACGTTACCGGCGGGCCAGCCCGCCAATCGTCGCCTTCGGCTTCCTCGTGGCGCCCCAACCAACTCCGTCAGGAGTCTGCACCGTCTTACGGCGCCGACTCCTGGAGCCGGAGCGGGACGGCAACGAGCCGGCAGCGGGGGCGGGCGGCACCGCCGCACGGCGGGGTCGAGCGCCAATCCGGCTGATTCACGGAGAGATGGTCAAGTGAAGCCGACACCGACTTCGGGCAAACGGGTCGTGTCCCTCGCCGAGATGGCGGCGCGGGTGCCCGACGGCGCGTCGGTGGCGCTGGGGGGCAGCTTCCTCCACCGCGGCCCCTTCGCCTTCGTGCGCGAGCTGATCCGCCAGGGCCGGCGCGGCCTCGAGATCGTCAAGCAGTCGCCGGGCTACGACATCGACATCCTGTGCCGCGCCGGGTGCGTGGCGCGGGCGCGGGCCGGCATCGTGGCCATGGAGGGCAACTTCGGCCTCGCCCCGTGGTACCGCCGCGCGGTCGAGACGCAGCAGATCGAGCTCGAGGAGCACGCTTGCATGACCCTGACGGCGGGCCTGCGCGCGGCCGCCTACGGGGTGCCGTTCCAGCCGGTGGGCGGCGTCCACGGCTCGGACCTCGCGGCGCTGAACCGCTGGGCGTCGGTCGCCGATCCCTACGGGTCGGGGCAGGACGTCTGGGTGATCCCGGCGATTCGGCCCGACGTCGCGGTGATCCACGTCAACGAGGCCGACGAGCACGGCGACGCGCGCGTCCGGGGCACGTCCCACTGGGACCGCATCCTCACCCGCGCCGCGCGGCAGGTGTTCGTGGTGGCGGAGAAGCTGGTTCCCGCCGCGTCGTTCGAGGACTGCCCCGAGCTGACTCTCGTGCCGGGCTTCATGGTGCAGGCCGTCTGCGTGGCCCCGCGCGGCGCGTGGCCGGGGTCGTGCTGGCCGCACTACGAGATCGACTACCCGGCCGTCGAGAGCTACCTGGACGCGGGCCGTCACCTCGACGCCCACCTGGGGCGCGCCCCGGAAGCGGCGCACCGCGTGCGGGCCGAGGCGGCGGCGCCCGCGCGGGCCGAAGTGACGGAGCCGGTACGTGCCTGAGGGTTGGTCCGGCTTCTCCTACATCGTCACCAACCTCGCCCGCTTCGTCCGGCCCGACGAGGTGACCTTCAGCGGGGTCAACTCCACGCCGCCGATGCTCGCTTGCCTGCTCGCCAAGCGGGCCTACGACTTCGACTTCGTCTACCTGAACGTCGCCGGCGGCGTGCAGCCCCGGCCGTCGAAGATTCCCCTGTCGAGCTCGGACCCGGTGCTCGCGGAAGGCTCGACCGCGATCTTCGCCAACGAGGACTTCTACGACCTGTGCACGCGCGGGGGCATGGACCTGTGCTTCCTCGGGGCCGCGCAGGTCGACGGGCTCGGCCGCACGAACGTGTCGGTGATCGGCGACTGGCGCCGCCCCCGGGTGCGGCTGCCGGGCGGGGGCGGCGGCGCGGTCATGCTGCCGACGGCGCGGCGTGCCGTCACCTGGCGCACCGAGCACTCGACCCGCATCCTCGTCGACCGCCTCGACTTCGTGACCGCGGCCGGCGGCCTGCACGGGGTGGTGACCCCGATCGGGGTCTTCGTGCGGCGCGAGGGGCGACTGGCCCTGCAGTCCTGGCACCCCGAGGTGTCGCTCGACGACGTCCGCGGGCGGACCGGGTTCGACTTCGACGCGGCCGGCGCGGCGCCCACGCCCGCACCCACCGCACGCGAGGCGGCGGCGCTGCAATCCCTCGACCCCGACGGGCGGTTCGAGCGCGATGCCAACGTCTCCATCCACTAGCCACCCGTCCGACGGTCCCTCGCTGGGCCACTTGCTGCGCGAGCGCATCGCCCGACACGCGAGGGCGGGACGCATCGCGCTGCTCGGCCGGTTCGGCCCGGTGTCGTACGCCGGGCTGAGGGAACGGATCGAACGCATCGCGAAGGCCCTGCAGGACGTCGCCCGCGGCGAGATCGTCGGCCTGATGGGGTCGCGGTCGCCCGATACCGTGGCTGCGTTCCTCGGCATCATGCAGGCGGGCGGCTGCCCCTGCTTTCTCGAGCCTCATCCGCGCGTCGAGACGGTGCGCGCCCGCCTCGACGCCGCCCGCGCGCGCTGCGTCTGCCTGGAAGGCGAGCACGAGTCGCTGGCGCCGACCCTCGTCCGTGCCGGCCTGCGCACCCGCCGGATCTCGCGCCTCGCCGCCGAGCCGCTCTCGCGTGGCGCCGCCGGGGCACCGCCGCGCACGACCGGCGAGCCGGCCGAAGCGCCGGGGCCCGCGGCCGGCGAGCCCTTCGGCGAGCTCCGCGAACCGCTCACGACCGCCGACGTCGCCATGGTCCAGCTCACCTCGGGCAGCACCGGCGAGGCCAAGGGCGTCGCGCTCACGCACGGCAACCTGATCTCCAACGCCAAAGGCATCGTCGCGCGCACCGGGATCACGCCGGCCGACCGGCTCCTGCACCTGATGCCGCTCCACCACACGAACGGGGTGAACAACCAGTTGATCGCGCCGTTTCTCGCCGGCGCCACCGTCGTGCTCGCGGACCGCTTCCGGGCCGAGGCGATCGAGGACCAGATCGCGGAGTACCGCGTGACCTGTCTGACCGGGGTGCCGACCATGTACTCGCGGATGCTGCCGCATCTCCGGGACCCCGAGCGACGCAGGTCGTTGCGGTTGCTGCGCTGCGGCTCGGCGCCGATCTCCGTCACCCTCCACGAGCGCATCGAAGCGGCGTTCGGAGTGCCGCTCGTCGTGTCCTACGGCCTGTCCGAGGCCACCTGCACGTCGACCATGAACCCACCCGGGGCGCGGCGCATCGGCAGCGTCGGCACCGTGCTGCCCGGCCAGCGGGTCAGGCTGCTGCGGCCGGGCTCGGGCGAGGCCGTTCCCGACGGCGCCGAGGGGGAGGTCTGCATCGCCGGCGGGAGCGTGATGAAGGGCTACGTCGACGGGTCCACCGCAACGGTCCTCCGCGACGGGTGGCTGCGGTCCGGCGACCTCGGCCGCTTCGACGCCGACGGCTACCTGTTCATCACCGGCCGGCTCAAGGACGTCATCGTCCGCGGCGGCGAGAACCTGTCGCCGCGGGCGATCGAGAGCGCGCTGGAGCGGCACCCGGCGGTGGAGTCCTGCTGCGTCGTCGGCGGGCCCCACCCCGACCTCGGCGAGGTCCCGGTCGCGTTCGTGCAGCCCCGGGCGGGTGCGGGGCTCGAGGCCGGCGAGCTCCGCGCCCTCGTCGCCGCCCGGTTGTCGAGAGCCCACGCCCCGGCACGCATCCACCTCGTCGGCACGCTGCCCGAGAACGCCGTCGGCAAGGTGGACCGCGCCGCCCTCGCGCGCCGAGCCCGTGACCGCGGCGCCGGTCTATAATCGAATCATCGCCTGAGCGGCCACCGCGGACGATCGCGCCCCGCCCCACGCCCGCGCGCCGCGCGGTCGCCTCCGCCAGTACGTTACGTGGAGCGGGGCCTCGCCCCGGACGCGCAACCAGCCCCGTGGCCGTACGGCGGCGCCGATGCCGAAGCACAACCCGGGGGGAGACGTCAGGGCGGGACGGCCCGAGCCGACCTGCGCGGAAGCGCTCTGCCTGCTGCTGCTCGAACGCGAGACCGGCCGGATGCCGCGGACGCAGCGACGAGCCGTGCACTATGCCGTCGCCGGCGCGGTGCTGGTCGATCTGACCCTGGCCGACCGCATCGGAAACGGCTCCCGGCACCTTCGTCCGACCCATCCCGCGCCGCTCGGGGACGACCTCCTCGATCCGCTGCTGGCGCGGATCCACGCCGAGCCCAACCGGCACGGTGTCGCCGCCTGGGTAGAGCAGACGGCGGAGCACGCGGACGAGATCCGCAGGGCGGCCCTGGACCGGCTGGTGGCCCGCGGCGTCCTCGCCGTCGAGAAGAACGGCGGGTTCGCGGGCCTGGGCGCCCGCCGCTACTCGGTGCTCGACGACGCCGATCACGACCTGCGGCGCCGCCTCGCGCACGCGCTCTCGGACGACGTGGTCCCTGCCCCGCGCGACGTCGCGCTCATCCGCCTGATCGACGCCTGCGGTCGCTTCGAGCAGCTCGTGCCGCCGCGCGAGCTGAAGCGCGCCCGGCAGCGCATCACCGAGCTTCGCGCGGAGCCGCTCGCCGGCCACGCGGTCGCCTCCGCCGTCGAGCGGTCGGTGGCGGGTCTGACCCCGCCCGCCGCGCCGGGGATACCGGTGGCCGGCAACGCCTTCAGCCTCGCCGGCGACGTCCGCGCCTACCTGACGCGCGAGTACCAGCGGCTGGGACCCGTCTTCCGCGTGCGCGCGTTCAAGCGCCGGATCACCGTCCTCGCCGGCCCCGAGGCCAACATGTTCCTGGTGAAGGAGGGGCGGAACCACCTGCGGAGCGCCGAGGCATGGAGGGACTTCGCGGCGGAGCTGGGCGCGGAGCGCGCGGTGATGAGCATGGACGGCGCCGAGCACGACCGCATGCGCAACGGGATGAAGCGGGGGTACTCGAGGGCCGCGGCCGAGCAGCACATCCCCGAGCTGGTCGAGATAGTGCGCCGCGAGATCGCGGCCTGGCCCCCCGACCGGCCGATAGCCGCCCACTACGCGCTCCAGCGCATCGCCACCGACGAGCTGGGCATTCTCGCCGCCGGCACCTCGCCCCGAGACTACCTCGACGACCTCATCGTCTTCGTGCGCGACCTCCTGCTCGCGACCGTCACCCGGCAGCGCGCGCCCAGCCTGCTGAAGGGGCGCCGCTTCCGCCGGGCCCGGGCGCGGGCGGAGAAGCTGTACCAGCAGGTCTCGGCATCGCACGATCCGGCGCGGCGCCGCGACGCCGCGCCCGACCTCATCGACGATCTGCTCGAGCTGCACCGCGCCGACCCCGAGTTCCTGCCCGAGGCCGACCTCCGGGCGGGGATGCTCGGCCCGTTCATCGCCGGTCTCGACACCATGGCGGGGGTCTGCTCGTTCATGCTCTACTCGATCCTGAAGCACCCCGACGTGCTCGAGCGCATGACGGCCGAGGCGGACGCCCTCTTCGCCAACGGCGGCCCCACGGTACGGGACATCCGGAGGCTCGACGTCACCCACCGCGCGGCCCTCGAGACCATGCGCATGCATCCGACCGCGCCCGCCCTTCCCCGCACCGTGTCCAACTCGTTCGAGCTCGGCGGCTACCGCCTGCGGGCGGGCGAGAACGTGCTAATGGCGGTGGCGGTGCCCCACTACCTGCCGCGGTACTTCCCCGACCCCGAGCGCTTCGACATCGACCGCTACGCCCCCCCGCGCAACGAGCACCACCAGGTCGGCGTGTTCGCGCCCTTCGGCCTCGGGTCCCACACCTGCCTGGGAGCGGGGTTCGCGGAGGTCGGCATCGCCGTCACCATGGCCACCCTCGTGCACGAGGCCGAGCTGACCCTCGACCCGCCCGACTACGACCTCACCATCGATCCGATTCCCATCGCCCATCCCACCAAGGCGTTCAAGTTCCGCATGAAGCCGCGCAACCCGGGCCGAAACTGAGACGCCGCGAGCGCATCCGGCGCTCCGGACACCGGCCGGAACCGCCTCCGGCCCCTTGCGTCACAGGACGGAATCCGCGGGCGGCGCGGCCGACGCCATCGGCAAGTCGACGCCGGCCGCGGTCCTTTGCAATCGCCGGCGGCGTCGCAGTATCCTCGGTTCCCCGCGTCAGGAGCCTGCTGCGCCGAACGGCGCGGACGGCCGGAAACCGGTCGGGCGGGAGGGGAACCGCGAGGCGACGACCTCCCGGCTGCTCGGGGACGGGAACGCCATGAGCCTGCCATCCTACGTGCACGGCGCCAGCCCGGTGGCCCTGCTCGGGGAGACCATCGGCGAGAACCTGCGCCGCACCGTCGAGCGCCACGGCGACCGCGAGGCGCTGGTGGTGCCGTCGCAGGACTACCGGGCCACCTACCGGCAGCTCTGGGACGCCACCACCGCGCTCGCCAAGGCGCTCCTGCGGCGGGGCATCGAGCGCGGCGACCGCGTCGGCATCTGGGCCCCCAACCGCTTCGAGTGGGTCGTCGCGCAGTACGCCACCGCCCGCGTCGGCGCCATCCTCGTCAACGTGAACCCCGCCTACCAGGCGCGCGAGCTGCAGCACGCGCTGAACCAGTCGGGCCTGCGGCTCCTGCTGCTGTCGCAGGGCTTTCGCGAGCGCGACTACGTGGAGATCGTCGAGCGCGTCCGCCCCGAGTGCCCGGCCCTGGAACGGACGGTGGTGCTCGACGACGGATGGGAGGCGCTGCTCGAGGAGGGCGCACCGGTCGGGGACGGCGAGCTCGCGGCGCGCGAGGCCGGCCTGACGTTCGACGACCCCATCAACATCCAGTACACGTCGGGCACCACCGGCACCCCGAAGGGCGCCACCCTGTCGCACCACAACATCCTGAACAACGGCTTCTTCTGCGGCGAGATCCTGGGCTACACGGAAGAGGACCGCGTGTGCATCCCGGTGCCGTTCTACCACTGCTTCGGCATGGTCATCGGCAACCTCGCCTGCACCACCCACGGCGCGTGCATGGTCACGCCGGGCGCCGCGTTCCGCCCCGACCGGACCCTGGCCACGCTGGAGGCCGAGCGGTGTACGTCGCTCTACGGCGTGCCGACGATGTTCATCGCCCAGCTCGACCATCCCGACTTCGAGGGCACCGACTTCTCGTCGCTCCGCACCGGGGTGATGGCGGGGTCGCCGTGCCCCGCCGAGGTCATGAAGCAGGTGCGCGAGCGGATGAACATCCGCGAGATCACGATCTGCTACGGCATGACCGAGACCGCGCCGGTCTCGACCCAGACCCGCGTCGACGACCCCGTCGACAAGCGCGTCAACACCGTCGGGCCGGTGCATCCGCACGTCGAGATCCGCATCGTCGACCCCGAGAGCGGCCGGGTGGTGCCGCGCGGCGTGCGGGGCGAGCTGTGCACGCGCGGCTACTGCGTCATGCTGGGATACTGGAACGACGACGACGCCACCCGCGCCGCCATCGACGACGCGCGCTGGATGCACACCGGCGACCTCGCGTGCATGGACGACGAGGGTTACGTCAGCATCGTCGGCCGCATCAAGGACATGATCATCCGCGGCGGCGAGAACGTCTATCCGCGCGAGATCGAGGAGTTCCTCTACACCCACCCGGACGTGGCCGACGCCCAGGTCATCGGCGTGCCCTCGGCGCGCTACGGGGAAGAGGTGGCGGCGTGGGTCATGCCGAGGCCCGGCGCGGCCCTCGACGGCGACGCCCTCACCGCGTTCTGCCGCGGGACCATCGCCACCTACAAGATCCCCCGGCACTGGAAGATCGTCGACGGGTTCCCGATGACGGTGACCGGCAAGGTCCAGAAGTACCGCATGCGCGAGATCTCCACCGCCGAGCTGGCCGCGGCGGCCGACGCCGAAAACCCGCGGTCATGATCCCGCTCGTCGCGGCGGACCCGAACCAGGCGCACGACCATGACGGCAATTGTCGGCGCGGGCCACGAATCGGGAGCACGACCATGACAGCAATCGTCGGCGCGGACCACGAGTTCCACGACCCCGAGTACGCCGCCGACTGGGCGGAACGCTTCGAGCCGACCCCCGACCGCCTCGCCCTGTTCGACCTGATGCTGGCCGAGTTGCGGGGCCGGGTGCCCCCCGACGGCCGCATCGTCGAGCTGGGCGTCGGCCCCGGCTACCTCGCGGCCCATCTGCTGGACGCCCTCCCCGCCGCCCGCTACCAGGGCCTCGACTTCTCCCGCCCGATGCTCGACATCGCCGCCCGCCGGCTGCGACGCCACGCGGACCGCGCCGCCTTCACGCAGACCGACCTGCTGGCCGACGGGTGGTGGAAGGCGCTGGAGGGCCCGGTGGACGCCATCGTCTCGACCTGGGCCCTGCACGACCTGGGAGGCCAGCACGAGGTCGAGCATGTCTACACGGGATGCGCGAGGGTCCTCGGCAGCCGGGGGCTGCTGCTGAACGGCGACTTCATCAAGCCCGACGGCGCACTTCAGGAGTACGAGCCCGGCCGGTTCCCCATCGCGACGCACCTCGACTTGCTGCGCCGGGTCGGATTCGAGACGGCCGAGTGCCTGCGGGTGTTCGAGGCGGAGCTGGAGGCGCCGACCCCCGCCCAGAACTATGCCTGCTTCCGGGCGGAGAGACCGCCAGTCATCGTGCCGCAATCGCACCGTCGGGAGCCCGCGTAGAGGTCACCGGCCGTGACACGCCAGATTCACGCTTCGACCCCGCACATCAACCAGCGTGTGCTCACCCACTTCGCCGGCGCTCTCGACACCTTGGTACTCCTGTAGCACTGTCTCCGGAGCCGGAAGAGCGCCTGACCGGGCGTGGCGCGGAGTGCGCCGTAGATGTCGCGAACGTCGATCCGTACCCGCGCCCCGTTCGGCGCCGTGGGCTCCCCAACCTGGCAGCGGGGAACCACGGAAGACCCGCCGGCGGTTGGAACGCGACTTGGCCCGCTACTCGACCCGCAACGCCTGAACCGGCTCCACGCCGGCGGCGCGGCGCGCCGGCAGGGCGGTCTGAGAGGCTCAAGGCCGGCGCGACGAGGCTGCGCGCCCGGCTGGAGCGGAGACCGGCGGACGGCTCCCAGGCGGCGGCGCGGGGGGGCAGCCTGCACGACGCCAACGTGGGCGCCGTCATGCCAAGTTCCGCCGGGGGTTGCGTACGAAAATGCGCGCAATTGTCCTTGACTGTCGCCCGTGGCGGCTGACACGATGCCCCGATGAATGGCCGGCAGTTCATCGCGAAGGTCCGCAAATGGGCGAAGGGCTGGAATCTGGCCGTGCGCTTCGTGGCGTCGGAAGGACCGGGATCGCACGGCACGCTCTACGCGGGTGACCGCAAGACGACCGTCAAGGACCGGAAGAAGGAGATCGGCAAGGGACTGCTCGCGAAGATGCTCGACGATCTCGAAATCGACGGGGACGACATCTAGCGGCGGAATATCGGAGCTGCCCGGAGCGAAGAGAACCGAACTCATGCCTGACACGTACGACTATCCCGCCGAAATCGAACGCGACGAGGACGGCCGTCATGTCGCAACGTTCCCCGATTTCGGGTGGGGCGCAACGGACGGTGCGACCCGGGACGAGGCGCTGGCCGAAGCCAGGGATCTGCTTCGTGAGCTGATCGCGGCGACGATGCGGGAGGGCAGGGGCTTGCCCGAGCCGTCGCGCGCCACCAAGCGCCGGCCTCTCGTCGTGCCGCCGGTGCCGATTGCACTGAAGGCGGCACTCTACGAGGCGTTCCGCAAGGCTGGTGTGTCGCAACGCCGTCTCGCCCGGGATCTCGACGTTGCCGAGAGCGAAGTCCGGCGCATGCTGAATCCGGACCATGCCACCAAGTCGGCAACGATCGACCGCGCCTTGCGCCGGTTGGGCAAGCGGGTCAGCGTGACCGTCGGGGAGGCTGCATGAGGCCATCCGTGGTTGTCGTCACAATTCTGCTCGCGTAACCCCGGGTCATCACAAAGGAACAGTGATGAAGGGCGGGATCGAGTCGCTCGGCATCCTGCCGCGGATGTTCGCCGGCGTTCGCGTCGGAAGCGCCGCCCACGCTTGACGACGGAGCTCCGTTCGCCTCGGGGTCGCCCGCCGACCTCGGCCCGCGGCGACGCCGGGACCACCATTGAGCCTTGCCGCCCCCAGGGTAGCCGTGGTGGAATGCACTCGACAGAGGAGCACGAAACGATGCGTAGACCGATGACGCTGTTCGGATGCGCCGCCGCGGCGGCGCTGCTGGCCACGACGGCCGTATCCACCCGGGGCGCCGCTCAGTCGGGAAGCGCGGCCCGGTCCGCGGAGTCCACGGCGTGCACGGCGCTGGCCGGCCTCGCGCTGCCCGACACCGCCATCCGGCTCGTCGAAGCGGTGCCGGCGGGCGAGTTCACGCCGCCCGGCGCGGCGCGGCCGCTCGAGGTGCCGGCGTTCTGCCGCGTCGCCGCCACGAGCGAGCCCGCCGTCAATTTCGAGGTGTGGCTGCCCGCGGACACCTGGAACGGCAAGTTCCACACCGCCGGCAACGGCGGCATGGCGGGGACGATCAGCTACGGGGCCATGGCCGGCGCCCTCGGCCGCGGCTACGCCACGTCGAGCACCGACACCGGGCACGTGCAGCGCGCCGGGGGGTTCGACGCGAGCTGGGCCCTCGGCCGCCCCGACCTCGTCGAGGACTTCGGCCACCGGTCGCTGCACCTCACCGCCGTCCACGGCAAGGCGATCACCGAGGCGTTCTACGGCACGGCGCCCGCGCAGGCCTACTACGTCGGCTGCTCGAAGGGCGGGCAGCAGGGCCTGATGGAGGCGCAGCGGTATCCCGACGACTTCGACGGCCTCGTCGTCGGCAACCCCGCCCACGACTGGACCCGCTTCTACGCGGGGGCCCACCTCTGGTACGCCCTGGCGACCCTCGACGACCCCGAGAGCTGGATCCCGCCGGCCAAGGCGGTGCTGCTCGGCCGCGCGGTCACCGCCGCGTGCGACGCCATCGACGGCATCGAGGACGGCGTGCTCGACGACCCGCGCGCCTGCGACTTCGACCCGGCAGCGGTGACGTGCGGCGTAGGAGCTGACGAGGCAAGCTGCCTCACCCCGAAGCAGGTGCAGGCGGTGAAGGACATCTGGCGCGGCCCGACCACCGCGGGCGGCGAGGTCATCTACCCGGGCCTCGTGCCGGGCGGCGAGGACGACCCCGGCGGCTGGTCGCGCTGGGTCACCGGACCCGAGCGGTTCCGGAGCACCCACTACCTGGCCGCGAACGACTTCATGCGGTACATGGTGTTCGGCGACCCCGACTGGAACTTCCGCTCGTGGGACTACGGCCGCGACCTGCCGGTGGCCCTGGAACGGACCGGCCCCGCGCTGGACGCGAACGACCCCGACCTGCGCCCCCTGCGCGACGCCGGCGGCAAGCTGCTGCTCTATCACGGGTGGAGCGACGCCGACATCTCGCCCCTCGGCACCATCGACTACTACGAGGAGGTGGTGAGCACGGTGGGGGGCGGCGCCGACGCGGACGCCGCGCTGGCCGACACGCAGGAGTTCTTCCGGCTGTTCATGGCGCCGGGCATGGGCCACTGCCGCGGCGGGCCGGGGCCCGACACCTTCGACGCCCTGTCGGCCCTCGAGGCGTGGGTGGAAGAGGGCCGCGCCCCCGAGCGCATCGTCGCCTCGAAGCTCGAGGGCGGCGAGGTGGTGCGCACGCGGCCGCTCTGCCCCTATCCCCAGGTGGCCCGGTGGAACGGCGCCGGCAGCACCGACGACGCCGCGAACTTCAGTTGCGTCACGCCGGACTGATAGGGACTGATCGGGAGTACACGCCGGCCCGTAGCGGAATGCCCTGCGGCATGCGCCCGAGGAGGTTCGGCGGGCCTGCTGGACACGCCGCCTTCTTGATGTGCCACCGGGCGAAGATCGGGTTCAGGCCGACGGGCTCGCCAGGCCCGCCGGACACGCGGCCCGTGGTCACGGCGGGAACGGCCGAGGCGGCCCTGACCGTACAGCAGTCGACCGGCGAGCCCCTTGCGGCTCGCCGGTCTCGTGGGGACAAAGGCATCCGTCAACGGCCGCCGCGCGTCACCGCGGGATGTCGTACCCGAGGATCCGCGGCCGCTGGTCGGCCCAACTGTCGACCACCGCCTGGGTGACGACGTTGGTGAACCGCTGCCGGATGTTCAGCGGCCCGTGACCGGGGAGCTGGATGAACATGAGGCCGACGAGGTCCTCCACCGGGTCCGCCCAGTACAGCGTGCCGTAGGCGCCGCCCCAGCCGTAGCTGCCGGGCGACAGCGCGTCGAACGACTTCGTCGGGTCGACGAGCACCCCGAAGCCGAGGCCGAACCCGTACCCGGGCCCGCGGACGTAGACGTCCTTGGCGCCGGTGTGGTTGCTGATCATCAGGTCGACGGTCATGCGCCCCAGCAGCCGCACCCCGTCGAGCTCGCCGCCGTTCGCGATCATCTGGGCGAAGCGGAAATAGTCGGACGACGTGCCGTTCAGCCCCGCCACCCCCGGGAAGTACGTCGTCGGCTCGCGGAACTCCGGCGCTCGCATCAGCTCCGACTTGCCGTCGTCGGTCGGGCGGTACACGGCCGCCACCCGATCGACCTTCTCGCGGGGCACGTTGTAGAACGTGTCGTGCATGCCGAGGGGCTCGAAGATGCGCTCCTTCAGGAACACGTCGATGGGCTGGCCCGAGATCTTCTCCACGAGGACCGCGACGTAGTCGGTGGACGAGCCGTACTGCCACTCGTCGCCGGGATGGAACGCCCCCGGAATGCCCGCGGCCCGCGCGATCCGCTCGCCGATGGTCGCGAACGGCTCTCCGTCGTTGGTGACGTGGCGGCGCTCCTCGTCCGACAGACCGGCGTTGTTCGGATTCAGGGTCAGGCCCGAGGTGTGGGTCAGCACGTGGCGGATGGTGACCGGCCGGGCCTCGGCGACCCGCCGCCAGCGGGGCCCGTCGCGCTCGAGGACCATGTGGTCCGCGTACTCGGGAATCCAGTCGGCGATGGGGTCGTCGAGCCGGAAGCGGCCCTCCTCGAACAGCATCATGAGGGCGGCCGAGACGATGGGCTTGGTCATCGACATCAGGGTGAAGATGGCGTCGGTGGTCATGGGCACCTCCGCCTCCCGATGCCGCCACCCCACCGCGGAGTGATGCACCACCTGGCCCCGCCGGGCCACCAGGGTCACCGCCCCCGCGATTTGCCCGTCGTCGATGAACCGCTGGAAGTAGTCGTCGACCCGCTGCAGCCGCTCGGCCGACATGCCCACCGACTCGGGCGCGGCCAGCGGCAGGTCTTCCGCCGCCGCGAGCGGGGTGGTCGACGGCAAGGCGAAGCCGAAGCCGACGACCCAGACCGCACCCGCCACCAGACCCGCCGCCCACCGCGCGCCGCTCCGGCGCAAGCCTCTTTCCGTCATCTCACACTCCTGTCACGGGGGAGGCCGGCGTCCGCCGCGCGGCCTGTTACCGCGCACGTTATCACGGACCATGCCGGCGCCGAACGCCTGCGAGACGCAACCGAACGTTTCGGATCGGAACAGAACGGATGGAGGGAATCGCCCTCGTCGGCGCCGGCGTCGAAGAACAGGTCCGACGAGTCCCAGCCTCGACCAGGGGAACGTCACGAGCGGCTGCGCAACTCGCCGGCCAGCGCCCGGACGCCGACGGCCTCCACGCCGTCCGCGAGCGGATAACGGTCGTCTCCGGCGTGGACGACGAAGGCGCGCGCGGGCTCGAGGTCCTGGCACGACAGATGGAAGCCGCGGCCGACCCTCGCCGACAACGATCGCTTGATCTCTATCGCCCAACGCGTGCCGTCGTCGTGCTCGATGACGAGATCGATCTCCGCGCCGGCGCTCGTCCGGTAGAAATGCGGCCTCGCGCGCGGGGGCAGCGCGGAGACCAGCGTCTCGACGACGTAGCCCTCCCAGCTCTCGCCGACCACCGGATGCCCCGCGAGTTGCTCCAGCGACCCGATGCCGAGCAGGGCATGCACGAGGCCGCTGTCGCGCACGTAGACCTTGGGCGACTTCACGAGGCGCTTGCCGACGTTGGCATGCAGGGGCGGCAGGCGGCGCACGAGCAGCAGGTCGGCCAGGAGGTCGACGTAGCGGGTCACCGACTGCACGCTCGCCTCCAGGGCCCTCGCCAGCACCGAGGCATTGAGCGTCGTTCCCTGGCGGTGCGCGAGCATCGTCCACAGCCGGTCGAGGGTCGTCGCGGGCACGCGGGGCCCGAACATCGCGACGTCGCGCTCCAGGTAGGTGCGGATGAAATCGCGGCGCAGGGCCAGGCTGTCCTCGTCGCTCCCGGCCAGGAAGCTGTCGGGGAAGCCGCCGCGCAACCACAACCTCTCTCGCGATGCGCGGGTGTCCTCCACTTCGAGCGCGGAAAACGGGGCCATGTCGATGTACGCGATCCGTCCGGCCAGCGTCTCGCCCGACTGCCGCAGCAGGTCGATCGCCGCCGAGCCCAGGATGAGGAACCGGCCCCTGCCCTTCCCCCGGCGCCGGCCCCTGTCGATGACGCCGCGCAGGGTCTGGAACAGCTCGGGCATCCGGTGGATCTCGTCGAGAATGACGAGCCGGTCCTCCACGTTGTCCAGGAACAGGGCGGGCTCGGCCAGCCGGTTGCGATCGTCGCGGTCCTCCAGATCGAGATAGAGCGCGTCGCGCGACCGGGCGATCTCCAGCGCGAGCGTCGTCTTGCCGACCTGACGCGGCCCGATCAGCCCCACCGCGGCCTGACGCGCGAGGGCGCGCTCGATGTCGGCCGTGATGATCCGCCGAATCATCCTTGCAATTTATCCACGTTCTGGAAAATTTACAAGGTTTCTCCTGGCCGCCGGTCGTCGCCTGGCAACTGTGGTGAGGAACGACGACTCGGGGAGGACGGATCCCGGGCCGGAAACGGCGGGGCGCTGGCCGCGGGCTGCGGGTCAACACGACGCTCGACGACAACCACCGTGTTCCGCGAGACCGTTCGCTGGTATCGTCACCACCATGCGACACCCGCACGGAGGCGGCGACCGCCGATGACCGGGCTCCTCGACTGGGTGCCCAACGCTCATGCGCTGATCGTGCACCTGCCGATCGGCCTGCTCGTCACCGCGTTCGCGGCCGAGCTCGTGGCCGTGCTCCGCCGCCGCCCCGAACCGGTCGCGACCGTGTCGACGGCCCTCTACGCGGCGGGCTGGCTGACCCTCGCCGCCGCCTACCTCACGGGACGCGCCGCCGCCCCCGAGGTCTACACGCCGGGCCTCGCGGTACCCGTCGTCGACCGGCACTGGACCTGGGCGCTCTGGTGCGTGGTCTACTTCGGCGGGCTGACGGCGGCGCGGGTCGGGCTGCTGGAACGAGGCGAACCGCGGCGGCGGCTGGTCCATCTCGCATTCGGAGCCGCCGGACTCGCCGGCCTCGTGCTGCTGGCGGTCACCGCCGAGCTCGGCGGCCGGCTCGTCTACGAGTACGGCGTCGGCGTCGCCGCACCGTTGGTGGAATGACTGCGACGGCGACCGCCCCGCCCAGGCGAGCGCCCGGCCAAAGGCAACGGTTCCGAAGTCGCGAACACGAGGCCCCGGCGCGGTGACGGACTGCGACTGCGACCGCCCCGCCCAGGCGAGCGCCCGGCCAAGGGCAACGGTTCCGAAGTCGCGAACACGAGGCCCCCGGCGCGGTGACGGACTGCGACTGCGACCGCCGGCCCAGGCGAGCGCCCGGCCGAAGGCAACGGTTCCGGAGCCGCGACCGCGCACGGTCGCCGCCTGGTCCTGCCGCTTCGCACCCCGAACACGACGAAGTGGTTTCGGTCCGCGTTCCCAGGCTCACCCGCAGCCGGCGCCCCGGCCTCAGCGGGCGGCTTCCTGCTCGGCCAGCATCTCCAGGAACCGCTGCTCCTGCATGTCGATGTGGGCGAGGTAGCCCTCGCGGTCGATGAACGGGTTGGGGTCGCCCTCGGCCCGGGTCATCGCCCGCTCGAGCTTGCGCTCCATGTCGTACCAGAAGCCGTGCGAGCCGAGGAAGACGTCGACCGGCAGCGAGCGCGCCTTGGCGAAGGTCGCCCGGTAGTCGTCGGCGATCTCGGGATAGTCGGGGTTGTCGACGAGCACGTAGCCCGGGTTCACGCCGAAGCTGCACACGACCAGGGCGAGGTAGCTCCGCCCCGCCTCCTCGACGTCCATCGCCCAGCTCGTGCACCCCTTCGTGTGTCCCGCGGTGCGGTGCGCCACCAGCGTCGTCCCGCCCAGCGTCACCTCGTCGCCGTCGTCGAGAATGCGGTCGATGGGGTGCTCCTTGCCGCCGGGCCGCAGCGTCCGCAGCCGCTCGACGTCCTCGCGCATCACCATGACCTCGGCCCCCGTCAGCTCCTTCACCAGCGCGTCGGCCTCCATGTGGTCGCCGTGCGCGTGGCTGCCGAGGATGATCTTGATGTCGGTGAACTCGAACCCCAGCCGTTCGACGCCCTCCCGGATCAGGGGCACCGTCGACTCGAAGTCGCTGTTGATCAGGATGTGCCCCTCCGGCGTCGTGATGAGGAACGTGCCGAGCTGCTCGGTCCCCACGAAGTAGACGTTGTCGATGACGTGATGCGCGGGGAACGGCGCGTTCCAGTTCCGCTGGGCAGCCGCCGGCACCGCCCCGAGCGACGCCAGCACGACGAGGGACACGATGGATCTGGTCATGGTCTTCTCCTGTTCTTGCGTGGACTCCGGCCGACGGCTTCGCTGCCGTCGACGGAACGCCCGAACCCCAACCTCAGTCCGCCGCGCAGCTTGGAGCCGGCCTGCACTATCGCACCCTGCCCGCACTTCGGATTCGGTCAGGGCGGCCTTGCGCGCTGCCCGGGCGGCGAGTTTTCTCCGGCGGTCCCGGCGTCATGCTCCGGCCGCGGCTCGCGAGCCAATCTTGACGCCGCCCTTTCGACGCAGCTTCAGACCGGACAAGTACAGATCGGGCACGTCGATTCGGTCATCGGCACGCCGCCGAAACACACCCAGGTCGATCAGGTAATCGACGAATTCCGCCGCTCGGTCCACCGGCGGTCGGACCTCGGGTCCCTCACGAAGGCCCCAGGTATCAGCCCACTCCGAATCGAACAGCCCCACGATTTCCTGACGCGACCACGGAACGAGCTGATTCTCCCGCAGTCTCGCCCGCACCCCTTCCAGCCACGGCCATTCACTCGATATCCCCTGCGTCACGTGGCTGTCGGAAACCTCCTCGAGGGCCTGTCGGAGCGCCGTGGGATGAATCAGTCGGGGCGGACGCAAAGTCCCATTCGCTGCGTCCTTGCCCGCAGCCTGCTCGATCAGCCGCACCAGCGTTCGTGGGCTGACCCTGCCATTGCCGTCCCGCAGGTGGGCCAACACCCAGTTGCGCACGTACCCCTTCTTCCTTCCGGCTCCCATGAACTCGCC
Organism: Vicinamibacteria bacterium; assembly: GCA_022820675.1. GTDB lineage: Bacteria > Acidobacteriota > Vicinamibacteria > Vicinamibacterales > UBA8438 > JAJEEA01. The sequence goes on along the minus strand of JAJEFC010000421.1, from coordinate 7,075 downwards.
CGACAACCGCTCGAGCAGAGGATGTGCGTCTCCAGGTTCCCCGATAACCGGAATCAGGCCGAGCACTTCGTGTGGGCGGAAATGTATGCGAGCGCCTCGACAGTACGCGGCCAGCCCCTCGGAAGTATTGGCCACGCGCTTCACCAGCATGGCCAGAAGCGCCGCATCCGACCAGGCCAGCTCCGCCCGGTTCACCGCGAGCTTCGCGAAGTCTGCCGTTCCCATCCCCGCGTGGCGGCGAAACAGATCCGAACGAAGAAAGATCTTCGCGCGGATCCGCCGCCAGCGCCGGCTGTAGTCGGACCAGAACGCCACCAGACCGCGCACCATGCGTGCCGTGAGGGCCCAGTCGAAACCCCCGAGGGTGTCCAGCTCGTCGTAGCCCACGTATACCCGCGAGTCCGCCTGCAGAAGTCGTTCTTCCAGATCATCCAGCGCGGCCGTGGGACTGGCCTCCGGCCGGTCGTATGCCCACAGGATCTCCGCGACCGCCGCCGACGGCGGTTGCAGCATCGCGTTCAGCGGCTGCCGCTGTCCGTCGTCCAGCCGGTCGGCGAGACGGCGAACCAGCATGGCGTGCCATAGCTTCTTCGCCGTCTCGTCGGAGCCTACGCAATTCGCCAATGCCTGCGTGTCAGGAAAACGTGTACCGGCCGGGTAGGCTCCCCGCCATTCGGACCGACTGGATTGGGCCTGCAGAATCGGCGTCTTCGGCATCCAGTCGACCACCGCGTTCGCGACGGCACGATCCTCCGAGAAGAACGCCTTGAACAGCTCGGTCTTGCCCGAGCCTCTCGGACCCACGATTAGAACGACGCCTGGATCGAGTGCGCGCAGGTGTTCGGACACCGGATACAGTCGACGCGCGAACGTCTCCCGCATCTCCGACTCGGCTTGCCCGTAGCCCAGATCGACGAGCTCCGCCCGCAGAGCGACACAGTCGCGCTTGCTGAGACGCGTCGACGTGGTGCTCATCTGCCTCTCGCCCTGGCTCTCTTGAGACCCGTTTGCAGACGTTCCGTAAGCTTGCGGTACGGACCCTGGAGCAGAATCGGTTCCGCGACTTCACGCAGATGCCGAAAAGTCGCCAGGCGCTCGTCGTACGGCAACACCACCGGTATGTGCGGAGCGTCCTCGCTCTCCACGTCGTCCAGCGTCCAGTATTCGTCGGATGCCGCGGGCTCCGCGTAATAGCACCGGCTGAACGCGTCGCGCGCCCGGTCGGTGAATCGCTCCTCGCACCGCCGGAACAACGCCTGATCGGACCGCGGCACCATGGACGCCACCAGCAGGCACTCCGACTGGGCCTCGCCCCGCTGCACCCGGTCGCCGCCGAGCCGCTCCAGGATCAGCTCCAGCCCCTGCCAACCGGCTTCCGCGAGGGTGCCCAGCAGCACGTGGAAGTGGCACAAGCCCCCGGTCAGGAACCCCGACGCGTCGCCCAGCCCGGCGCGGGCATCGACCAGAATCCAGCCCGGCGCGAGGTCCTTGCGGACTTGCTCCAGAAGCGCGACGAAGGGATGTGGGCCGCCTTCCGGCGGCGCCCCATAGTCGATCCGGGCCAGCTTCTCGACGTACCCGCGACCGAATCGGCCGGCCGGGTACACGAAGATGTCGCCCTGGCCGTCAGTCGGATAGCGGTGATGGTAGTCCTCCGTGTCGACACGGCCCTCGGGTCCGAGAATGCGCCGTTCGACCAAGTAGTCGGTGACTCCGCAAGAGGCGACCTCGCCGTCACGACCGGCGAGCAGGGTCCCCACACCCGGCGCGTCGAGATCCGCGTCCAGCACCGCGACCCGTTCGCCGGCCGCGGCCAATTGGAGGGCAGTGGCCGCGAGCGCCGTCGAACGGCCGGCTCCGCCCTTGAAGGAATAGAATAGGGCAATCGCAGGCGTGTTCTTCGCACGCAGCGACCACGGCGGCTCGGTCGGCGCATCGAACCAGCCCGCTTTCGACAGATGCCTGTCCAGCATCCGGAGCCGGTCGGCTGTCTCGTCTCGTCTCGCTGTTTTCCACGCCTGGTCTTGCCAGGCCGCGTCCGGATGTCGGCCGGTCTCGCCTCGAAGCACCGATTTCGACCAGTAGACGGACGCCGCTTCGTTCAGTTGTTCGTCGATTTCGCGACGGGCCGACTCCCAACTGTTCTTGGGGCACCAGAGGACCACCCGAAGCTGCGCGAGCACATCCTTGACCAGCAACACCCGCCATCGGCCGGGCTTGCTCGCCAACCACGCCGCCAGACGCCTTTCCGCCTGCTCGTGGGCGTCATCGACATGTTGCATCAGACCACACCCGCGAGATTCAGTTGGCCGATAATGCGCCCGTACGCGTCGGCGGCCTCCCGGTGCCACGTTGCCGCTTCAGCGGAACTGACTGCGGGGCCACGGTAGCGCTGCTCCGGCACCCAGTGGTTGAGGATATTCGTCGCTCGCAATCGCACCTGAGCGCCGAGATAATACCTGCCAGTACGAGAGCTCGCTTGAGCCGCCAGTGTATCGAGCACGTCGCACAGCCCCGACAAGTCGTGAGAGTAGCGCGGCCGACCCGTCTCCAACTGAATCAAGGTCTTCAACGCGCACTCCACCACATAGCCCGCGAGATACGCGGCGCCGTCGGGCCGTCCGCCGGCCAGAAGCGCCCCGGAGTCCTGCATGTGTCTTCCTGCCGCCTCCGGGTAGTCGTCACCGTTCCCTTGCCGCAAGTGGCTCATTTCGTCCTCGGTTCGACGCCGGTCGTTTCGCCGGTGTCCCGGAATCCGAAGCCGACGTGTCCATGTCACACCACAGGTTGGCCGGCTCGGCCCTGGCGGGCGGAGCCGAGCGCCCTTTTCGGCATCACCGCCCGCGAGACCGAAGCAGAGCGCTGGGCATCTACGCCGTCCGCCTCGGCAGGTTGGTAATCACGTACTCCTCGACGCCGCCCCGGCGGGACGCGTTGGAGTTGATGGCGCGACGGGCGGGAACGGTGTGGGCCACGAGGCCGGCCTTCTCCGCGTCGAGATTGCCGTCGTAGAGAGCGGCGATCTGCGGCGCCGTCGAGTTGCTGAGCAGCACGTGGCAGCCCTTCGCCGCCAGTTCGACAGCCACCTGCTGGAGGCGGCGCTGGTCGTCGTCGTCGAAGCCGACCGACGTATAGGACGTGAAGCGCGCGGTCTCGCTGAGCGGCGCGTACGGCGGATCGAAGTAGATGAAGTCGCCCTTGCGCGCGGTCCGCAGCACCGCGTCGAACCCGGCGTGTCCGACGGTCACGGACAGCGTCGACAGGACCTCGGACACGCGCCTGAGGTTCTCCTCGTCGCAGATGCGCGGGTTCTTGTATCTCCCGCGGGGCACGTTGAACAGCCCTCGGGAGTTCAGGCGGAAGAGACCGTTGAAGCCGGTGCGGTTCAGGTAGATGAACATGGCGGCGAGGTCCGCCGTGTACCGCTCGGCCCGCGGACCGGCCCCGTTCATGATGGCCTCGCGCATCGGATTGAATCGGCCCCTGACCCGATAGTAGTGGTCGTCGGGGTCGGCTTCGTAGTCGGCCGCGAGGGCGCGGAGGCGCTCGATCACCGCGTGGGGATCGTCGCGCAACCGCAGCCAGCAGCCGATGAGATCGGCGTTCACGTCGGTCAGCCGAACCCTGCCGTTGCCCAGCCGGCCGGAGTCCGCCAGGTCGAAGAAGACGGCGCCGCTCCCCAGGAAGGGCTCGTGGTAGGCCCTGAACCTCTCCGGGTAGAACTCCCGAAACGTGGGCAGGAGCTGTCGCTTGCCACCGGCCCACTTCAGGAACGGTCGAAGGCGCCGGCTGCCGGGAGGAGACTGCCCGCGGACCGGGCTGGAGACGAACGTCGCGGGGCGGAGGACACGGGGGCCGAGTTGCGGAGCCGAACCCATCGGGATCGCGGTGCTGACGACGGCCCATCTTAGCATGCGGCTCGGACGCCGAGCCGGTGCACTCCGGCTCGCCGCCCCGGCCCTAGGCGACCCGCGGACCACCCATGCGGCACAGCCTCTCGGCCCCAAGCACCGCCCCCGGGCGCGCCCGTCGGCGGCTGGGCGGGCGCGGCTTCGAGACCAGGCCCTGGCGGCCGACGCCGACCACCCATGCGGCACGGCCCTTGCCCCGGGGGCACCGGACCCCTGCCGGCGGCTGGCCAAAGGTCCGCGGAGTCAGTCGGGAACGGCCTCGACGCCCGCGCGCCCGGGCTGGCCGAGGGTCTCGACCTTCCCGTGCAGCCTGCGCAGAAGGGCCCGGTCGCGCGCGGTCAACGGCAGCCACCCGCCGGGGCTTTCCCGGGCGGCGAGCGACGAGCAGGGGCCGCACATCAGCGAGGCGCCGCCGCGGTTGTGCCTCAGGCCAAGGGTGTGGCCCAGCTCGTGCGCGATGACGTTGCGCAGGACGGTGTCGTCGCGCGGCCGGCCGGACCGGAGCGACCGGATCGCCACCAGGTGGTCGGGCGACCCGATCAGGGGCCAGGCGAACGGCAGCAGGGGCTGGCGAGACAGCAGCACCACCACGTCGCCCCCCAGGGCGGTCAGCTCCGGGGGCGGCTGCGGTCCGTCGCGCCCCTTGGGAATCCGGCCGCCGCGCTGGGAAACGAACCGGGCGAACGTCTCGATCGCCCGCATGCCGGGCGGGCCGGCGACCACCTCGACCTCGCGCATCCGCACGTCGAGCCCGAGGTCGGCCAGGGTGCGGTTCCAGAACGCGATCGCGGCCCGGGTGTGCTCGACCCGCGGGTCGTCGGCCTCGGGCACCACGACGACCAGGCGCCGCTCGAGGCCCTGGCCGGCCGCCGGCAGGGCAATGGCCAGCGCGATGAGCATCGGCACGACCGCGCGCCGCGACAGCGTCCCGGCCCACCCGGGCCGCGGCCGGGCGGTCGGGGCGCGACGCGGAACGCGGGCGCGGGATGCGCGGGACCGAGCCATCGCTCACAGCCTGAACAGGTACCGGATCTTCGTGAAGATCGCCCGGTTGGTGCGCCGCAGGTCGCTGGTGAAGAAGAGCCGCTCGTCGAAGCCGTCGCCGTCGGGGTCGCCGTAGAGCCGGTCGGCCTGCCGGTAGTGGTCGTCGTAGCCGATGTAGAACACGGTGCCGGCGTTGACCCGGTAGGTGAAGAGCACGTTGAAGTCGAGGTCCTTGTCGAAGGTGTTGTACTCGGTGATGTTCCGCATCAGCAGCCGGTCGGTGAACGTCAGCACGCTCTGCGCCCGGTAGATCTGGACGTCGAAGACCCGCTCGGCGGTCCCGCCGCGCAGGTCCGTCAGGCGGCTGGTGTTGACGCCGAGTTGCGAACTCAGGCGGGCGAGGGGCCGCACGGTGACGTTGAGCCGGGCGATGTCGCCGTGCCCCAGCCACGGGTTGTCCCAGTCGTAGAAGACCTCGTCCCCGCGGCGGTAGCTCGCGTTGACCGAGAAGGCGCGCGAGCTGCTGACGCCTCCGCTCACCGACACCTGCCGCTTGTGGAAGTCGATGCCGCCGAAGCGCTCCATGTCCTGCTGCACGTCGGCGCTGAACCGGATGCTCCGCGCGAAGTCGAAGTTCAGCCCGACCCCCGTGTTCTCGTCCTCGAGCACGCGGTCGAAGTTCCAGTTGCGCCCGTAGCTGAGCTGCGGCCCCCAGTTGATGAGCCAGCTCTCGGGCCACCACCGCCAGCCCGTGTTGGTGATGACGCGCCGCTGGTCGACCCGCCGCGCGAACCCGACGTCGGTCCGGAAGTCGGGGGTGAGCTCGTAGGCGGCGGCGAACCAGCGCAGGTTGCGCCCGTTGCTGCTGATGCTCGCGTCATAGATGTGACCGGAGCGATCGACCCCCTCGAGGTCGCGGTGCCGCGACTCGATCAGGCGGAAGTTGGTCGACATGGTGCGCGACAGCCGGAAGCTGCCGTCGACGCCCCCCAGCCGGCTGCTGCTGTCCATGAACGCGCGGTCGGTGAAGACGGCGCCGAGGTGCGATTCGGAGTAGACGTCGTACTTCACCCGCCCGATGAAGTTCTGCGCGGTCTCGCCGAAGAGCGGGTCGTCGACGTCGCCGACGTTCCCCGGCGCCTCGTCCTCGGCCGACAGGAGACCGATGGTGAAGCGGCCCGCCTTGCCGGTCAGCTTCGCCCCCCACGTGGGGTCGACGATGGTCCGGGTGTGCACGAAGGTCACCGGCCCCGGCAGGTCGAAGATCTCCGCCCCCTCGACGAAGAACGGCCGCAGCTCGCTGAAGAACAGGGGGAAACGCTGGTTGACCTCGATCTGGGGCTGGTCCGACTCGATCTGCGAGAAGTCGGGGTTGAGGGTGAAGTCGGCGGTCAGGTTCGACGTCACCCCGTACTTGACGTTGAGGCCGGCCTCGGGATTCATCCCGAGGTCGTTCCACCCGCCCGTCGACCGGTCGAGCGACCCGAAGTCGATGCCCGTGAACGTGGGCAGAAACTCGAGGTTGCGGCTGGTCGAGAAGTCGGTCATCCCCTCCATCAGCCCCATCTGGCGGTGGAAGCCGGCCACGTCGCGCGACATCGGCGCCCACACCGCGTTCTCCTCGTTCTTGCCCTTGATCTCGCGCACGATCTGGAAGCCCCAGCGGTGGGGCTCGCCGGGGCCGCGCTGTGGATAGCGGAGGCTCTTGAAGGGAATCGCCATCTCCGCGATGTAGCCGTCGGCGACGATGCTCGTGGCGCTGTGGAAGAGCGCGTCCCACGTCCGGTCTGCGAAGGGGATGGGCGAGCCGCGCATGCCGCCGGCGTTGACGATGCCGTCGCCCTGCACGTTGTAGGCGTTCAGGTCGAAGTCGTAGGCCCGCTGCTGGTCGAGGAAGGTGTCGATGTAGATGGTGATGAGGTCGTCCGCCCAGGCGGTGTCGCGGTCGACCCGGTTCGCCCGCATGATGCTCGGGTCGGCGTAGTGCAGGTGGAAGCCGAAGTACAGGTGGTCGCTGTCGTAGGCGATGTAGACCTCGGTGTCCTCGGTCGCGGGGGCCCCCTCGAGCGGCGCCTGCTGGGTGAACTCGGTGATGGTGGCCGCCGACCGCCAGGCGACGTCGTCGAGGCGGCCGTCGATGTCGGGCGGCGTGTCCGTGCGCGGCGGGCGCACCGTGGGGC
>JAJEFC010000218.1 GCA_022820675.1 Vicinamibacteria bacterium | reverse complement strand
AGCTTGCCGGCTTCGACGGAGCCGTAGCGGGCGTCCTCGCCGAGCACGCGGGCGCCGTTCAGGGTCATGACCTCGACGACATCCTCGTGCGTGAACCCCGCCTCGAGCAGCAGCTCGTAGTTCCGCTGGTCGCCGTAGCCGGGCAGGGCCCCGCCCATGCCGGTGGGGTCCACGCCGGCCGCGAGCAGCCCGCCGGCGTCGGCGAAGAGCTTCTCGAACCGCTGCGCCTTGGGGAACAGGGTGGCCATCGGCGCGTCGTCGCGCGACGCGACGTCGGCCCGCGACGCCAGGTACTCGTCGCGGGCGCCGGGGGCGAGCATCTCGAGCACCCGCTCCTCGAGGGGCGGGCGGTTGGGGACGCCGAGCTCGTAGACGGCGAGGGTCGAGGTCATGGCGACGCCGCCCTCGACCATGGCGCGGATGGTGTCGGCGACGGCGTCGCCCTCCACGTCGACCTCGAGCAGGCTGCGCTGCACCCCGGGCGGGCAGACGCCGGGTTCCTTGCCGGGGACGTAATCGCTGTTGGTGAAGAAGCCGTGCTCGATGTTGTCGATGCCGAGGTCCACCGCCTCCTGGAACGAGATGGAGCACAGGTGGCCGGTGACCCTGACGCCGCGCCGGTGCGCCTCGTCGATGGCCGCGGCGAGCTCCTCGTCGCCGATGCGCGTGTAGGCCTTGAACCAGTCCACGCCCTCGTCGGCCCAGTACGCCACGACCCGCCGCGCATCCTCGGGGGTGCCGACCTGGAACATCTGCGACGACGCGCCGGCGCCCGACAGGTAGGGGCCGGTGATGTACATGCGCGGCCCGATCTCGCGTCCCTCCGCGATCGAGCGCTTGAGGTTCAGCTCGCTGTACGGCGAGAAGGCGCCGGTGGTGCGGATGGTCGTCACCCCGCTCGCCAGGTAGAGGCGCGGCGCGCTGAAGTTGAGCTGCACGCGGCGGCCGCGGGTCATGTAGAACGTGTGGTCGTGGAGGCCGACGAAGCCGGGCAGGACGGTGTGCCCGTCGAGGTCCAGGGTCCGGGCGCCGTCGGGGACCGCGACCTCGGCGTCCGGCCCCACCGCGGCGATGCGGCCGTCGCGGATGAGGACGGTCTGCCCCCCGGCGGCGGCGCTGCCGGTGCCGTCTACCACCTGCACCCCGGTCAGCGCGACCACCGCGTCGTCGACCTCGACGAACTCCCGCACCGCGTCGGACAGCGAGCTTGCCGGCTGGGCCGAGCTGAAGGCCGCGGCGGCGGCCAGAAGCACGAGCGTGGCGATCAGGTTGCGCATGGTTCTTCCTCCCGTCGTCGATTCCGTCTTGTTCGTAGCCGCGTTCCGCGGCCCCCCGTGCTCAGAAGTCGCAGAACCCAATGACGAACCACGACAGCAGCCGCACCGCTTTCCACACGAACAACACGAGCAGACTCCAGCCGGCGGCGGCGCTGCTGATCGGCTCGGCGATGCCGGCCGCCGCCATACCGAACCCGAAGAAGAACAGGGCGGCGCACCCGTAGCTCATGATCACGTTGACGTCGATCAGCTTGGCCGAGGGGTCGGGAACAGGGTCTTCGAAACTGATCAGATATCGGTTGTCGTTGTTCATCGGGCTCCTCGGCAAGCGATGCTCCGGTAAACGGTCAGGGCGCCTGTCGAGTTGGAACGACCCCACCCCGCTCCGCGCGCGGCGGCGGACCCGCCGCGACGTCGAAGACCATCTTCATGCCCGACTCGAGGTGCTCGGCGATGTGACAGTGGAGCATCCACCGGCCCGGGTTGGACAGCTCCAGCAGCAGGTCGGCGGTCGAACCCGCCGGCAGCAGCACGGTGTCCTTCCACACCAGATTGTCGTTCGGCACGCCGTCGCGGGCAAGCACGAGGAAGCGCTGGCCGTGGATGTGGACCGGGTGCTGCATGGCGTGCACCGCCCCGCGGTCGTTGCGCAGGCGTATCTTCACCACGTCGCCCCGCCGGAAGCGCCAGTCGATGGCGTCGTTCTCGAGGCCGGTGTCGAGGTCGCGCAGGACCCAGCGGACGGGGCCGGCGGTGGTGACCCAGTTCATGCGCGGCATGGTGCCGCTCCACTCGACGGGGTTGAAGAACGAACGGTCCAGGTTGAGCAGCGGCTCGAGGGGATCGGGCAGCCGGCCGAGCTCGAGGGTCAGCAGCAGCCGGTGGTCGACGGGGCGGTCGAACTCGTCCCGATAGGCGTCGATGTCCGTCGCGACGTCGGGGTGGCCGCGCAGCTCGCGGAAGCTGGCCTCGTGGTTCGGCGAGGCCGGTTCGCCGGTGACCGCCACCGCGCCGAGCACCGTCTCGTCGGGGAAGTAGTTCCCGTACACGTGGTCGATGGCGCGCACGCGGTTGACGAGCCGCGCCTCGCCCGGCTCGTCGAACCGGACCTCGACGACGTAGCGCTCGGCCGGCGCGAGGACCACGCTGTCGACCCACGCCTGCCGCTCGAACCGGCCCACGTCGGACGCCACCAGCTTGATCGGGGCCCCGCCGAACGACAGGTTGAACGTGCGGGTGTTCGAGACGTTGGTCAGGAAGAAGCGGACGACCTCGCCTCGCGCCACCGTCAGGCGGTACTCGGGCTCGCCGTTGACGAGCAGGAGGTTGCCGAAGCGGCCCATCAGGGCGTGGGTCGCCGCCTCGCGCCCGAACGGCACGAGGCCGCCCTCGCCGACCAGCAGGTCGTCGAGCATCAGCACCTGCTCGCGGTTGGCGGGGCCGAAGTAGTCGGGGTCGGCCGCGTCGACGCGCAGGTTGCCGTACAGGCCCAGGTCCTGCTGGAAGTCCTCCCGGTGGTGCGGGTGGTACCAGTAGAGGCCGGCGTCGGGAAAGTGGATGCGGTAGCGGAAGGTGTCGCCGGGCGCGATGGGGTCCTGGGTGAGGCCGGGGACGCCGTCGAACCGGTTCTCGAGGCGGATGCCGTGCCAGTGCACCGCGGTCGGGAACTCGAGCCGGTTCGTGACGTTCACGGTGATGGTGGCCTACTGCGGCACCTGGATGAGGGGGCCGGGGTACTGGCCGTTGTAGCCGTACATGGTGAACGTCCGGCCGCCGATGGTGCGGCGGACGAGGCCCGCCTCGAGGTCGAGCGTGCCGCCGTCGCCCAGGCGGACGATCTCTCGCGGGCGGGCGGCGGGCAGCTCGCCCGCCAGTCGCGCGCGTCCAGCTTCGCCCTCGGGGGCTCGATCCGCGGCCTCGTCCCCGAGCTCGTCGAGTTGCTCACGGACGATCCCGCGGGGGCCGGCGTCGGGAAACGGTTCCCCCGCGGCGGACGGCAGGAACGGGTCGACGGGCGGGGCGAGGCGGCCGACCCCCGGCATCATCGCCACCGACGGGTGCATGGGCGGGCGCGTCCAGCCGCGGGGGGCCGGAGGAGGCGCGCCTCCCCCGACCATCCCGGTGACCGCCAGCAGGTCCTCGGGCTCCATGCGCATGCCGGCCGAGATGCCCCGCAGCACGATGCGCCCCTCCCACGCCTCCCCGTCGGGCGACGCCTCGGCGGTGACGAGCACCAGGAACTTGTCGAGGTCGACGGCCCCGAGCGCGGTGCGGCCGTTCGCGACCGGGCCCAGGTTCACCACCGGACGCAGCAGGGGCGTGGTCGCCCACGCCACGTAGCCGGTGTAGTCGCCGAGCGCGCCCGGGTCGGGCAGTCCGGCCGCGTGCAGGGTCAGGTCGAAGCGGTGACTGCCCGCGGCGGTGACCGCGGCGCCGAACGGCGATGGCGGCGGGGTGAGCGCGACGTAGCCGGAGACGCGGGGAAAGTCGGGAGCGTGGACCAGCTCGATGCAGTACAGGTCGGGATCGGCGGCGGGGCCGCGCGGGTCGAGGCTCGGACACCGGACGAGCCCGGGGTCCGGAGACGGCTGGCCGACCGCCACGGTCGGCGCGAGAGCCGCCGACGCCGCGAGACACAGGGCCAGGACCGCCGCCGGCCCGACGGGGAACGCCCGTTGGAGGAGCATCGGCAGAGTTTGCCGCAAACGCGGCTCTCCTGTCACCCGGATCCGAACCGCCGGCAGTGCCGGGGCTGGTCACCGGGACGTGCCGCGAGCTCGAGCGCCGGCGACAGCTTGCGAGATCGGCGGGTCACGTGCAGGACGAAGCGCGTCGGGACGGCCGGGGGCAATTCGCCGGGGGTCACCCCGTCGAGCCGGCCCGCTTCGTGGATAGCCCGAACGGGTCACCCCACCGTGGCAGCACACCGAAACGCGCGGGGCGAGAGCCGCCCGAAGCAGGCTGGCGGCCGGACCGGTTGGGGGCAGGCCGAACGGGGAACCGGGCAGCGGCCCGCACAACGGACCCCATCCGGGCGCGGGGACGTGAGTCGCCTGCGTACAAGAAACGGGGACCGGAACCTCGGTCCCGATCCCCGTTCCCGATTACCGAGTCCGCGGCGGACGGATCAGTTGGACGGCCAGACCACGCCCTGGTCGGCGGGAATCGGGCCCTCGCCCTTGTAGACGAACTTCTGGATGCGCTTGCCCTCGAACGTCTCGGTCGTGTAGATGTTGCCGGACGAGTCGGTCGCGATGCTGTGCGCGCCGTAGAACTGCCCCGGCTGGCGCCCGCCGTCGCCGAAGCTCGAGATGACCTCCATCTCCTGCCGGTCGATGATGTAGACCTTCTCGTTCACGCCGTCGGCCATGTAGAGGTACTTCTGGTCGGCGTCGCGCGAGAACGCGACGTCCCAGGCCGACCCCGCGCCCAGGGTCTCGCGGGCCACGATCAGCTCCTCGACGAACGTGCCGTCCTTCTGGAACACCTGGATGCGGTTGTTCACGCGGTCGCAGGCGTAGACCAGGCCGTCGTTCGACAGATCGGCGCAGTGCACCGGGGTCCGGAACTGCGGCGCGGGCTCGGCGTTCGGGTCGTAGCGGCCGAGGTCGGCGTCGTCCGGCGTGTTGCCGTAGGCGCCCCAGAAGCGCTTCATGGCGCCGGTCTCGGCGTCGAGCACCGCGACCCGCTTGTTGAGGTAGCCGTCGGCGATGTACGCCTCGTTGTCCTTCGGGTCCACCATGATCTTGGCGACGCGGCCGAAGTTCTCGGTGTCGTTGCTGCCCGCGTTGCCGCCCGAACGGCCGACCTGCAGCAGGAAGTTCCCGTAGCGGTCGAACTTCAGGAGATGCGAGTCGGGGCCGCCGTTGCCGCCGATCCACACGTTGTCCATGTGGTCGACCCAGATGCCGTGGTTCGAGGCCGGCCACTCGTAGCCCTCGCCGGGGCCGCCCCAGTAGTTGACGAGCAGCCCCGCCTGGTCGAACTCGAGCACCGGGGGCGCGGGGAAGCAGCACTCGGTCGCCACCGGCGGATCCTGCGCCGCCGGCACCTCGCCCGCCGCCAGCGAGTCGCCGCGGTGGACGATCCAGATGTGGTCGCGGTTGTCGACGGACACGCCGATGGTGGTGCCCAGCAGCCAGTGGTTCGGCAGCGGCTTCGGCCACAGCGGATCGACCTCGAACACCGGGCCCCAGACCAGCTCGCCCTGCACGGCCTCGGTGCGGCCGAGCGTGGCGCCGATCCCGATCAGTGCGACCAGCGCGAGGGCCAACGCCCCGAACGCCAACCGCCGTCCATTCCTCTTCTGCATGACGCCTCTCCTTCACCGTTGAAACGGTCCACACGCCTCGGGGCACCGCCCCATCCACACCTGCCGCGCACCCAAGGCCCTCTCGCCTCCCCGCAACACCTCCAGCGTAGATCCTCTGACACCCAACCGCCAGATGCAACCCCGCTCATCCCGCGGGCCACCGCTCTCGGCCTCCATCCCCCGTCGAAAACGCCAGGCCCCGACGCAGGCCGTCGACCAACCGTCCATCCTCCTCAGTTGAACCTCACACCGAACAACCCGCCGGTGTCCGTCGCATCCGTCAGTCTCGTCTCCACAAAATGTTCCCGAATATCGAATGCGCCCGCAAAACCCTCCGCGGGCACTGAATCAGAGTTCATCGTCACGATGTACTGAAAACCCGCGCCCTCCGCTCGTTCCGCCCCAAGCTGAAGCGCCTTCGCAATCTGCCGCTCGTCTACGCCATCAAAAAGATGACTGTCGTGGACCAGAAATCCCGGCCAATGGCCTCGACGCGCACCGATCTCCGCCAACATGAGGTCGAAGCAAAAAATCTGCATGTTCGTGATGCCCTTGCTCCGCTCCGACGCGATGTGCACCTCGAACCGCGGGCCACTCGGCGTATCCGAAACGGCCAGACTCCCCGCCCGCTCATACAGCGACCGCGACAGCGCCTCAAAGCTCAGAATCGCCTCCCGTACCACCTCTTCTCGCTCGTGAATGTCGTCTCGCAACGCCTGGACCAGTCGCGCGCGCTCCACTTCAATCTCCGTTTTGGCGCTGTCCAGGCGTTCGACGATCGCACGCCGCTCCCGCAGCAGTTCGCTGTCAGCTTCGATCCGACCGAGCTCCTCTCTCAAACTGGTATAATGTTCCAGTGCACCTCCGGACTTCAATACCTTCATGATCTGGCTACGCCGACGATCCAATTCCTGTTTCCGCCCATCGCGCTCAGCCACGCGCTGTTCCGCATTGGCGATTTCGCCACTAAGATGGGACCGTCGGTTCTCAATAATCGCGCGGTGAAATCGTTCCACCGCTTCCATACGGCGCAGCGTCAGTCCCGGAAGGACGACCCCAGCCTCACCGTACAGCTTCACCAAGTCCCGCGACTCCGGCTCACCTTCCATGGCCAACGACGCGTTCAGTTCCCGAATCAAATCTTGATCGACGACATTCTCGACGTTCAAATCGTCGATCCGCCCGCTAAGGTCGCTGGCCTCTCGTTCCAACTCCTGGTACTCCGGAACCACCCGAAATGCGTCAAGTTCGCCACGCAACCTACTTGCCCGATCCTCAGCGACAGCCAGCTTCGTACGCAACTCCGCAGCGTTACCAAAATGCCGCCCTAGCTCCCCCGACTTCGCAATCTTCCGTAGTTCCTTCGTGACCCTTTCCCGTTCGCGCAGCTCCTGGAATCCGCTCGGAATCCGCCAATCTAAACCGATCAAGTAGCAAATCGCAACCTGTCGATCCCACAATTGCTGCATCGTCGCGTGCTGGACCGGATCCTGAAAACCCCCGCTCTCCTGCCGGCGCGCGACGAACGAGAACAGGGACCGAAAAGTCGGCCGAAACCGCTCAGTACGATCGCCATCACCCGTCAATCCGAACCATCGTGCGCCAAGCACGCGTTTCCAATCTTCGTTCGACACTTCCCTCTGCAGCCGACCAAGAGAAGTACTTTCCCGTTGGTCAATCTGCACAAACATTCCATCTGTGTGCTTCGCCCAATCGGCGTCCTCTTGACCAACAAGGACTCGCCCCGGAGTGCTACCACTTCGCGAAATCGAACAACAGGCCTTGCCCACATCCACAGTCGCGCTAAACGTCCAGTCGCGTAGGGAATCCGATCGAAAAATGCTGGCCGGCTTGACATCCGCACCGCACAAGAAATGAACCAGCTCTACGAAGCTGGTCTTGCCGGCTCCGTTGCGGGACTGCCGGTCGCTCGCACCCCTACTCTTATCCGCAAGGATGACGTTTAGCCCAGGGCCGAACGTCAGCGTCTTGAATGATTCGCGATCGCTGCTCACTTCCCTTATCATGGAACTGCCTTCCGGATCAGGCCACGATCGAACTCTATAGCCTTTATCATATAAAGCAAATCGAGCGTGAGCACGAACCACCGATAGTCGATAACGAAACTCGATACGTCCACCGACCGCCTCGACCGAATCGCGTCCCAAAGCCCTGACATCGTCATCGGCCGCCCGAGAATCCGGAGCACTTCGCCACCCACACCAATCAACGCGCGCTCGGACCGAATGTGCTTAGATGGCAGGATCACTGTTAGTCTCCCGGATCTTCGAAAATATCGCACCGCTCGAAGAAATAGGAAAGGACCGCTAGTACGGCCGCATGCCGGCGTGCGTCTCCGCCGATTCCGGCGTACTGCAGCAGGTGCTCGAAGACCTCGTCCGGCGACCGATCGCCAGCCGTCAAGTGAGCGTAACGCTTACGGAACGTCTCCGCGATCCGTTCACCGAGGTCAACGCTGCGATTCTTCCGGAACCACGCGTCGACCAAACCTTCCTTACGTCGTCCCACTCGAAGCAGCTCCGCCGCGTCGGCCGACAGTGCATTTTTCGCCAACTTGTCCACCGACGGCGGAGTAAGCGGTTCTTGGCCGGGTTGCGGGTCAAGGAGTCTCAGCGCGCTAATGACAGGCTGGAGATCCGCTAGCTTCAGAGTCTCCAATCCGCTCTTCGATGGTGCGAAACCGAAGAGCGCCTGCTGGTCTTCCAGTGGAAGCCGGTCAGCCAGCGCCTGCAGTTCGGCCTCGGTCCATACCTCGATCTTCACCAACGGGTGGTCACGGCGAAGACTCTCCAATTGCTGAAGAGACTTCGCAGCAAGTCCGCGTTGGTCATTGTGCACCAACACCCATTCGCGCATGTCGCCGCCCCAATTCGCATACGCTCCAAGGAAGTCCAGGCGGACTTTTGCGATGAACTCGGCTTCCTTCGTCATGTACGGGGCGTAACATTGAAATACTGTCCCCGTGCTGACCCGACGGCCGTCGCACTTGAGGTCTCCTTGACTACCGTAGGGACGCACTGCTTCGAAGTCGGGTCCGAAGGCGCGTCCCGCGAGTTTGGCGAACCAGTCCTGGAACTCCGTACCTTTCTTTTCCAGAAAGGCGATCCTGAAACGCTGTCGGTAGAATGCGGCCTGCACTTCATCCATTGATTGTTACCGATACCGGCATCGGTGACCTTTCCCGGCTTCATGCTTGGGCCGCCAATCGCCACAAGAACGACATGTGTTCCTCAAGCATCCTGGCCCATCAAGAAGGGGCCGGTCGTGCGGGCAGAGCATTCGTACCACGCGACTCGGTCGATCCCAGCCCCATCGCGGACGCCGACGAAGACGTTCGGTCTAACCTCGCCGACGCCCCACAGGACAGAGTCCGGTTGCCCGGCTAAGCAGCGAGCGAGCCCTACTTCGGCTGCGGCACGACCCGCATGTAGGGCAGCGGCTGCTGCCAGCCGTCCGGATAGGTGGCCTTCGCCTCCTCGTTGGACACCGCCGGCAGGATGATGACGTCCTCGCCCTGCTTCCAGTTCACGGGGGTGGCCACCTTCTTCGTCGCCGTGAGCTGGCACGAGTCGAGCAGCCGCAGGATCTCGTCGAAGTTGCGCCCGGTGCTCATCGGGTAGGTGATGGTGGCCTTGATGCGCTTGTCGGGGCCGATGACGAAAACCGACCGCGCCGTCGCGTTGTCGGCCGGCGTCCGCCCCTCGCTGGTGTCCCCGGCGTCGGCCGGCAGCATGTCGTACCGCTTGACGATCTTGAGCTGGGGGTCGCCGATGAGGGGATAGTTCACGGCGTGCCCCTGCGACGCCTCGATGTCGCGCGACCAGCGATCGTGATCGCTCACGCCGTCGACGCTGATGCCGAGAATCTTGCAGTTGCGCTTCTCGAACTCGCCCTGCAGCCCCGCCATGTAGCCCAGCTCGGTCGTGCACACCGGGGTGAAGTCCTTGGGGTGCGAGCACAGGATGGCCCAGCCGTCCCCGATCCACTCGTGGAAGTTGATGGTGCCCCGCGTCGACTCCGCCGTGAAGTCGGGGGCCACGTCGTTGATGCGTAGCGACATCTGGATTCCTCTCCTGGTTGACCGCCGGCGGCCGCCGCGTACCGCGGCGCCGGCTCCCGACGGACGTTCCCAAATCCGCTCGCCGCCCGCATCCCGTCGGGGCGGCGTCCGCGGTATCGGCCCGGCAGCGCGTGGCGAGAGCCTCGGCTGCATTCGAGCGGGCGGTACCCCCCCCGCGCCGCTGGCGCCCATCCGGGCCCAGTGCACCGCGGGACTCCGGCACGGGGCGCGGCTACTCCACGGTCCAGAGCGTCAGCGTCTCGACGTCCTTGACGTAGACGCGGTTCCCGACCAGCGTGGGCTGCGTCCACGTCGCGCTCTCGGCCACCTCGTACCGCTGCACGGGCTCGAAGCCGGTGCGGCTGCTGGGCAGGACGACGAGCTCGGCGTCGTCCTGCAGCGACACGATGGTGCCGCCCGCGTTCAGGATGGCCGCGTTCTCCGCCTGCCGCGGCGCGCTCGTCCAGAGCACCTCGCCGGTGTCGAGGTCGAGGCCGAAGTACTGGCCGCTGTTCAGGTGCGACAGGCCGTAGAGCACGCCGTCGACGACCACCGGGTTGGTCATGTGCAGGCCCACCTCGTCGGTGCGCCACACGTCCTCGGTCGTCCAGGCGTTCCCCTCGCGGACGATGCGGAAACGGGTGACGCCGTTGGCGCGGCCGGTCTGGATGACGTCGCCCTCGTAGATCTGCGGGGTCTGCGACGTGGTCGTCGACGGGGTGGTGAACGGACGGCTCCACAGCAGTTGCCCGGTGTCGGCGGCCACGCCGACGATGTTCTCCTGGGTGAAGGTGATGACCTGCCGCACGCCCTCGACCTCGGCGATGACCGGCGACCCGTAGGCGGGCCCGTCGCCGTCCCAGCTCCACTGCACGTCGCCGGTGGCCGCGTCGAACGCGGTCAGGGCGCCGGCGTCCTGGCCGCCCACGTGCAGGATCACGTGGTCGCCGTCGACGAGCGGCGACTGGCCGGTGTGGTAGAGCGGCTCGACCGGATCGGCGGGCCGCTGCCAGAGCTGCCGGCCGTCGGAGGCGTCGAACGCGGTCACGATGCCGCTGATGCCGAGGGTGAACAGCCGCCCGTCGGCGTAGGCCGGCGTCGACTTGGGCCCGGGCCCGTGGACGCGGGTGGCCGGCATCATCTGGAACCGGGCCGAATAGCTCGACCGCCAGACCGTCTCGCCGGTGGCGGGGTCGAGGGCCTGCATCACCTCGTCGTCGCCCTGCCGGCTGAACACGTACATCCGGTCGCCGACGAGGAGCGGCGTCGCGTAGCCGAAGCCCACGTCGATGGTCCACTGCCGGGTGAGCCCCTCGGGCCACGCCGCCGGGACGTCGAACCCGACGACCGAGCCGTCCCGGTTCGGCCCCCGCCACTGCGGCGTGTCCTGGCCGGCCACCGGAGCCGGCGCCGTCCCCCACCCGATCGCCAGCACGATCGCGATCACAGTCAGACGCTTCAGCACATTTCCCTCCATCTGCCGGCCCACGCCCCGACTCGCGGCGCGGCCCGCCTGGCAGTCCGCGTGGCAGAAGATCCCGGTGCATTCGACCGGCGATGCAGCCTGCCCGACTGCGTTGCTTCTCGGTTGCCCGGGGCGCAACATGCGCCCTCGTCGCGCCTCGTCAGGGGCCGGGCGCCTCTGCCGCCCGCGGGCGCCCTTCAGCCCGCCGGCGCGCTCGGGCTCGGCGCAACGCGGGGCTCTGCCGCGGGTTGCCCGCTCGTTCGCCCGATCTCTCGGTCCGACGCCCCCAGTGCGCCGCCTGCCGCCGACAACGCCGACTCCGCCTCCCGTTTCGGGGCGCGCTCCGGCGGTGCCGGCGGTCCGCCCCGGAGCGGGGCTACCCGCACGACGCGCGTTGATTATAGGATGCGACACGCGACCGTGAACACAAGTCACCCCTGGAGAACGTCATGAGCCTTCGACCCGTTCTGATCGCCGTCGCGTGCCTGACCCTCGCCGTGCCCACCGCGGCCCAGGATCTCGCGCCCGCCACCCCCGAATCGGCGGGCATGTCGTCGGACCGCCTCGCCGAGGCCACGCGGGCGCTGCAGGCCCACGTCAACCGGTCGAACATCGCGGGCGTGGTGGCGGCGGTGGCCCGCCACGGCCGCGTCGTCTACTTCGAGGCGCTCGGGCAACGCGACCGCGAGGCCGGCGACGCGATGGCCCGCGACGACCTGTTCCGCCTCTACTCGATGACCCGGCCGATCACGAGCACCGCGGTCATGATGCTGTGGGAGGAGGGCCGGTTCCAGCTCGACGATCCGATCCGGCAGTACCTGCCGCAGTTCGCCGACCAGCGCGTGTTCGTCGACGCCGGCGCCCCCGATCTCGCCCGCACGCGCTCCCGCGAAGGCGACATCACGGTGCGGAACCTGCTCACCCACACCTCCGGCATCGGCAGCCGCAGCAGCGCCATCTACCGCGCCGAGCAGGTCCGGCTGCGGTCCATCACCCTGCCGCAGCTCGTCGACAACGCGGCCCGCGTGCCCCTGTTCGAGGACCCCGGCACCCGGTTCCGGTACGGCGTCTCCACCACCATCCTCGGCCGGCTGGTGGAGGTCTGGTCCGGACAGCCGTTCGAGGAGTTCCTGGCCGAGCGGCTCTTCGGGCCCCTGGGGATGACCGACACCGTGTTCTGGGCCGACGGCGAGCGCGCCGACCGCCTCGCCACCGTCTACCGACTCGACGACGGCAGCGGCGAGCTCTACCCCTGGGCCATCGAGGAGGTGCCGTTCACCGAGCGACCGGCCCTCATCGAGGGCGGCGTGGGCCTGCTGTCGACGGTCATGGACTACCTCCGCTTCTCGCAGATGTTCCTGAACGGCGGCACCCTCGACGGCGTGCGGGTGCTCGAGCCCGAGACGGTCGCCCTGATGACCCGCAACCACGTGCCCGACGCGGTGATGCCGCTGTCGCGCTCCGGCTACATGGCGGGGTCGGGCTGGGGCCTGGGGTTCAACGTCGTCCTCGACGCGAGCCGCTACTCGTTCCCGGTCGGCGACAGCGAGTACTGGTGGGACGGGTCGTCGGGCACCCGGTTCTCGATCGACCCGGAGCACGGCCTGATCACCGTGATCATGGCCGCCGTGTCGCCGTCGCGCGGCGGCGGGTTCCGCGAGGAGTTCAAGGACCTCGTGTACCGGGCGATCGCGGACGAGCGGTAGCCGGGGAGTCCGACGCCTCCGATTGCCGGAACGTCCCCCGACGGACGCCTCGCGACGCGGCGTCGGCGCTCCAACGGGACTCGGTCAGGCCGGGCCTCGAAAATTCGGATCGCTGATCCGTCTCCCTGCCGGACGCCTCGCGACGCGGCGTCGGCGCCCCCAACGTGACTCGGTCAGGCCGGGCCTCGAAAATTCGGATCGCTGATCCGAGATTTCGTGGTCTCAATCGACCTGTGGCACGGCCCCCATCATCGTCATCCTGCCCGCCGGCCCGCCGTCTCGGACCGGGTTCCGCGAGGAGTTCAAGGGCTTGGCGTAGCGGGCGATCATGGGTGCGCGGCAGCCGGAGCTCGCCAGCCGCGAGCAGCCCCCGGCGACTCCGCCCGGCTGGTTCAGCCGGCGCGCAGCACGAGGAACTCGTAGCCGTAGAACGTCGAGTGGGCATGCCAGATGTCTATTTCGTTCTGGCACTGGTCCGCCAGCTCCTGAGCATCCGGCGCGTCGTGGTGACGCGTGCGGAACGCCGTCACGTTGTCCTGGAGCGGCCGGTAGTAGTCGTCCCACCACGCCGACGCAGGAAGCGGAAAGTGGCCGACCGTCCGGTAGCCGCACGCGTCGACGGCCTCCAGGAGGGCGTCGGTGTCGCGGATGGCCGGGTACTCCCGCTTCCAGAACGCCGCGCACTCGGCGGGCGGCTCGGGCTTCCGCCAGCACACTTCCGTCAGCGCTACGTGCCCGTCGCGTCGAAGCAGCCGGCGCCAGTCGCGCAGGCCCGCCTCCACGCCCACGTTGTAGATGGCGCCTTCGCACCAGATCAGGTCGAAGGAGTGGTTCGGAAAGTCGAGTCGGCGCATGTCGGCCACGCGGGCTTCCAGCCGGTCCGCGACGCCCAGGCGGTGCGCCTCGCGGTTCAGGATGTCGATGAACGGCGGGTGGTTGTCGACGGCGACGATGCGCGCGGGCGAGTCGAGGGCCAACACCAGGGTCTGGGCGCCGGTCCCGCAACCGATGTCGAGCACCCGGGTCCGCGGCCCGACGTCCGGCACGAGCCCGAGGGCCCGACGCGTGCTCGCCGCCGTGCCCGGCCCCTGCCGGGGCAGCCCGCTGAACAGCTCGAAGAACAGCGCGGCGCTTCGATCCGCGGTCATCACCGCTTCCCCATCGTCACTCGAATGCAGCCGGCGGACCCGGGCCGCGATACGTTTCGGGGCGCTCGCATGCCACCGCGGCGCGGAGCTCGACGTCAGGGCCGGTCGACCGCGGCGGCGTCGCGCTCCTCGGCGCGATGGCCGGCCAGGATGCCCGGCATGCCGTAGTTGCCCTCGTGGCAGGCGTATTCGAAGAGCGGGCCCTGCCGGGTCGTCATCGGGACCTCCGCCGTCCACGGGGCGGCGTAGAAGGCCGGATCGTCGACCGTGACCCGGTAGTCGATCGCATCGGGACCCCGCCGGGTGAAACGCTCGACGACGCGGCCCGCCGCGCTGGTGCCCAGCGTGATGACGCCGAGCCCACGGCTGATGGTGGTCTGGTCCACGGCCCGGAGGTTGGTGGTCTCGATCACCAGGGTGCCGCCCTCCCACCACCCGCGCGGATCCCCCAGCCACTGCCGGATCCGCCGGTCCACGTGCGGCCGCCCCTCGAGCGGGACGATCCGGGCGTCGTGGATCATCTCGGCGAGAATCACGACGTGGTCCGGCGTCTGCAGGATCTCGTAGTTGTGGTTGTAGAAGTTGCCCATCATCGTGCCCGGCAGCCCCCGGGTCACGCACCGCTCGAACAGGTCCCGGCTCTCCGGTCCATCGGCGGGGCTCGTTCTCCATGCCCCCGCCAGCCGGGAGCGCAGCCGCCGGGCTGCCGGCGTCAACGGCGGGAGCCGCCCATCGGCGGGGTCGACGACGAGCGAGGTGCGATGCAGCAGCCCCCCACGCTCGCGCCAGTACTCGTTGTGAGAGCCCGCGCTGCCCGCGGGGGGCACGGTGTCGGTCGTGGTTTCCAGGGTGAACTGCCGGAAGCGCTCGGCCCGCTCCTCCTCCGTGAGCACCGGCGTGCCGGCCAGATCCCGCGGCCGCTCCAGCGGCGTCGCGGTGACGTTCGTCCACGTGCCCTGCAGGTCCGGATGCCCCCACGGGGTCCGGGGCGCGCGCCACGTCGACGTCTGCTGCGCCCCCGCCGGGGCCGCCAACGTCCCCGCGAGGAACCCTGCCAACCCCACCGCCGCCACGAGAGCGCGAGCTTTCATCTCCGGAACTCCCCCTCTTCAGCCGACGGGCGCCTGGCAGTCGACCTCGCGGTCGACCACGACCGGCCACCAGCCCGCGAACGCGGTGTCCGACCCTGCGATCGGCAGAATCAGGTCGAGAGGGCCGAATGTCTCCGGCCCGACGCCCTCCCCTGCCAGCTCGGCCAGGCGGCGGCGGAACGCGTCCACCTCGGGGACGTCGAACACGACGAAGAAGAACTCCCGCGTGCGGCCCGCGAACGTCTCGCGCTTCACCGCCATGCAGATGGGTCGAAGGCTCACCTGCTCGAGCCCGGCTTCGTTCGCCGCCTGGCGGATCGCCTCGGGCGAGAGCTCGGCGGCGGGTCCGCCACGCAGCTCCGAGTCGAGCACGATCGGGAGCACGTCGTCCACGGGCGAGGTCATCGACACCATGGTTCGATCGAAGAGCTGATCGAAGAGACCGGCACGGAACAGGTTCGGCGGCTGCAGCCCCGCCGCCCACACCGCGGGCCGCGTCGGTTCCGCCAGGACCAGGGTCCAGCCCGACAACGAGCCCTCGGGCACCGAGTACGGCGCGGCGATGGTGTCCTGCAGGGTCCGCAGGAAGAGCCAGGGCACCACGATGAGGGCGACCAGGACGAGGGCGAGCTTCACGAGGGTCTGCTTGCGCATGCGTTCAATCCGGATGCGTTCGCCTGCCGAGGGGCCGCCGCGGAGACTGGCTGCGGCGGCAGGCCGGGTTGCGTGACGGAGACCGCGGAGAGACAGCCATCTGTGACCAGCTTCCGGTGGACCGTCCTGTCGTGCCGGGGCAGCCCCCTACTCGCCCGGCTCCACCACGAACCGGTAGCCGACCCCGCGCACCGTGAGCAGGTGCCGGGGCTGGGCCGGCTCGGCCTCGATGTAGCGCCGCAGCCGCGCCACGAAGTTGTCGACGGTCCGGGTGTCGGTGTCCTGGCGCACCCCCCATACCTCCTCGAGGAGGGTCCGGCGGGAGACCGTCTCGCCGGCGTGCTGCACCAGGTAGCGCAGCAACGTCGCCTCCATCAGGGTCAGGGGCTGCTCGGCGCGGTCGCGGCGCAGCACCTGGTTGCGGAAGTCGACGTGCCGGCCGGCGAACGAGTACTCGTCGGCCTCCGCGGCCTGCCCCGCGTCGTTCCCCCGCAGCCATCGGCGACGGCGCAGCAGCCCCCGGATGCGGGCCAGGAGAATGGACAGGTCGAACGGCTTGGGCAGGTAGTCGTCGGCGCCCGCCTCGAAGCCGCGCAGGACGTCGTCGGTGTGCGAGCGCGCCGTCAGCAGCATGACGGGGACGAACTGCCGCGCCTCGCGCAGCCGCCGCACCACCTCGAACCCGTCGAGGCCCGGCAGCATGACGTCGAGCAGGACGACGTCGAAGGCGTTGGCGGCGGCGCCGCCGTCGACGAGGCGCTCGAGGGCCGCCTCGCCGGTGTCGTCGACGTCGGCCGCGTACCCCTCCGCCTCGAGATTCAGCTTCAACCCCGCCGCGAGGTGGTCTTCGTCTTCGACGATGAGGACGCGGGTCATGACTTCAGCGGCAGCTCGAGGGTGAACGTGCTCCCCCGCTCGAAGCCCCGGCTGTCGGCATAGGCGCGCCCGCCGTGCCGCCGCGCCACCGCGCGCACGATCGACAGCCCGAGCCCCGTGCCCCGCACCCGCGAGTGGAGGGCGGCGGGCAGGCGGTAGAACCGGCGGAACACGCGCTTCAGCTCGTGGCTGGTGATGCCCATCCCCTGGTCGCGCACGCTGACGGCGACCCGGCGGGCCCCGACGCGGGCCACGTCCACCGCCACCCGCACCCGGTCGCCGGAGTACTTGACGGCGTTGTCGACGAGGTTGGTCACCGCCGCCGTCAGCTCCTCGCGGTCGCCCTCGACGACGAACGCGCCGTGCTCGGGGCGGCCGATCACCTCGACCTCGCCGTTCACGAGGTTGTGCCGCTTGCCGGCGAGGGAGACGCACTCGCCCACGACCTCGGTCAGGTCGACGTCGGTGGGGTTGTCGACGCGGCGGGCGGCTCCGGTCTTGCCGGCGAGCAGGATCTGGTCGATGGTCCGCTGCAGCCGCTCGGAGTCGTCGAGCATCGTGTCGATGATGTCGTGCCGGGTGTCGGCCGGCAGCTCGCGCTGGCGCAGCGTCTGCAGATACAGCTTGATGCTCGCGAGCGGCGTCTTCAGCTCGTGGGTCACGGCGTGGATGAACGCGTCGTGCTGCTCGCTCCGCTGGATCTCGCGGATGAGGAAGGCGGTGTTGAGGACGAGTCCCCCGACCAGGACCACGAAGCTGACCACGCCGAGCAGCAGCAGCAGCCCCGTCCGCCAGTAGAGCACGATGAAGTTGATGTTGAGGGCGACGGCGACGGCGATGAGGCCGACGCCGAGCACCCCGGCGAGGAGGACGGAGCGTCTGCGATTCCCGCCGGAGCGATCCATACGCATAGCATAGCGCCCCGACGCCATCGCCTGCGACCGGCCGCGACGCGGCCTCGGAATCCGGCCCCGAACACGGCCGCGCCTGTTGCAGGTGGGCGCCGATTCCCCGAGGAAGCGCCGCCTCCCGGGGCCGGTCGGCAGTCGGAATCACCAGGCAAGCCGGCGCCGCCGGGGCTCCCCCCGGCGAGGTTCCACGGCGCCTGGTCCGCCTGACGTCGCCTTGCGGCTCGGGTGGCGCCCAAGCGACCCTTGCCGCGCAGACTCCTACGCGGCGTTCTCGACCGGCAGCGACTTGTGGGCGATCTGGGTGGCGGTGGGCACCTGCACGTCCCACGCGAGACCCAGCCACTGCATGACGCGGATCTGCATCCAGCTCAGGTCGACCTCCCACCACGTCATGCCGTGCCGGGCCGAGCGGGGATGGGCATGGTGGTTGTTGTGCCAGCCTTCGCCGAAGGTGATGAGGGCCACCCAGAACGAGTTCTTCGAGTCGTCGGTGGTATTGAAGCGGCGGCTCCCCCAGATGTGGGTCGCCGAGTTGATGAGCCAGGTGCAGTGGAGGCCGACGACGACGCGCAGGAACACCCCCCACAGGGCCCACGACAGGCCGCCGATGGCGAGCAGCAGCAGCCCCAGCACCACCAGCGGCACCCAGTGCCAGCGGGTGAGCACCTGGTAGAACCGGTCCTTCATGAGGTCGGGGGCGTACTTGCCCATGATCTCGGTATCGGCGTGCAGCTCCTCGCCGAAGATGGTCCACAGCATGTGCGACCACCACTTGCCGTCGCGCGGCGTGTGCGGGTCGCCGGTCTTGTCGGAGTGCTGGTGGTGGATGCGGTGCAGCGCGGTCCAGAACACCGGCCCGCCCTGCAGGGTGAGGCAGCCGCAGACGGCGAAGAAGTACTCGACGAGCTTCGGGGTCTTGTAGGAGCGGTGCGTGTGCAGCCGGTGATAGCCGAGCCCGATGCCCCAGCCGATGCACACCCAGTGCAGCACCGCGGCCACCGCCACCGCCTGCCACGTCGCGTTGAACAGCGCCACCACCGCCAGGACATGGAAGACGCCGAACGCGACGGCGGTCGTCCAACTGACCCTGTCCCCGCTGGCGAAGTCGACCTGCTTCGTGGCCACGGCAGCTCCTTCGGGAAGCGGTCCGGGCACCAGCGCCCGGGCCGGGAGTCAGCGTAGCAGGCTCCGCGCGGGACGGATGTAATAGTTCTGTAATTGCGCGAAGGAGGCTCGGACCGGGACGGAGGAACGGCGGCGGGCCGGTGGGGTTCAGTCGGCGGGGTTCAGTCGGCGGGGTGCCCGTCGAGGTGGTCGACGAGGTAGCCGCGAAGCTCGGCCATCTGCGCGTCGACGTGCTCGCGGAGAGCCCGGATCTCCTGCCGAAGCTCCTGCCGGAAAAGCGCCACATCCTCCTTCGTCGCCATGCGGGCGCCGGTCCACCAGGCCACTCCGACGGCTGCCCCGATGATGGTGAACATCAGGGTCGCGAACGCCATCCACTCCGTCTTGCGCATGCCGTGTAAATTATCACACGCAGCGGGTTACACGCCACCCATCCCGCCCGCGCGTACCCCGGAACCGCCTCCATCAGACCGGGACGGCGCACCGACCGACCGGTGGGGCGGCCCTCCGCGGCCACCGTTGGCCTTCCCGGCCTAGTGCTGCGTCAATACTGAATGTTCGGACATGAGTGCCGTGATTCGTCAAGGATTGCGTGCGCTAAACCCATGTCCGCGTCCGAAGATCGAGACGTGACGCAGCACTAGCGAGGCTCCGCCTCAGACCGACGAGGCATGTAGGTACTGCGCAGTCGCCGATGCTGTGGTCGCTCCCATGGCAGCGAACAAAACACGATCAAAACTTGACTCAACTGTGAAGATCACGCCCGTTCAAGGAATCTAGTGGTCCGTCACACCATAATCTTCGGGCATGGACGTGGGTTTATGGCCCGCAATCGTTGACGAATCAGAGCACCCATGTCCGAACTTTTGGTCGTGACGCAGCACTAGTGTCCCGGCCGTGAAGTTCGTGAAAGCTCTGAATCGCGGTAAGTGTCTGTAAACACAGGATAAGTAACACGCAAGAACGTTCCGCGAACCACGGTTCAGCACACAGGCCCCGGAGAGCGTCGCCTACGGCTCCGCTCACCGCCCAACCAACCCTGCCGGGAGTCTGCACCGTTGCACGGCGCAGATTCCTGGGGCGTCTACAGCGCCGGATGCTGCAGGTGGTGGTCGGTGGCCAGTTGGAACGCGTGCGCGAGGCGCAGGATCTCCCGCTCGCCGAACAGCTTGCCGGTGAACCGCAGGCTCGTCGGGCTCCCCTCGTGGAAGCCGCTGGGCATGCTGATCTCCGGGTGCCCGGTGAGGTTCGTCAGCCCGAGGTTCGAGCCCACGAACAGGTCGAAGTCGCCGAGGGCCTCGTGCAGGTCCTCGATGATGCGCATGCGCAGGCGGTTGGCCTGCAGGTACTCGACGGCCGGCACGAAGCGCGACAGCCGGAAGCTGTCGGGCCACCGGCTGCGCTCCGGCTCCTCCCGCATGCTGTCGAGCTGGGCGTTCAGCGCCGGCACGTCGAACGCCGCCGCCGCCTCCGTGCCGAGGATGAACCCGATCGCCCCGCTCGGCAGGTCGGGCAGGTCGAGGGGCGCCACCTGCACCCCGAGGCCGCGTATCGCGTCGAGGGCGGCGCGGTTGTTGATCAGGGTCTGCCGCCGCGCGGTCACCTGGGGCGGCGTGTCTTCGGCTTCTTCCTCTTCCTCGTCCTCGAACGCCGACCGCAGGTAGGCGACCCGCAGGGCGGTGAGGTCGCTCGCCGCGTCCCAGTTGAACGGCACGTCGAGCAGGGTGTTGTCGAGCCCGTCCGGCCCGTGGATGGCCGCGAACACGAGGGCGCAGTCCTCGGCCGACCGGCACATGGGGCCGATCTTGTCCATGGTCCAGCTCAGGGTCATCCCCCCGTACCGGCTCACCCGGCCGAAGGTGGGGCGCAGGCCGGTGACCCCGTTGCGGGTCGAGGGCGAGATGATCGAGCCTCGGGTCTCGGTGCCGATGGAGAACCCGACGAGGCCGGCGGCGGTGGCCGACCCGGGGCCGGCCGACGACCCGCTCGAGCCCTGCTCGGTGTTCCACGGGTTGCGGGTGCGGCCGCCGAACCAGCGGTCGCCCGACGCAAGGGCCCCCATCGTCAGCTTGGCCACGAGGATGGCGCCGGCGTCGGTGAGCCGGCGGTAGACGGTGGCGTCCGTGTCGATGACCTGCTCCCGGTAGGGCGAGGCGCCCCACGTGGTCCGGGTCCCCCGCACCGCCAGGAGGTCCTTGGCGCCCCAGGGGATGCCGTGCAGCGGCCCCCGGTAGGTC
>JAJEFC010000146.1 GCA_022820675.1 Vicinamibacteria bacterium | reverse complement strand
CTGCTCGGGAACTGGCGCCGCGAGGCCGAGCGGTTCGCGCCGTCGCTGTCCCTGCGGTTCCTGCACCCGGCCGAGACCGACCGGGAGGCGCTGGCCGAGGTCGCCGAGGCGCCGTCGCGGCACCTCGCCGGCGTCGACCTCGCGGTGACGACCTACGCCATGCTGCACCGGCAGCCCTGGCTGGCCGACGTCGAGTGGCGGCTGGTGATCCTGGACGAGGCGCAGGCCATCAAGAACCCCGCCACCCGCCAGAGCCGGGCCGTCCGCGCGCTCCCGGCCCGCGCCCGCATCGCCCTGACCGGCACCCCGGTCGAGAACCGCCTCGGCGACCTGTGGGCGCTGTTCGACTTCCTCAACCCCGGGCTGCTCGGCTCGCGCGACGTGTTCAACGGGTTCGTCAAGAAGCTGCAGCAGCGCGAGGAGCAGCCGTTCGCGCCGCTGCGGCGGCTCGTCGCCCCCTACATCCTCAGGCGCCTGAAGACGGATCGCCGCATCATCGCCGACCTGCCCGACAAGACGGAGACGACCCGCGACTGCCACCTCACCCGGAAGCAGGTCGCGCTTTACCAGCGCGTCGTGCGGGCCATGGAGCGCGAGCTGGAGGGCACGGAGGGGATTGCCCGGCGCGGCGTCGTGCTGCGGTCGCTCATGCGCCTCAAGCAGACGTGCAATCATCCCAGCCAGCTCTCCGGCGACGGCGACTTCCGCCCCGGCGACAGCGGCAAGTTCGCGCGCCTGGCCGAGATCGGCGAGGAGCTCGCCGACCGCCAGGAACGGGCGCTGGTCTTCACGCAGTTCAGGGAGATCATCGGTCCGCTGTCCGAGCACCTGGCGACGGTCTTCGGCCGGGCGGGCCTGGTGCTGCACGGCGGGACCGGGGTCCGGCGACGGCAGGAGCTGGTGGACCGGTTCCAGCGCGACGACGGGCCGCCGTTCTTCGTGATCTCGCTCAAGGCGGGCGGCACGGGGCTGAACCTGACCGCGGCGTCCCACGTCATCCACTTCGACCGCTGGTGGAACCCCGCGGTCGAGAACCAGGCCACGGACCGCGCCTTCCGCATCGGCCAGCGGCGCAACGTGCTGGTCCACCGGTTCGTCACGCGGGGCACCATCGAGGAGAGGATCGACCGGATGATTGCCCAAAAGCGGCAATTGGCCGATGATCTGCTGGACGGCGGCGGTGAGATCGACCTCACCGAGCTCTCCGACGACGAGCTGATCGATCTGGTCCGGCTCGACGTCACGCGTGCGAACCCACAAGCAGAGGCCTGACAGGACGGACGGATGTACTGGTATCCACGCTACGTGCCGGTCGGGGTCCGGCGCGCTCGAGCCAACCTCAAGATGCGCGAGCTGCGCGCGCAGGGCATGAAGGTGCAGCCGGTCGAGCTCCGGGACCGGAACATCGCCGGGAGCTTCTGGGGGCAGCGCTGGTGCGAGCACCTGGAGTCGTTCTCCGACTACGCGAACCGGTTGCCGCGCGGCCGCACCTACGTGCGCAACGGCTCCGTCTGCCATCTCGCCATAGAGCCCGGAAGCGTCGAGGCGATGGTCATCGGACAGGAGCTCTATCGGATCGTCGTGCGCATCCGACCGCTCGAGCGGCCGACCTGGAAGGCCATCAAGAAGGCGTGCGCCGGGCAGATCGGATCGGTCCTCGAGCTGCTGCAGGGCCGGCTGTCGGACCGGGTCATGGACGTCGTCGCCCACCGCGACACCGGCCTGTTTCCGCAACCGGGCGAGATCGAGCTGGCGTGCGACTGCCCGGACTGGGCCACGATGTGCAAGCACGCGGCGGCGGTGCTCTACGGCGTCGGCAGCCGCCTCGACGACAGCCCGGAGCTGCTCTTCCGCCTGCGCGGCGTCGACGAGGCGGAGCTCATCGCGGCCGACATGGCGCTGCCGCAGGGCGCGGCGACCACCGACACCCTGGCCGACGGCGACCTCGGCGACATCTTCGGCATCGATCTCGACCCGGCGGGCAGCCCGCCCGCGCCGAACGCGCCGAAGCCGGCGGTCGGTGCCGGTGGGGTCGCGGCGTCCGGCGCGCCGGCGTCGGATTCGTTGAAGCCGGCGGCAGGCACCGGTCCGTCCGGGGCGTCCGGCGCGGCGGCGTCGGATTCGTCGAGGCCGGCGGCAAGCACCGGTATGGCCGGGGCGTCCGGCGCGGCGGTGCGGGATTCGTCGAGGCCGGCGACAAGCACGGGTACGGCCGGCACGTCCGGCGCGCCGGTGTCGGATTCGTTGAAGCCGGCGGCAAGCACCGGTACGGCGCGGGCGTCCGGCGCCCGGGGGTCGGCGGTCGCCGCCGATTCGGATGGAGCGAACGGTGGGCCGGCGCCGAATGCACGGAAGTCGACGGCGCGCGCCGCGCCGGGACCGAAGAGGTTGAGGAAGGCGAAGAAGGCGCCGACCCCTCGATCTCCCGACCCCGGCCTGCCGTCGGCGCCCCCGGGGCAGGAGGACGCCGGCGCCTCGGCGGCCCGGTTCCGCCCCACGGGGGCGCTGATCGCCGGCCTGCGTGAGCGGGGCGGGTTCTCGGTCGCCGAGTTCGCCGAGCTGCTTCGGGTCTCGGCGGCGACCGTGCGCCGTTGGGAAGGGGCGCCGGGACCGCTGGCGCTGCACGCCCGCTCGCGGGAGGCGCTGACGGTGCTGCGTCTGGAGATCGAGGACCGGCCGGAATGAACCGGCGGCCATCGCCGGGAGGCGGGTCCGGCCGACGCGGCGCGCAGGGGTCTGCGCCGGGCGGAGGGCGCGTCGGGCGAGCGGAGTCGAATGACTGCGGTTGTCGAACCCGCCCCTCGTCGCCTGGCGCCCGACCGATCCTCCCTCCGGGAGTCCGCGCCGTTCCACGGCGACTCCCGGCCCGTCCCTCGTCGCCTCCGGCTCCGCCGGGCGCCGGACCGACCCGCCAGGAGTCCGCGCCGTTCCACGGTGCAGGTTCTCCCGGAGCGGTTGCCCGCGAGCTTGACGGTGGAGCCGTCACGCGGGAGACTACGCCACGTGCCCGGCCCCGTGCAGCGGAGCGCCGGTAGTTGAAGCGGGCGACCGTCGGGCGTGCCCCGGAGGGGCCGGCCGCGTCGGTTCAGTCAGGAGGAAAGACGTGAAGCGCAGCATCGTTCTCGCCTTGTTGGTCGGAGTGGGCGCCGTCTCGCTCGCGGCGGTCGCCGCGCAGGACGGCCCGATGGAGATCGAGGTCGAGCAGCTCGAGGACAACCTCTACGTGCTCAGGGGCCAGGGCGGCGGCGGCAACACCGCGGTGTTCGTCACCACCGACGGGGTCGTCGTCGTCGACAGCAAGAACCCGGGCTGGGGCGCCCCCATTCTGGAGGCGATCGGGGAGCTCACGGACAACCCGGTGACGACCCTCGTCAACACCCACAGCCACCACGACCACGTGAGCGGCAACGTGGCGTTCGCGGACGTGCAGTTCGTGGCCCACGAGACCACCAAGGCCAACATGGAGGTCATGCGGCCCTACACCGGCCGCACGGAGCCCCCCGTCAACGTGTTCGCCGACTCGGACGGGCACGGGCTGCCGACGATCACCTTCTCGGACCGCATGTCGCTGGGCAGCGGCGACGACCGGGTCGACCTCTACTACTTCGGCCGCGGCCACACCGGCGGCGACGCCTGGATCGCGTTCCCGGCCCTGCGCACCCTCCACGCCGGCGACGTCTTCCTCGGCCAGCGGGTGCCGTTCCTCGACGCCGAGAACGGCGGCAGCGGCGTCGACATCCCCGACACCCTGCAGAAGGCCCACGACAACATCGAGGGCATCGACACCATCATCACCGGGCACAGCAGCCAGATGACTTGGGCCGACCTGAACGAGTGGGCCGCCTTCAACCGCGACTTCCTGCAGGTGGTCCGCGACGGCCGGGCCGAGGGCAAGTCGGTCGAGGAGATCGCGGCCGGCTGGTCGCTGCCGGAGGCGTACTCGCACTACGACGCGCCCAACGCGGCAGGGGTGCAGCGCAACGTCCAGGTGATCGTCGACGAGCTGGAGGGCGGACAGTAGCTCGCCGATTGGCGGGCCTCGCGGTTTCCCGGCCCGCGACCAACCGATGACGCTCCAGGAGTCGGCGCCGTCCTGGCGGCGCAGACTCCTGGGCGCTTCCTGCCGACACCCGGTCGAGGATCGGCGGCGGTGCGCGCCCATGCCCAGGGGCTAGCGACTCGGCGGGCTTCCGCAGGGACAGGACGCCGGCCGAGCCGGTCAGCAGGGACTGACCGGGGCGGGGTCGCCGGTCGCCGCGGCCAGGACGGCCGCCGTATCCAGGGTCAGGTACGACGCCGGGTGCTCCCGCTCGGCGAGGGCGCGCACGAGCGTGCTCTTGCCGGTCTGGCGGGCGCCCTGAAGGTAGACGACGGGCGTGTCGGCCAGCGCGTCGAGAAGGGGTCCGGTCGCATGGCGCCCGGTCATGCAGTGGCCGGAATATACCCGTGGAGTGGTCGGATTTCAACCACGTCGTGGATGATTTCCGGCCATCCGTCAGCGCGTAACAGGGCTTTGGTCGGGAGGATGAGCCAACCGGCCGCTGGTCGAGGGCGCTCGGTGTGGACTACGACGCGGGGGCGGCCGGGGGGTCGGCCGGTGGACCCGCGTCGGTCGCCGGCTTCGCGGCACCGGCCGCGGCCTCGGCTGGCGCGGCTGGCCGGGCGACCTTGCGGGCCTGCTGCTGGCGGGCCTTGAGGGCGGCCACCGTCTGCTGCCCGTACTTCTTGGTGAACCGCTCGACGCGGCCCTCGGTATCGACCAGCTTCTGGCGGCCGGTGAAGAACGGGTGGCAGTTGGAGCAGATCTCGAGCCGCAGCTCCTTGCGGGTGGATCGGGTCTTCCACGTCGCCCCGCAGGCGCAACGGGCCTCGACTTCGTGATATTCCGGATGAATGCCAGCCCTCACTGTCTGCTCCTCGTCCAGGTGACCAAACGCGACATTATACCATCGACGCCGCGACCGCCGGGCGCCGCCGTGGTCTTCGCTTCCGCGGCCTCCTGAAGCCGCTCTTCGAGATTACGATTCTCGATGAGCAAATTACTCATCTTGATGAGTAAATCGAACGTCAACGCCCGCTCGCTTCAGGGGACGGCCGGCCCGCGTCTCGGCGTCCCGCGTCGGCCGGAACGCCTCGGCGAACGCCGCCATGCCGGGCAGCGTTCCTGCTGACGCCGGTCGAGAACTGGCTGAGCCCGTGAGACCGGCCCGCCAATCGTCGGCTTCGGCTCCGCTCGGCACCCAACCGAGCCTCCAGTGGTCCGTGCGGTTAGACGGTGCGGTTTCCCGGCCGCCGGCGGGGCCGGGGCGCAATCGCGCCATCGCCAGTGTCGTCCGAACCGTGACAGCCGTCACGTTCGATTGCTGACGAAGCACACTGGCGCGCCATCGGCGACTGCTCCAGGATTCTCCTACGGGAACAGGAGGATACCCATGCATCGACAGCTCTGGACTCGTCCGCTCGCGGCGCCGTCGGGCGCGGCAACGCTGGTGCTCGCGGCGTTCGCGGCCGGACCGGCGTTCGCCCAGGAGCCGGCCACCGCCCAGGAGGCGGCCACCGTCATTCGTGGCGCCGTCGTCTTCACCGGCGACGAGGTGATCGAGACCGCAACGGTGACGATTCGGGGGCGCACGATCGAGGCGATCACGGCCGGCGACGGGCTTCCGCCCGCGGCCGGGGACGACGCCACCGTGGTGGACGGGCGAGGCATGACCCTGCTGCCGGGCCTCATCGACGCCCACACCCACAGCTTCGGCCCCGCCCTGGAGGACGCGTTGAACTTCGGGGTGACCACGGTCCTCGACATGTTCACCGAGCCGAACCAGGCCGCCGCGTGGCGGCGCGAGCAGGCGGCCGGCCCCGTCACCGGCCGGGCCGACCTGTTCTCGGCCGGGGTCGCGGTCACCGTCGAGAACGGTCACGGCACGCAGTTCGGCGTGCCCATCCCGACCCTCGACGACCCCGAGCGGACCGAGGCGTTCATCGCGGCCCGGGTCGAAGAGGGCTCCGACTGGATCAAGGTGGTCTACGAGCACGGGGAGACGTTCGGCCGGCCCATCCCGACCCTCGCCGCGTCGACGCTGTCGCGAATCGTCGCGGCCGCCCGCGCGCACGACAAGCTGGCGGTGTTCCACGTCAGCACGGCCCGCGAGGCCCTCGAAGTGATTGCGGCGGGGGCCGACGGGCTGGTGCACGTGTGGCACGACCGCGACGCCGCGGGCGAGGCGGTGGCGGCGGCGGTGCGGGCCGGCATCTTCATCATCCCCACCCTCACCATCACCGAGAGCATCCTGGGCATGGGGGGCGGGGCCGAGCTGGCCGCCGACCCGCTCGTCATGCCGTTCCTGACGCCGGCGCAGGGGGGCGGACTGCGGAGCGGCTTCGGGGGGTCGTCCGCTCCGGACGCCATGCGGAGGGTGCTCGACACGATCGGCGCGCTGCACGCGGCCGGCGTGCCCCTGCTGGCCGGCTCGGACGCGCCGAACCCGGGCGCGGCCCACGGCGCGAGCGTCCACCGCGAGCTCGAGCTCCTGGTGCGGGCCGGCCTCTCCCCGTTCGAGGCGTTGCGCGCCGCCACCGCCGCCCCCGCGGACGCCTTCGGCCTCGACGACCGGGGCCGCATCGTCCCGGGGATGAAGGCCGACCTCGTCCTGGTGCGGGGCGACGCGACCCGGGACGTGGCGGCGACGCGCGACCTCGCGGGCATCTGGAAGGACGGCGTGCGCGTCGAGCGCGTCCGCCCCGAGGCGGTGCTGCCCGGCCGGCCCCGGATCGCCCCGCGCGTGCTGACCGACTTCGAGGACCTGACCAGCGATGACCTCGCCGGCTCCGGCTGGATCCCGTCGACCGATACGATGTTCGGCGGCGGCTCGACCGTCGGTTCGCGCGTCACGGCGGACGGCGCGGACGGGGACGGCGGAGCGCTCGTCATCAGCGGCGAGATCGCGGCCGGGTTCCCCGCGCCGTGGGCCGGTGTCATGATCGGTCTCGCGCCGGGCATGATGCAGCCGGTCGACGCGAGCGACATCACCGCGCTCGTCTTCGACGCCCGCGGCGAGGGCGCCAGGTATCGCGTTCTGGCCTTCGCCGAGAGCCTCGGCCCCGTGCCGGCCACCATCGAGTTCGCGGCCGGGGCCGGTTGGAGACGAGTCGTCATCCCCCTCGGCGGCATCGACGGGCTCGATCCGACCGGCGCCATGGGCTTTCTCGTCAGCGGCCCGGAGGCGCTCGGTCCGTTCCGGCTCGAGATCGACAACGTCGAGCTTCGGTGACGTGCCGAGGGTTCGGGCGGCGGGCGGCCCGCCCTCCCGGGGAGCCGAAGTTGTCGCCGTGGCGTATGCCGCCGTTCCAGTCGTTGGTCGGGGTTCCCGTCGGCAGGTAGACGTAGTCCAGCTCCTCGTCAACGGCCATCGTGCCCCACACGTTTGGTGTTCCCGAGTCGGGAAGGGAGCCGCAGGGTGACTGGCCGAAGCGTGGAGTTCAGGCGGCCGGGGGAGGTGGGGCAGGGGAGCGGCCGGTCGCTCTCCGGCTCCGGCGGTATGCTGGACGGCCCGAGCAAGTACCGCGGGCGGAACCCGGTGGGAGTCGAGAATGGCGGACGATGAATCGAAATCGAGCCACTGGGTCCACCACTTGCGGCTCGTCTACCTTGTGTTCTTCGTTATTCCGTTGTTCGTCCAACCGCCGGCGTCGGTGTGGCTCTGGTCCGCCAACGGGAGCGCCCTGCTGGCCTTTCTCTGGTTGTACGCCCGGGTGCAGCGGGCGACCGGGCGCGCGCTGGCATTCTGCATCGGCGGGATCTTCGGGCTCGGCGCCGCGCTGCTGTGGGTCAACCCCCCCGGGGGCGTGACGTTCTTCATCTACGCCGCGAGCTTCCTGTCCGACGTGGGGCGTCCGGCGGTTGCCGGTGTCTGGCTCGTGGTCTTGAGCGCGGCGGCGGGAGCGGTGTTGTTGTGGCACGGGTTCATCCCCATGCTCGGCATGCCCGTCATCATGCTGATCGTGGGCGGTGCACGCATCCACGCCGCCGAGCTGAAGCGCAAGAACCGGAAGCTGCGCCGGTCGCAGGAGGAGATCGAGCAGCTCGCGGCGCTCGCCGAACGGGAACGCATCGGGCGCGATCTGCACGATCTGCTCGGGCACACCCTCTCGGTCATCGTGCTGAAGTCCGAGCTGGCGGCCAAGGTGGCCGAGGCCGATCCGGAACGGTGCGTGGCCGAGATCCGCGAGGTCGAGCGGATCTCCCGCGAGACCCTGGCCGACGTGCGCGCCGCCATCAGCGGCTACCGTGCGCGGGGCTTTCCGGGCGAGCTCGACAACGCGCGCCGGGTGCTGGCCGGGGCCGGGGTCGCGGTGTCGTCGACCATGGATCCGGTCGAGCTGACCGCCGTCCAGGAGACCGCCCTGTCGCTGGCGTTGCGGGAGGCGGTCACCAACGTCGTGCGTCACGCCCGCGCCGACCGGTGCGCGATCCGGCTGCGGCGGGAAGGCGACCGCATCCGGCTCGACGTCGAGGACGACGGCGTCGGCGGGGCGCCGGCCGGCGGGAACGGTCTCGCCGGCATGCGGGCGCGCATCGCCGAGGTCGGCGGCGCCGTCGAGCACGACGGCCGGGACGGCTGGCGTCTCGCCGTCTCCATTCCAGCCGGCGGCGTCGGCGCGCCGCTCCCCGCGGCGGACGCGCTCGCCGCGCCTGCAGCGTCATGATCCGCGTGCTGATCGCCGAGGACCAGGCGATGGTCCTCGGCGCCCTCGCCGCCCTGCTCGGGACCGAGCCCGACATCGAGGTCGTGGCCCAGGCGGGTGACGGGCGCGAGGCGCTGTCGCAGGCCCTCGACCTGCGGCCGGACGTCGTGCTGACCGATATCGAGATGCCGCGGATGACCGGCCTCGAGCTCGCGGCCGAGCTGGCGCGCCGCGACGCCTCCATTCGCATCATCGTGCTGACCACTTTCGGACGACCGGGGTACCTGCGCCGCGCGCTGGACGGCGGCGCGGCCGGGTACCTGCTGAAGGACGCCCCGTCGGTGACCCTGGCGAACGCGATCCGGACGGTGCATGCCGGCGGGCGCGCCGTCGACCCGGACTTGGCG
Organism: Vicinamibacteria bacterium; assembly: GCA_022820675.1. Taxonomy (GTDB): domain Bacteria; phylum Acidobacteriota; class Vicinamibacteria; order Vicinamibacterales; family UBA8438; genus JAJEEA01. The sequence goes on along the minus strand of JAJEFC010000146.1, from coordinate 9,637 downwards.
GCCCAGGCGTGGACCGAGCCGGACCCCCTCACGGACCGCCAGCGCCAGGTGCTGCGGCTCGCCGGGGAGGGCCGGTCCGGACCGGAGATCGCGGCGGATCTGCGCCTCTCGGAAGGGACCGTGCGCAACTACCTGTCCGAGGCGATCTCGCGGCTGGGGGCGCGGAACCGGGTCGAGGCGGCTCGCCTCGCCCGCACGAAGGGGTGGCTCTGATCGGGTTCTTCATCGACTTGCCCGCACTTGCTCCTCGACGCGCTTCCCACGCGGCGCGGGAGACGGCCTGTTCGATGCGCACCCGGTCGAACCGATCCCGGCTCGACGTGTCGGACAGGACCATGCGGTCGCCCGGTCGGAGGCCCTCCAGCACTCGATGGCGTTGACCGAGGCGCGGCTCGAGGCTCACGGGCGTTTCGGGACGCGTGGGTGCCGTCCTCCTCCATCCTGACCAGGCTGACCACGCTCTCCTCCCGCCCGAACCCCGGCCGGTCGACGAAGAGGAGCCGTCCGTGGGGCAGACGCGCCGTTCCCGAAACCGCGGTCGTGCGGTCGCACCCGCCGCCCGGCCCTCCAGGCTCCCGAGCCCCGGCCCTGTCGAGTATGCTGATCATCAAGGAGGACAACACATGTCGCTGAGCACGTACCTGACGTTCGACGGGAACTGCCGCGAGGCGTTCGATTTCTACCGGTCCGTCTTCGGCGGGGAGTTCCAGTCGTTCCAGACCTTCGCCGACGCGCCGCCGGACATGCCGGTGGCGGACGACCACAAGGACCGGGTCATGCACGTGTCCCTGCCCGTCGGATCGAGCGTGCTGATGGGCAGCGACAGCGCGCCGGGGTTCGGGCCGCCGGTCGTCGTCGGCAACAACTTCTCGATCAGCATCGAGGGCGAGAGCCGGGAGCACGTCGACCGGATGTTCGCGGCGCTGTCGGCCGGCGGCAAGGTCGTGATGCCGCTGGCGGAGACGGTCTGGGGCGCGTACTTCGGGCTGTGGACCGACACGTTCGGCATAAACTGGATGGCGAACTACACGCTCCCGACCGAGTGAGCCGAGTCGCCAACCCGGACGAGCGAGCCGGGAGCCGTCACCCCGGACGAGTGAGCCGGGAGCCGTCATCCCGGACGAGTGGGCCGGGAGCCGTCATCCCGGACGAGTGAGCCGGGAGCCGTCGTCCCGGAAAGGAACCGACCATGACCGCAACGCCGAACCCGCGTCGCGCCGCCTGCCTCGCCGCCGCCCTCGTCGCCGCCGCCCTCGCGAGCGCTCCCGCCCGCCCCGCCGCGCAGGGGCCCGACCACCTGCTCGACGTCGTCCAGCTCCTCGCCGACGGCGAGGTCGTCTTCGGCTCGTTCGCCAACGTCGAGTCGGGGGCGTCGGGGGCCGTCGACATGTCCCGCTCCGACGCCGACTACATCTTCTTCGACATGGAGCACGGGCCCCTCGACATGGTCGAGCTGCGCGACTACATGCAGTACCTGCTCGACCCCGCGCAGATCCTGCGCCGCGGCCGGCCCGGCACCGACAAGGCGGTGTGGGTGCGCATTCCCGCCAACGGCCGCGAGATGAACGAGTGGATGATCAAGAACGCCCTCGACCAGGGGGCGCACGGCATCATCGCGCCGCACATCGAGACGGCCGAGCAGGCCCTGCGCCTCGTCCGGTCGATGCGCTATCCCCAGCGCATCGGGGCGGCCGACGCCGAGCCGGAAGGGCTGCGCGGGTCCGGCCCGGGCAACGCCGTCCGCTACTGGGGCGTGTCGGGCGCCGAGTACATCGCCAGGGCCGATGTCTGGCCCCTCGACCCGCAGGGCGAGCTGCTCAACATGATCCAGATCGAGAACAAGACTGGCATCGCCAACGTGGACGAGATCGCGGCGGTGCCCGGGGTCAGCATGCTGATGGCGGCCCCCGGTGACCTCGGCATGGCCTACGGCGGCGACGCCGAGGCGACCGAGGAGGCGCTGCAGACGGTGCTGCGCGCGGCCACCGCGGCGGGGCTGCCGTGCGCCATCACGGCGGGGCCGGACGACGTCGAGCGCCGCATCCGCGAGGGGTTCCGCGTGCTGATCGGCGGCCCCGAGATGATCGAGGTCGGCCGCCGGGCGGCGGGTCGGGACTGAGACGGCTCCGGGCGGAAGGGGCGACCGGAGCGCCGTTCTGATACCGGTTGACTACAGGTCCTCGGGCGTGAGTCCGGTCCGCCGCGCGATGCGGGCCAACATCCGGGGGCCGATCTCTTCCTTCTCGTGAAAGGCGAACACGAAGTCCGGCCAGCCCGTGCGCTGCAGCGTCCGGTGTGAGCCGCTACGCCGCTTCACGGTCCAGCCGATTCGGCCGAGGGCGTCGAGCACACGGTGCGCCTTCGTTGCCGGCCAGCGACTCACGCCGCCTCGAAGGACACATTCAGGAGCGACGGCTCCGTCTCGCCGTGCTCCAGCCGATCGGCGATGACCCGTAGCGCCAGCGCCTGAACCCGGGCGACGGCGTCGTCCCGTGTCTCGCCGTAGCACATCACCCCGGCGAGGGCCGGCACTTCCGCCAGCCATCGGCCGTCGTCCTCGCGGTCCAGCTCGATCCCCAGGGTCATGGGCAGTTCCTGCACGAAGCCGCCGCGGCGGCGGGAGACGCGTGGGGGGTGCCCGGCGTCACCGATCAGAACACGGCGAGCGGGTTCAGCGGTGAGCCCGTGCCGCCCACGACCCGCAGGGGCGCCCCCACGAAGAGGAACTCCCACCGGCCGCGGCGGGCCGCCTCGGCCGCGACCGCGTCGAGGTCGAGGTTGTCGAGAATGGGCATGCCGAGCCCCACGATGACGAGCTCGTGGAGGGGGTTGGCGAGCCCGTCGATGCCCGAGGGCATGACGTCGCTGACGCCGTCGCTGCCGATGACCGCGACGTCCCGCTCCTTCAGCCACTTCGCGACCGAGGCGTGCGAGCCGGCCGCCCGCTCCACGAAATTCCACTGCCCGAGCTGCCGCACTGCTTCCCACCGGCCGGTGCGGATGAGCAGCACGTCGCCGCTGCCGACGCGGATGCCGGTGGCCTCCTCCCACGCCTCGAGGTCCTCGGCGGTGAGGGCGGTGCCCGGCTCGAGGTAGTCGACGCCGCGGTGGCGCGGCATGTCGATGAGGACGCCGCGGGTCACGATGCCGTTCCGCGCGTTGTGGATGCCGAGCCGCTCGGCCCCGTCCTCGCGCAGCCCGCTCACCGGGAAGCCGTTGTACAACTGGCCCTTGTGGGCGAAGTGGGGCAGGCCGTCGACGTGCGAGTGCGCGAACCCGTGGTACTGCACGCGGTAGACGTCGCCCGCCACCTCGTGCTCGGCGAAGCGCGACGTCGACAGGGTGTGCTCGAAGGGGTTGGCGTTGAGGGCGTCCCGCTCGGTGTTCAGGTCGAGGGCCATCGACACCGAGACGCCGTCCCGGACGAGCCCGGCGGCGGCCCGCCGGGTCTCGTCGGTGATGAGGTTGAGGGTGCCCAGCTCGTCCTCGGGGCCCCAGCGGCCCCAGTTGGAGATCTCCTCCATCCACCGGTCGAACTCGGCCCGGCTCACCGGCTCGGCCCCCTGGCCGGCCGCGTTTCCGGGCGGTGCGGCGAGGGAGACCGTCAGCGCCAAGGCCATCAGGGCGCCCGTCCGGCGCCCATGCTGTCGTGCGGCGTTCATCATATTCTGCTCCGGTGCGGCTCAATGCTGCCCCGAGTCGACGTGTGCGGTGAGCGCCGTCTTCAGCGTCTCCGCCTTGCGCGCAAGCTGAGCGAGCTGGTAGGTGTTCTCCAGACTGGCAGGTGTTCCAGAACTCCTCGAGCGGGTCACCAGGGCCGCCCCCGCTGTGAACAGTGAAGCGTTTGTCTTCGTCGCTTCGGCTGGTCGCGTCTCGCTCGGTACCAACCGGCCGGCGAAACGGCATCGAACACGTTGCGCGTTCATGCAGCGTGACGAACCGCCAAGCCGGCCGGTCGGACTGGACCCTACTGGCCGCCTTCCTCCGCCTGCTCGCGCGCCCGGGCGCCGCTCAGGATGTTGGTCATCCCGTAGTTGCCCTCGTGGCAGGCGTACTCGACCAGCTCGTACTGCTCGTCGTCCTTGTCGTAGCGGAACATGGCGGTCCACGGCCGGGTCCAGGTCGCGGGGTCGTCGACCGTGAACTGGTACTCGAGCACGGTGGGGCCGAGCCGGGTGAAGCGCTCGGTCAGCCGCAGGTTCTCGGTGGAGCCGCGGTACGGCGCCCGCCCGTTGAAGTTGGTGGTCTCGACCACCAGGGTGTCGCCCTCCCAGCGGCCCTGCGGGATGCCCAGCCACGAGCTCAGGCCAGGGCCCGGGGCGGGGCGCGGCTCGGTAGGGATCATCCGCGTCTCGTGGATCATCTCCTTCTGGATGGCGACGAACCCCGGCCCCTGCACGATCTGCAGGCCGTTGTTGTAGATGGACGGCATCATCAGGCCGGGGAGGCCGCGGGTGATGCAGCGCACGAACAGGCTGAGGTCCTCGGGGCCGTCGGCGATGCGGCCCACGCCCGACGTGTCCACGCGGCTGGCGAGGCGCGCCTGGGCCGCGGCGGTCAGCGGCGGGATGCGCCCGTCGGGCGGGTCGACGACCATCGCCACCTGCCGCGACGGGGCGGTCTTGACGTAGCCCAGGGTGGTGTCGCGCCACTCGCGCTCGTAGCCCCAGATGCTGCCCAGGGTGCCGCGCTCGCGCCGCGCCTCGGCCTCTTCCGGGGTCAGCGACTCGATGTCCTCCAGCTCTTCGGGGCGCTCGAGGGGGATGCCGTGTGCGGAGTTGCCCGTCCACACGCCCTGGAAGTCGGGCTCGCCCCAAGGGGTGCGGGGGACGTCGTAGGGCTCGAGGTCGGCGGTGGCGACCTCCGCCGGGCGGTCGGTCTCCAGGCCGGCCCAGCCCGTCTCCACCACTTCCAGCCGCACGCTGTCGGGGGCGACGAGGAGCGCCCGCTGGACCTGGGTGCGGGCGTTCGCGGGCACCGACGGCTCCTGCTCGAAGACCACGTCGAACTCGGCCATCGCGGCCGCGGCGGCGTCGAGGTCCTCGACGACGAACGCGATGTGATCGATCGCGCGTCCCACCGTCGACGCCGGCACCCCCAGCTCGTGCTCGGAAACGAGCACCCAGACGTCGCCGAATCGCAGGGCGTCCATCTGTCCCCGCAGGCTCGCCGGCTCGCCGCCCAGCACGTCGCGGTACCACGCCAGGGTCGCGTCCGGGTCCTCGGCGCTCAACTGGACGTGGTGGAAGCCCAGCGTGTCGTGGTCCTCGACCATCTGGATGCGGGTGCCCCAGGGGTCGAAGATGTAGCCGAGCTTGTACAGGCCGGGCACGTCGCGCCAGGTCGACCCGTCGGGGAAGCGCTGCAGCCGCACGCCCGATCCTCGCACCCCGACCGCCTCGAGCTCGGCCATCTTGGCCGGCAGGTCCGGATACGAGAAGCTGATGTGGTTGACCCCGGTGCCCTGGGTGCTGCCGAGGGTCGGCTGCACCATGAAGGTCAGCTCGGCGTTGCCGCAGTCGGCGGTGTCGGGTCGGTCGGCCACGGGCTCGCAGTCGAGGTGCCGGACGTACCACCGCACGCCCTCGGTCGGGCTCGACGCGGTGATGTGAATGTGGTGGAAGCTGGCCTCCTGGGCCGTCGCGGGCATGGCGACGAGCGCCGCCAGCACCCCGGCGAGCGCAACGACGTGTCGGGTGGATTTCATCGCAGGTTCCCTCCGCATGCGGATGCTTCGTCGACGAGCAGACTCGATCTCCATTACCTTAGATCCATTCGCGGTGCGACGGCTACGGTAATTTCGGGGGCGGCCCCCTCCGGGCGCCGCGGGCCCGCCCGATATCGACAGGCCGGGCAGGTGACGGCCCCGTACCGGCGTCGCGGGCCCGCCCGATATCGACAGGGCGGGCAGGTGACGGCCCCGTACCGGCGTCGTGGGCCCGCCCGATATCGACAGGGCCCGGCAAGTGTGGTACTCGTGAGCGGTTCGGCCGTCCGGAACCCGTGGCGCGTGGATGCGCCCCAGGGCGATCTTCGCGGCTCCCGGTCGAGGCCGCGGCCCCGGCCGGTGGACGTGGCGCGCAAGGAGCCCCGATCGCCGGCGGCCACGCGGGAGATGCGGCGATGCCCATAACGAGCGAGTCCGAGCTGCGCAGGGTCTACGGCGAGCCGAGCGAGCGGTCGCAGCAGAAGGTGCTCGACCATCTCGACCGGCACTGCCGGCGCTTCATCGCCCTCTCACCGTTCTGCGTGCTCAGCACCGCCGGTGCCGACGGCCGGGCGGAGGTCTCTCCCCGCGGCGACGTCCCCGGGTTCGTCGCGGTCGCCGACGAGCGGACCCTCCTGATTCCCGACCGCCCCGGGAACAACCGCACCGACTCGCTGCGGAACGTCGTCGCCCAGCCCCACGTCGGGCTCCTGTTCCTCGTGCCGGGCATGAACGAGACGCTCCGGGTGAGCGGCACGGCCGAAATCGTCACCGACGCCGACGTGCTCGAGCCCCTGTCGATGAAGGGCCGGCCGCCCGTCTCGGTCCTGCGCGTCACCGTCGAGCGCGCGTTCCTGCACTGCGCCAAGGCCCTCATCCGGGCGCGGTTGTGGGACCCCCAGGCCCATGTAGAGCGCTCGAGCCTCCCGACCTACGGGCAGATGCTGGCCGACCAGATCCGGGGTGCGGACGCGGCTTCAATCGATGCCTCGCTGGACGAGGCGGCTCGCAACCGGCTGTATTGAGCTCCGTTCTCGCAACAACCCGGGCACTGTTCCATCACCGCTACGCTTTGTCTTGGGCTCGCCGTAGTCCGCCTTGCGCCTCGTCGCTCGCTCCGTGGCCGGAGCGGTTCCGGGAATAGCTGTATCAATCGCTTTTGCAGTGGTGTGCGTCATAGCTTAGCTACAATCAGGGATCATGAGCCCGATGAGAACCATCCAGATGACGTTGGATCAGGCGCTGGTGGAAGCCGTGGACGGCGCCGCGCAACGGCTCGGAACCACGAGATCCGCCTTCACCCGCAAGGCGCTGACCGACGCGCTGGAACGCATGCGGGTCAAGGCGCTGGAGGAGCGTCATCGTCGCGGCTATGAGCGCCATCCGGTGCGGCCAGGCGAGTTCGACGGTTGGGAGCAGGAGCAGGTGTGGCCCGGTTGATCCAGCGGGGGGATGTGCGGTGGTACCGGTTCGGCCGTCCGGACAAAGCAGCGTCCCGTCGTCATCCTGACCCGCACCGCCGCCCTGGCGTTCCTGTCGGAGGTGACGGTTGCGCCCGTGACGAGCAGGATCCGGGACATGCCGACCGAGGTCGTTCTGACGCGCGACGACGGCATGCCCAGGACCTGCGCCGCCAACCTCGACCACGTCCAGACAGTGTCCCGCGCCAGACTCGGTGCGCTCATCACGACGCTGCTCTCCGAGCGCATGGGAGAGATCGCCGGTGCGCTCCGCTTCGCTCTTGACGTCGACCCCGACTAGGAGAACCGCCAGCGGAGCAGGCGGCGCTCGAGACGGCCGGCGAGGGCGAAGAGCACCAGCACGAACGTCATGATGATGACGATCAGGGCGAGGGTCAGGGCCGCGTTGTAGGTGCTCTGGGCGAACTGGAGGAGGTAGCCGAGGCCGCGGCTCGAGGCGACGAACTCGCCGACCACGGCGCCGGTGAAGGCGAAGCCCACCGCGACCTTGAAGTTGCCGAGCACCCAGGCGGTGACGGAGGGGACGTAGACCTCGCGGACGAGGACGCGGCGCCCGCCGCCGAGGGTGCGGACGCGCTCGACGAGGCGCCGGTCCACCTCCTTGATGCCGTTGAAGACGGCGAAGAAGATGAGCACCGCGACGAGGATGGTCGCCAGCGCGAGCTTCGACGCGAGCCCGATGCCGAGCCAGATGACGAAGAGCGGGGCGAGGATGACGCGGGGGATGGCGTTGAGGAGGATCATCACCGGCTCGAGCAGCTCGGCGAGCCGCGGCAGCAGGGCGGCCGCGAACCCGAGCACGATGCCGATGGCGAGGCCGGCGGCGAGGCCGGCGATGGCTGCGGTGGCGGTGGCCCCGAGGTGCGGCCAGAGCTCGCCGCCGGCGAGGTCGAGCATGACCCCGCCGACCGCGGACGGGGGTGGCGCGTAGAAGGGGTCGAGCCAGCCGACCCGGGAAAGCAGCTCCCACACCGCGAGCAGGACGAGCAGCGCGGTGGTGCGCCGGGCGGCCGGGCCGGCGGTGATTCCCGTCATCGACCCGCCTCATCGGTAGCGGTGGACGAAGATGAGCTCCCCACCGAGTCTCCCGCCGGGCTCGACATCCTGTCTGGCGTCTCCTCGCGGGCGGCGGGGGAGGGAGGCGCCTCTGCCGTCAAGTCGTTCCACAGCTTGCGCAGCAAGGGCCCGAAGGCGGGATGCCGCTTCGCGTCGAGGACGTCGCGCGGCCTCGGAATGTCGACCGCGTGCCGCGCCCGCATCGCCGCCCGGGGGCCGTGGCCGAGCACCGCTACCGCGTCGGAGGCGCAGATCGCCTCCTCGAGGTCGTGGGTGACGAGCAGCACCGTGAGGCGGTCGCGCTCGACCCAGTCCAGCAGCTCCTGGGTGATGCGGGTGCGGACGATGGCGTCGAGGGCGGCGAAAGGCTCGTCCATGAGGAGCAGCCGTGGGCGCAGGGCCAGCACCTGGGCGATGGCCACCCGCTTCCGCTGGCCGCCGGAGAGCTGGGCGGGGAAGCGGTCGCCGTAGCCGGCGAGGCCCAGCGTCGCCAGCCAGTGGTCGGCCCGGGCGTCGGCGTCGGCCGGGGGGACGTCGCGGATGCGCAGCCCGAGGGCCACGTTCTGCCGCGCCGTGCGCCACGGCAGGAGCGCGTCGTCCTGGAACAGGAAGCCGACGTCGGGCAGGGCCACGGCGCGGTCGACGGTGCCCTGCAGCGGCTCGAGGAGCCCGGTCACCACCCGCAGGATGCTCGTCTTGCCCGAGCCGGACGGGCCGATGAGGCTGACGAACTGGCCGGCCCCCACGTCGAGGTCGATGCCCTCGATGACCGGCGGTCCTCCGAAGCCGACCGACAGGCCGCGGATGCGCAGCAGGGTCTCGGGGGCGGAGAGTCGCGCGGATGCGTCGGGTGGCCCGGGTTCGGCCATCGAAGACACTGGCGTCGATTCGGAGGCATCGGCGTCCGCGCGTGCGGCGAGTGGCCGCCGGTGGGGCGCAGCCGTTGAAGGCACTCGAGTCGACTCGGAGGCCATGGGTCGAGCGGGCGGCCCGAGTTCGGCCATCGAAGACACTGGCGTCGATTCGGAAGTCGTGGCGGAATGAGCGGGTGTGGCGGCCCGCCGCCCTCGGGGATCAGCCGGCGAGGGCATCCGCGTCGACCAGGGTGGCGAGATCGACCTGTCCCGGCTCGAGGAGCCCGGCGATCTCCTGGGCCCTGACCACCCGTCCCGCGGCGTCGAGATCGACGGCGACTCGCTCCGGATACAGCGACAGCCGGTAGCGCTCGACGATCGCCTCGAGCTGGTCGAGATCGCCCCCGGCGACGAGGGCGGCGGGCAGGGCCGCCACGATATCACTGGGAGGCAGGGTCCGGGTATCGGCGAGGCCGCGTTCCAGCGCCGTTGCCAGGCGGCGTATCTCGTCCAGGCGCTCGTCGCGCTCGGCCGCCCGC
>JAJEFC010000311.1 GCA_022820675.1 Vicinamibacteria bacterium | reverse complement strand
CGGAGAGCGGACCACGCGCGCCAGTCCAGGACGGCGTTCACCAGCAGCAGCGCTCCGCCCAGGACCGCCTGCATGCCGCGGGGCAGCCCGGCCGGGTAGATCAGTGCGGTGACGTAGTGCTCGATGAAGTCGCTCTCGTAGCCCGACGCCCCCGCCCGCCGCCGCAACCAGATCTCGAGCGGGGTGAGGGGACAGACGCCCCCGGACCACTCGATGCCGACGCCCCACGCCACGGCCGGCAGATGCAGCCACGCGACGCGCGGGGCACGCGGCAGAAGCAGCGCGCCGGCCGCCGCGAAGACGATGAACGCCGCGTGCGCCAGCAGGACGAGATCGGCGAGCGCCCCGTACATCGTGGTCATCTCCGGCCCGCGAGGGCTCCGCACCCGGGTCCGCCCGCCGTTGTGCGGCCGCACGTGTAGAATAGGCCATTCCCTGGCGACCGTTCCGACCTGCTGCGAGGTGTCATTCCGATGAACGCCACCCTTCTCTCCGTCGTCGGCCTCGGGATGATCTTCATCGGCTACCGGTTCTACTCGAGCTTCATCGCCGAGAAGATCTACCGGCTCGACCCCGACTTCGAGACGCCCGCCCACTCGATGCGGGACGACGTGGACTACATCCCGACCAACCGGGTCGTCCTGTGGGGCCACCATTTCACGGCGGTGGCCGGCGCGGCGCCGATCATCGGACCGGGCATCGCGGTCATCTGGGGCTGGCTGCCCGCCTTCCTGTGGGTCATCCTCGGCACGATGTTCTTCGCCGGGGTCCACGACTTCGGCGCGGTGTGGGCCAGCGTCCGCAACAAGGCGAAGTCGGTCGGGGCGCTGTCGGGCGACGTGGTGAGCCCCCGCGCCCGCACCCTGTTCATGATCGTCGTCTTCTTCCTCCTCATGATGGTCAACGCGGTGTTCGCGGTCGCCATCTCGAACGAGTTCCAGGCGACGCCGAGCAGCGTGATTCCGGCGTGGACCGCGGTCTTCGTCGCCGTCGGCATCGGCATCCTCATCTATCGCATGGGGGTGCCGATTCTCTGGCCCACGGTGGTCGGCACGGTCATCCTGTACGCGGTCATCTATCTGGGCGAGCGCTTCCCCATCGAGCTGACCGCGGGCATGGTGCCGGTGGGCGCGCAGTGGATTCTCATCCTGTTCCTGTACGCCGGCATCGCGTCCCTGCTCCCGGTCTGGCTGCTCCTGCAGCCGCGCGACTACATCAACGGCATCCAGCTCTTCGTGGGGCTCGGGCTGCTCTACGGCGCGGTGCTCATCGCGAGCCCCACCATCGTCGCCCCGGCCATCAATCCCAACGTGCCGGCGTCGGCCCCGCCTCTGTTCCCCCTGCTGTTCGTCACCATCGCGTGCGGGGCGATCTCGGGCTTCCACGGCCTCGTCGGCTCCGGCACCACGTCGAAGCAGCTCAACAAGGAGACCGACGCGCGGTTCGTGGGATACCTGGGCTCGTCCGGCGAGGGCTCGCTGGCCCTGGTCGCGATCATCGCGGCGACGGCCGGGTTCGCCACCCTCGGCGACTGGGAGGCCATGTACAGCGAGTTCGGCAACGGGGGCATGACCGCGTTCGTGCAGGGCGGCGCGCGCATCGTGTCGGCCGGGGTGGGCATCTCGACGGAGTTCGCGGCGACCCTGCTCGCGGTCATGGCGGTCCTCTTCGCCGGCACCACCATGGACGCGGGGGTGCGCCTGCAACGCTACATCGTGCAGGAGTGGGGCACCATCTACAACATCCCCATCCTGCAGAACGGTTACGTGGCCACGGTCGCGGCGGTGACCGCGTGCCTGCTGCTGGCGTTCGGGGCCGGCGGCCCGAGCGGCGAGGGCGGCATGCTGATCTGGCCGCTGTTCGGCACCACCAACCAGTTGCTGGCCGGGCTCACCCTGCTCATCATCAGCGTGATCCTCGTGAAGCTCGGACGGCCGGTCGTCTACACGCTGGTGCCCATGGTCTTCATCACCACGATGGCCCTCGCCGCCGCCATCTACCAGCTCGGCAACCTGTACCGGGAGGGCGGCATCCTCTACCCGCTGCTGTGGATCGACGTCGCGATAGTGCTGCTGGCCATCTTCACCATGCTGGAGGCGGGCTCGGCGTTCATGCGGGAGAAGCGGGCGGCGGAGGCGCGGGCGAGCGCCTGACCGCGGCCTTTCGGGCGGGACGATGACCACGCGGGACACGCGACCGGCCCCGGAGCCCGGCCTGGACCGGAGCCGGGGGTGGTTCGCGCGCCTGCAGGACCTGCTCGACGAGTTCTACGCCGCCCCCTACCGCGGGGCCCTGGCGCGGGCGCGGCGGGACGAGGACGACCTGTTCATGCTCTTCGTCTTCGCCGAGCTCATGGGGGTGCCGAACCCGGCTGCCTACTACACCCTGGAGCTGCAGCCGGTGCTGCTGGAGCGCTTCCACGAGTGGCACCGCCGGCAGGGGCTGGACCACTCGCCCCTCGACGGCTTCCGCTGCTGCTGAGGAACTGTCGTCTCCGGGACATCACGCGGGAGCGCCGCCCTGCTCGACGAGATCCTGAACCGCCCCGTCCTCTTCGTCGGCGGCAAGGGCGGCGTCGGCAAGACCACCATGGCGGCGGCCCTGGGCCTCGCCGCCGCCGGCCGCGGGGGTCGCTGCCTGCTCGTCTCGACCGACCCCGCGCACTCGCTCGCCGACCTCTTCGGCCGCCCCGTCGGCGACCGCGAGACCGCCATCGCCGACGGGCTGTGGGCGATCGAGATCGACCCCGACCGGCAGGCCGACACGCACGTGCGATCCGTCAAGGCCCGCATGAAGCGCCTCGTGCACCCGCGCCAGTTCGACGAGATCGACCGGCAGCTCGACCTCGCGCGGCTGGCCCCCGGCACCATGGAGGCGGCCCTGCTCGAGCGCGTGGCCGAGATCATGACCCTGGCGGGGCGCGACTACGACCGCGTCGTCTTCGACACCGCCCCCACCGGCCACACCGTCCGCCTCCTGTCGCTCCCCGACATCATGGCGGCGTGGACCGACGGGCTGCTCGGCCACCGCGAGCGCTCGGCCCGGCTCGGCGAAGCCCTGCGACACCTGGGCGGGGGACGCGTGCGCGGCGACGAGCTGTCGCGCCTGGAGACCGCCGCCGACCACGAGCCGGGCAGCCGGGACGCGCAGCTCGACGACCTCCTGCAGGCGCGCCGCCGGAAGTTCATCGGCGCCCGCGAGCAGCTCCTCGACCGCTCCCGTAGCGCCTTCGTCTCGGTGGTGAACCCCGATCGCCTCTCCGTGCTCGAGACGGCGCGGGCGCACGAGGTCCTGCGCCGTTTCTCGATCCCGGTGAGCGGGTTGGTGGTGAACCGGGTGCTGCCCGACGACGCCGAGGGCGCGTTCCTCGCCGCCCGCCGCCGGCAGGAAGCGCGCTACCTCGAGGAGATCGACCGGACGTTCGCGGGGATACCGCAGGCGCGCATCCCCCTCCTGCCCGACGACGTCCACGACCTCGACACCCTCCGCGCCTTGGGCCGCCGCATCGCCGGCGGGGACTCTGGCCCCGAGCCGTCCACACTGCGGTAGCCGCGACGTGCCGGGTCCGTCTGCAGCCCGGAGCAGGAGCGGATTCCCGGCAGGCAGAACTCCTCCGACGTCGACCCTCGTCCGCCGGTCGACCTTCCCCGGAATGCGTAGTCTCGCACCACTGCACCCACGACTCCACGTGCGTCGCCCAGCCCACCCGCCCTGGTGCCGCCCCCGTCGCGCTTCCCCACTGGCCGCTCCCATCCAGCCAAGCGTGCGAGCGGCGCCAACCGCCGCGCAAGGGCGCCCGCGCGTCAGTCAGGCATCAGGCCGACGACCTGGAGCAGCACCCTCAGTTGCTCGTCGTACCGGGCCGCTCGCTCGAGATCCCCCCGCATGAAGCGCTGCGTCAACTCATCGGCGCTCGGTGGCTTGCGATAGTCGGGCCAGAGCCTTCGTAGCTCCCGCATGGCATGCTGCGCAGTCACCTGGGACCGCTCGCGTCCAACATGCAGTCGGACCAGCAGGCCTTCCAGATTGGGCCGCGAGTACAGAAGCCGCAGGCGGTACCGCTTGGCGACCGCGGACGCCTCCCGCCCCTCCCGCGGATTCTGGTCGATTCGATCGGCGTCCAGCAGGACGAGTGCGGCGGCGTATTGCCGGAGAGACGAACGAACCAGTGCCCGCCCGGCGTCCTCGACGACGGAGCGCGGGCTACCTCCGCCGGCCGCGGACGCCTTCAGGTGGACGTGAAGCCCACCCCGATCACAGCAACGCTGGAGAAACGCGATGAACGCCTCATCGCTCCGCCCCTCCACGCCGATGAAGAAGGCCTTCCTCGACGGGACCACTGGCCGTCGGCGCATCGGCCCTACCCGAACGTCGGCACGCCGCCCAGCATTCCCGCGCGGTACTTGGGGTAAAGGCGGTTGACCCGGCGCAGGCCGCACACGTCCTGCGCCCCGTGGACTCGGGTGGCGCCCGACTCGTCCTTCTCGACGATGAACAGCTCCTCCTTCTCGAGGTCGTCGAGCAGGCCCACGTTGTGCGCCGCCGCCAGAAGCTGCGCGCCCTTCTCGTTCGTCCCCGGAGACTGGAAGTGGCGCAGTATTCGACTGGCCATGTCGACGTGGAGGCGGCTGTCGAAATCGTCGAGGACTACGGGTGCGCCGTGCGAAAATGCGCGGTGGAGCTGGGGCAGCAGGTGGAACAGGTGCTTCGTCCCGTTCGATTCCCACGCCAACTGCACGGGCGCGCCGAGCCCATGGTGATCGAATAGCGCGTAACCTTCGCCCTCCTTGGACGTTGCCGTTCGTACGCGGGAGATCCCCAGATCGCCGCGCCGAATCTCGTCGTTGATCCAGGTTTCCAGCTCCGGGTCCATTCGGATGTTTCGGACGACGAAGTCCGTCGGGGGCTGCCACTCTCCTCGAACGGAGACGTTGCTCAACGTAGTGACGTCGAGCCACCAGTCGCGCAACTTCTCCGCCAGCGGCACGTTCAGCGCGGCCAGCGTCGAGATGAACGAGGCGTCGTCACGAACCGCCTTCAGTCGCTCGTCGCCCGCCTTGAGCCCGAAGTCGCCGGCCGCATGGACGGGCACGTCGGCGGTGCGTCGTTCGAAGAGACGGCGGGGCCGGCCATGCGGGAAACCGAACAGCGCTTCGTGGAGCACGACCCGGCGCGCCCCCGCGGGATCGCCGCCCACGGCGATCTCGTAGCGAAACAGCTCCGGCGCCGAGCCGGGGGACAGCCGGTCGGCTTCGAAGTCGACACGGATGCGTGTCGGATCGAGAGACGGCCGCGTCGCCCGAAACGGCTGGAATTGAGTGAGCCTCGCGTCGTCGGACCGGGGGGGGAAGTGGAAGGAGTGGACGGCGAAGCCGGCGACGTCATGCAGCGCGGCGAGCAGCTTCGTCTTGCCCGATCCGTTCGGCCCCATCAGCACGGCCACCGACGGGAGGCGGACATCGGGCCGGGCGCGGCTCCGCCGGAAGCGCGGCAGATCCGGAGCGGTCTTCGGAATCCTCAGATCGAGCACTGCCTCGTTCCGAATCGAGAAGTAGTTCGAGACCGATACTCGGTGAATCATTTCCTGATATTAGCATTTTTTTGTCTTGGTTCTGTTTTATTCTCCGTTTTTCAGGCAGTGACGTTTCAACAACCGGGGGCAACGGACGACGCCTCTACGTCGACACGCGACACCACATCCTGCACATCGAGACGCTGCCCGTGACCGTCGCGCAGCCTTGACAGGTTCCCATGTTGGCGCGTACCGTGGATATCAGGATACAGATGTGGATATGGATACACCGAGGCGGCAGATGACGAAGAAGGCGACGATTCTCTTTCCCCCGGCGCTCTACGGGGAGCTGGAGGATGAGGCCCGCCGTCAGGGACGCTCGGTCGGGGAGCTCGTGCGGGAAGCGGTGATGATTCGCTACGGAGCGGGCGGCGAATCGATGCGGGTCGAGGCGGTCGAGAGGCTCGTGCGGCTCAATGGAGAGGTGCCCGAGGATCCGGCTCGGCTCGAAGCCGAGATCATCCGGGGTGCGCTCGAGCGGTGAGGCTGTTCGTCGACGCCAACGTCCCGATGTACGCGGAAGGGCGCGACCACCGCTTCAAGACGCCGTCCGCCGAGTTCATGCTCGCGGTCGCCCGGCGGCAGGTCGACGCGGTGAGCGACGTCGAGGTGTTGCAGGAGATTCTCCACCGTTACCGCGCCGTCGGTCGACAGTCGGCGGGCTTCGTCGTCTTCCGGACGTTCGCCACCACCGTCCGGATCTTCCATTCGATCACGCTCGACGATCTGTGGGAGTGCCGCGCAATCCTGCGGCGACACCACGGCCTGCAGCCGCGCGACGCGATCCACGCCGCCGTCATGCGCCGCCACGCGATCCGGACCGTCGTCAGCTACGACCGCCACTTCGACGAGCTTCCGGACATCGAGCGCGTGACGCCCGAAGCGGCACTTTGAACGCACCTGCCGACGACGAGAACCGGGACCGCAGGTTGTTCGCTGTCAGTAGCGGTAGTGCTCCGGCTTGTAGGGTCCCTCGACGTCCACGCCGATGTAGCTCGCCTGCTCTTGGGTCAGCGTGGTCAGCCGGACCCCGAGGTGGTCGAGGTGCAGCCGGGCCACCTTCTCGTCGAGGCGCTTGGGCAGCATGTAGACCCGCTTGCCGTACTCGCCCTTGTTCTGGTGCAGGGCGATCTGGGCCAGCACCTGGTTGGTGAACGACGCGGACATGACGAAGCTCGGATGGCCGGTCGCGCACCCGAGATTCAGCAGGCGCCCCTCGGCCAGCACCATCACGCTGTGGCCGTCGGGGAAGCGCCACTCGTCGTACTGCGGCTTGATGTGGATGTGCTGGATGCCCGGCGTCTTCTTCAGCCCGGCCATGTCGATCTCGTTGTCGAAGTGGCCGATGTTGCCGACGATGGCCTTGTCCTTCATGCGGGCCATGTGGCGGGCCGAGATGATGTCGCGGTTGCCGGTGGCGGTGATGAAGATGTCAGCGCGCTCGATCATGGCGTCGAGGGTGTCGACCTCGTAGCCCTCCATCGCCGCCTGGAGGGCGCAGATGGGATCGATCTCGGTGACGACGACCCGGCACCCCTGGCCCCGCAGGGCCTGGGCGCACCCCTTCCCCACCTCGCCGAAGCCGCAGACGACCGCGACCTTGCCGCCGAGCATGACGTCGGTGGCCCGCGCGATGCCGTCCGGCAGCGAGTGGCGGCAGCCGTACACGTTGTCGAACTTGCTCTTGGTCACCGAGTCGTTGACGTTGATGGCCGGGAACAGGAGGGTGCCGGCCTCGGTCATCTCGTAGAGCCGGTGGACCCCGGTGGTGGTCTCCTCGCTGACCCCGCGGATGCCGGGGCTGACCCGCTGCCAGTGCCGCTTGTCGCGGGCCTGGACGTTGCGCAGCAGGTCGAGGATGACGCCCCACTCCTCCGGCTCGGTCTCGGGGTCGAAGCCCGGCACCTCGCCGAGCTGCTCGAACTCGTAGCCCTTGTGCACGAGCAGGGTGGCGTCGCCGCCGTCGTCGACGATGAGCGCCGGACCGCCGCCGTCCGGCCACACGAGCGCC
>JAJEFC010000158.1 GCA_022820675.1 Vicinamibacteria bacterium | reverse complement strand
CGTCGGTTGAACGGGGCGCACCTGCTGCCCCTGGTCCGGGCCGGCGTCGTCTTCGTCGATGGCGTCATCCGGACGGAGGATCGGAAGGAGGCCGCCTGATCACGTCAAGGGCCGATCCACAACATTTGACAATTCCTCTCGCCAATGCAGCCGCCGGCACTTGCCTGGGCACGCGGGGCTCGACGACGAACCGGGGGCTGCTGGACGTGTCGGCGATGTAGCGGAGCACCTGGAACTGCTCGGTTCCTGCGTGGGTTGGTTCGACGGCGCCGCGCAACAGAGAGACAATCAGCCCGCGTGCCTGCTCGTCCCCGATATCGATCGGCAGGCGCTCCTGCCATCCGGGCCTGTGCCCGTCCAGAGCGACCAACGGATCTTCTTCGTCGGAACCGATGTCCTCCCGCAGGTCCCAGATCTGCTCCATGATGTCCGCGCAGAGGCGGTAGACCGGCTCCTGACGCAGAGAGCGGGGCAGGTACGATCGGAGCGGCTCCGCCAGCAGGTAGCCGTCATCCACCACCGTGCGGAAGGTGCGGTACTCGCGGAGCAGCGCCCGGAGGAACTGGCGGACGTTCGAGTTCGGGCTCGATACCAGGTGGAGAGGGAGCCCGCCCTGGCAGGCGCAGGTGCCGAGATAACGGACGCTCGCCCCAAGCACGACCGGCTTGACGCCCCACCAGCGCCAAGCGTTCCTCAGCGGCCGGTAGAGTTCCGGGAACCAAGCGTCGCACCGGATGGAGTCCAGCAGCGGCTGCCACGCCCAAGGGCCGCCGTCGAAGTGCCGCCGCCACCACTCGGCTGCGTAGACCGCGAAGGCCCGGCCCCCAACGGAGTCACGCGGATTCCACCCGGTGAGCAGACCGCACAACTCATCGAAAGACTCGTTCGCACACCGGTACGCGTACAGAGGTCGTCCATCGGGAGTCTCGATGTTCACGGACCTCAACAGATTCGCGGGCCAATCTCGGAGCTTGCTCATGTCCATGCCCTCGCTCATGTGAACGGCTGATTGTCGTCGTCCAAGGACCGCAAGTCAGCGCATGCGTCGCAATCGGAGCATGGGCCAGCGACAGAACATGACACTCCCGTCAGGGAAACCGACGGCCGTCGCTTTCGACCCACGCTTCTGAGCGGTGCATCATCCCCGGAGCCCCTCCCCATTCGCAAGTCGTTTCCTCGGCAGCGATTCCTCTAGCGCAACGGCTTCAGACACGCCTTCACCAACGATTCTTGCCGACCACTGTCCATCGCACCGGACGGCCACGCAACGAGTAGCCGGAACTTGAGCGTCCAAACTACCCACTGAGTGACAGGCCGGCTCGCCTTGGCTCGTCCTGCGGGAGCCTCAGATCAACGCAGGCTGCGTGATGATCAGGAATCCGAACCGGGAAGCCCTGGCTTGGCGAGATGCTGACGCGGCAGCCGGTGCGCCTTCAGAGGCCGAGCGCGGCCGGCAGGTCGGCCACCGAGTCGATCACCAGGTCGGGCGACACCGCCGGATGGTCCAGGTCCGGCTCGCGGAACTTGCCGGTCCTGACCAGCATGCCGAGGGCGCCGGCGGCGCGGGCGCCCTCGACCTCGGCGCGCACGTCGTCCCCCACCACCAGCACCGCGGCCTCCGGCAGGTCGAGCGACGCTGCGGCGGCGCGGAAGAACTCGGGGCTGGGCTTGCCGGCCACCACCGCAGAAGCGCCGGTCGCGTACTCGACGGCCGCGACGAACGGCCCCGCGTCCATGCGCAGCGCGCCGCCGTGGAGCCAGTAGCGGTTCTTCTGTATCGCCAGCAGACGCGCGCCCCCCAGCACCTGTCGGAAGAGGCGGTTCATCCGGTCGACGGTCCAGTCGTCGCCGAGGTCGCCGACGACGGCCGCCTCGGGATTCTCCTCGTCCACGTCGAAGGCCGCGAACTCCTCGAGGGTCGGCGCGGGGACGTGCAGCGCGACGCGGGAAAGCCCCTCGGCCGCCAGCCAGGCCGCGGCGGCCCGCGGCGCGGTGAGCACGTCGTCGGGCTCGGCCGCGATGCCGAGACGGCGCAGGCGCTCGACGAGCATGCTCCGCGGGTAGCGCGACGTGTTGGTGGCGAACCGCAGTCCGAACCCGGCGGCGCGCACCGCCGCGATTGCCTCGGCCGCCCCGGCCATCACGCCGCGATCGTTGTACACCGTCCCGTCGAGGTCGAGCACGACCCCCCGCACCGCTTCGAGTCGACGCCGAATGGCCATCCGGGTCAGCCGATCCCTCGGTTCGACCGGGCGCGCCCCCCGGCCCAGGTGCTCGGCGGGCGTGGATGAAGTGCATCAATGTACCATGGTGCGATGCGAACGACCGTGACCCTCGACGACGACGTGTACGAGGCAGCCCTCAGTCATGCCCGCGCCACCGGTCAGCGGCTCGGGCGCGTCCTGTCGGACATGGCGCGGCAGGCGCTGCAGCCCGAGCTGCAGGGTCTCGGGGAACGCAGGAGCACGGGACGCTTCGCCACGTTCGACGTTCCCCGAAACGCGGGCGTGATTCCCGCCTCCCGGATTCAGAAGGCGCTCGACGACGATGGCGTCGTCTGAGAGCCGCCCGCTGCTCCTCGACGTCAACGCGCTCCTGGCGCTCGCGTGGCCCAACCACCGGGTTCCACCGAACGGTGCTGAGCCGGCTCGAGGCGGCGTGCGACCAGGCCCGCGGCGCCGACGCGACGGCGGCAGACGCGGACGAAGTGGCCGCCCCCGGCGCCGAGGCCGTTCCCGGCGCGGAGGCGGAGGCGCCGTCGCTGGCGCAACGGCAGGCGGATGCGCCGGGGGTGATTGCGGAGTGCGCGCTGTCGGGCGGGGCTCGACCGGGGGGACGGCGGGGGACCGGTATCAGGTGGTGGTGCACGTGGACGCGGACGCCCTGACCGAAGCACCCGGCGGTCCCGAAGCCGCCGACGTTCCCGCGGGAACGTCGGGGACCGCGCCCACCCCGGCCGGCCGCCGACAGACGGTGCTGGCCGAGGCGGGGGGCATCCACATCTCGGCGGAGACGGCGCGGCGGCTGGCCTGCGACGCGGCGACGGTCGGGACGCAGCACGGCCCGGCGGCGAGATCGTCGATGTCGGCCGCCGCGCGCGGACCATCTCGCCGGCCCTTCGCCGAGCCCTGCACACCCGTGACCGCGAGTGCCGGTTTCCGGGGTGCCGGAACGTCCGGGTCGATGCCCACCACATCAGGCACTGTGCCCACGGCGGGGCGGCGGCGCTCGACAATCTGGTCCTCCTGTGCCGGCGCCACCACCGGGCGGTTCACGAAGAGGGGTTCCGCGTCACGCCGGATCCGGCCGGGAACGTGGAGTTCCTTCGGCCGGACGGGCGACCGGTGCCGGAAGCGCCGGCGCCGCCGGACTGGACAGGTCGGCCGTCGGCGCCAGTGAGGGCGAGGCACGCCATGGAAGAAGGGCCGTTCCTGCGGAGAATCCAGACCGAGTTCCCCGACCTGCAGTGGAGGTCCCATCGTTACCTGACCCATGGCTGGGACCACGCCGTCTTGATCCTGGACGAGGCGCTCGTCTTCCGGGCGCCCAAGGCCAAGGCGTAC
>JAJEFC010000340.1 GCA_022820675.1 Vicinamibacteria bacterium | reverse complement strand
CTCACCGAACGCTGTCACCCCTCAAAACGCACTGACGAGGGAGTGTCCACGGGCATAAACCCTTATGAATGAGTGAGATAGCAACCTACGGAAAAGAGCCGCACCCAACGGGGTTGACGGCGCCGCGCTTTCCTGGGCTCGACTCATGCCAGTCCTGCTGGCCGGTGGACTGGGGGCGATGATCACTATTGTTCCGTCGACGATCAACGAAAGAAAGAAGCGGTCCGACTACTCGTGGACGTACATCTGGTACATGGTCGTCCGAGTGGTTCTGGGCAGCGTTTATGCGTTCATCGTCTACAGCGCGACGCTGGCGGAGGTCCTTCCCCTTGCAGTGCCTGCGGAGCCCAAGGCGGCGATGCCCTTCTTGACCGTACTCGGCTTCGCATCGGGTTTCTCGGACCGGCTCTTCGGTCAAGTGCTGAGCGGCCTGATCACGGGTGATGAGAGTTCTTCGGAGAAGAAGGGCGGCGCCGACTCGGGAACATGACCTCGGAACGCCGGGTGATTGTCGTGATCGGGCAGGTCGCTTCCGGCAAGACGACCGTCGCCCGTGAGCTCGGGCGACGGCTCGGCGGTCGCGTCACGGGAATCGAACAGCTGAGGGCCGCGGGTTCGGATACGAGCCCCGCGGGGGTAGCCCGAGAGCTTGGGGCTCTCGCGGGTTCCGGGACGATCGTGTACGAGTGTTCCGGAGCCCACCCGGACTTCGAGGAGACCCTGTTCGAGATCGAAGCGGCCGGTATCCGGCCCCTCGTGGCGCTGCTGGACGCGAGTATCGAGACCGCCACGCGACGGCTGCAAGAGCGTGGCCAGCGTGAGCCGCCGCGCGGCGGCGGATCCTGGTCGAAGCACCTGCGGTGGGTACAGACACGATTGCGGCTGGTCCCCGTAGACGTCTGCGTATCCGCGGAGCGCGATGATCCGTCGGAGACCGCCGGTCAGATCCTGGAGGCGTTCGAGAACGAGGCGCCAGGGCAGAGAGTGGCGCTGGGCGTCGTCAGCTTCTCGCGCCTCGCGACATACGAAGTCTGTCCACTGTCGCACCGTTTCAAATACATCGAGGGGCGTGAAGAGGAGTTCACACCCGCGGCGGTGCGGTTGGGCAAGTGTCTGCACCTCGCTCTCGCGCAACTCTACGTGGC
This sequence comes from Vicinamibacteria bacterium, assembly GCA_022820675.1. Taxonomy (GTDB): domain Bacteria; phylum Acidobacteriota; class Vicinamibacteria; order Vicinamibacterales; family UBA8438; genus JAJEEA01. The sequence continues at coordinate 9,935 of JAJEFC010000340.1, read as the reverse complement.
GAAGGCGCCCGGGATGAGCCTCGGCTCGCTGGTCGCGCTGTTCGAGACGATTGTCGCGGCCGAGGCCCCGGTGGAAGAGGAGCGCCGGTGGCTGATCGAGCAGGGACGTGAGACACTGGAGTTCCACTACCGAACTTCGTTCGCCTGCGACGCCCGCGAGACCCTGAGCACGGAAAAGCGCGTGGCACTCGATTTCGGTGGCGGCGTCGTCCTGACGGGGACCATGGACCGACTCGTCCGAACGCCGACCGGGGTCATCGAGGTGATCGACTACAAGACGCGCTTTCGGGCTTTCTCGTCCCGACCGCGGATCCCGGACCTGTTGCAGCTCGCCGGCTACGGCGTGGCCACGCTCCTGGAGTACCAGACGCAGCACGTGTTCTTGCGCCGGCACTATCTTGAGAGCGGCGAGGAAGACAGGCTCCTGCTTCGTCGCGACGAGACGACGAGCGTTTGCCTCGCTCTCCGCCGGTGGATCCGGCGGCTCTCAGGAGGCGCCGCGCCGCGTCAGGGTCGGCACTGTCGCATGTGCTTCTATTGCCCGAGCTGCGAGCACGCGGCGTTCGACGCGGAGCGGCGGCCATGGGCGCGGCCGGCGTGACAGGGAGGCGGTGGGGACTGGCCGCCGCCGCACTGGGAGCCGCGGAAGCGGCCCGAACCGCCACCGCGGGGGCCGAAAGTCGGGCGCATCGACGAGGAGTTGTGGGATGAGCGTCGGTCTTGACACTGGCGAGGCGTGGAGCTCGTTCGTACGGCGCGGGTCATCGTCCTCCCGCTCATCGTGCCCGCCGCGGTGCGCTTCGTCCCTCGCGGCGGAAGCGCTCGAACGTCGCCTCCAGGCGCTCGACGACGTCGGGGTGCTCGGCCGCGACGTCGCGCGCCTCGCCGGGGTCGGGCGACAAGTCGAAGAGCTGGTAGGGCCGGGCGAACGGCTTGCCCCGAGGCGTCTGACGGCCGCCGGAGCCGTTGCCGAGCACGAGCTTCCAGGGGCCGTCGCGAATCGCGAACATGCCGTCCGACGAGTGGTGGACGACGGGGACACCCCGCGTCGCGGGCTCGCCCCGCAGCATCGGCGGCAGCGACACGCTGTCCTGGGCGGCATCCGTTCCCGGTGCCGGCCCCAGGATGTCGGCCAGGGTCGCGTAGAGGTCGGGTATCCCCGGCCGTGGGGTGCAGGCTCAGTCCGCGCCGCGCGCCAAGTGCGCCAGTGCGATCCGCGCCAACAGTCCGGACCGGGTGGTTCCCGCGCGCCGGGCGGCGTCGTCGAGCGGCCCCACGATGCGGCTCGGCAGCGTGATGTTGAGGCGCACCGTCCGGTCCGACAGCAGGCCGTCGTCCACGTTCACCACCGCCACGATGCCTCCGTCGGCATCCACGGTCGGCGCCGGCGCCGGGACGGGCTCGTGGTCCGACAGCAGTCCTTCGACATGAAGCACGATCGCTTCTCGTGCATTCTCGAGTGCATCGGCCAGCGTGTCGCCAGCGGAAAAGCACCCCGGCAGGTCCGGCACCGTCACGCCGAACGGCCCGCCGGGACGATCGTGATGCACGACGACCAGGTATCGCATGGTTACGGCCGCTCCTTCCAGGGCCAGCCGGCTTGCCGGTAGATGTTCCGGAGCGTACCGGTCGGGATTCCCTTCCGCGGGTGCGGCACGGTTACCCGACCGTTCCGCACCGAATGCGTGTACTGCCGATGGCTGCCGCTCTGTCGCGCGAGCGTCCAGCCTTCGCGCAGCAGCCGTTTGACGACATCGGCGCTCCCCACTTGTGTGTATGTTGCACACTTGGCGGTTCCGGCGTCAATATCGGCCAAGCGCGGGGAGGGTCGTGCGTTATCATCGCGAGATGGTTGCGTTCGTCGGGTCGCGGCTTTCGCCGCGCTGGCGATCGCGCAGCCGGAAGGAGCGTCATGAGAGCACGGATGTGGCTGGTCGCCTGCGTTGCGGTGGTGCTGTCGGGTTCAGGAGGATTCGCGGAGCAGGAGACCCCCGGTTGCGAGCCGGTCGGGGACATCCGGTTCATCTGCGACCTCGTCGGTCCCGAGGACCTCGCCATCCTGCCCGGCGAGGAGTGGGTCATCGCCTCCGGCAACCAGGAGGGGGGGCGGATTCACCTCGTCGACGTGGCCGACAAGTCCACGTCGGTCCTCTTTCCGACCGACACGCGCACCGAGCGCCTCGACGCGGCGGCGTGGCCGGACTGCCCCGGGCCTCTCGAGCCCGGGGAGCTGGACAACGACGAGTTCCGCGCGCACGGCCTCTACCTCGACCCCGGCGAGGGCGGCGTCCACGACCTGTACGTGGTGCACCACGGCCGGCGCGAGTCGATCGAGGTCTTCGAGGTGAACGCGGGGGCGCAGCCGATCTCGCTGGCGTGGGTCGGGTGCGCGGTGGCGCCGGAGGGGCTGCGGCTCAACTCGGTGGTGGCGCTGCCCGAGGGCGGCTTCGCGGCGACGAGCACCTCGACCGGCGACGTGTGGGAGTGGCGCGCGGGGGCCGGCTGGTCGCTCATCGCGGGCACCGAGGACACGACCCCGAACGGCCTCGAGATCTCTCCCGACGGGGAGTGGCTCTACGTCGCGGGCTGGCGCGGCGAGAAGCTCACGCGCCTGTCGCGCGGGCGCACGCCGCAGCAGAAGGACATGGTGCCCATGGGGTTCCGGCCCGACAACCTGCGGTCGGTCGACGGCGGGGCGGTGATTCTGGCCGCCGGCCACGGCGACTTCGGCACGCCGGAGGAGACCTCGAACGTGGCCCTCGTCGACCCCGACACGCTCGAGGTCCGACGCATCTTCCGGCACCCGCGCATGGAGGGGTTCGCGTCGTCCACCGCGGCCATCCGCATCGCCGGCGAGATCTGGCTGGGCACGAACCGCGGCGGGATGATCGCGTATTTCCCGGACCCGGACGCCGAGGCCGCGCGCTAGACGACCCGTCGTCGCCTCCGGCTCCGCCGGGCGCCCGACCGACCCGCGGGAGTCCGCGCCGTAGCCCGGTGCAGGCTCCTGGCCCGATCACGTCGCCTGCGGCTCTGGCGGGCGTCCAACCGACCCTCGGGGAGTCCGCGCCGTACCACGGCGCAGACTCCTGTCCGGAGCGGCGGGTGTCGCCCCCGTGTGTCCGCTACCCCTCCTTCCCATCGGAGCCGCGAATCTCCGGAGACCGCCGGAAACCCAGGTGGCGCAGATCCGCGCTTCGGGTCGGGAACGGCGTGTCGAAGGCTGCGCTCTCCGCCGCACTTCGGGGAGGCTGCCTCGCGTGCCGCCGGGCGGATGACATCCGGAGTTGGATGCCGCCCGTTCCGGCGAGTCACGAAACCTGCGATGGCGAACGGGGCGGCTCGGCTACGACGCCATCATCCGGAGGCGTTGCACGAGCTGCAGGGAGATGGACCGGAGGTCTTGCGGAGGCTTGGCGCCGGGGGTCGGTCGAAGTGAAGCGTGGCGGTGCTGGCGAAGCGGCGCGGCGGGGAGCCGCAGCCGCGGGTGGACATTACGGGCGAGGGTCCTTCCCGTTGCGAGTCGTCGTGTCGGCATGTTTCCTCCTCATGGGTTACAGGCAGGGCTGATAGTGCCCTGTCCAACCCTTCATTCTATACCGACGTTCTCGGCCACGTTCCGGTTCACTCGCGCCGTGTGAAGCGCGCGGACGGGCGGCGGTGCCGTTCGGCGCGGCGGTGCCGTTCCGGGCGGCGGCCCCGTTCCGGGCGGCGGTGCCGTTCCGAGTTGCGGCGGCGCGGGCTGCGGGGGCGCGCCGGCCGGGGACCGTGAAATCCGCGTGAAGGCCGGCGGCGCGTGCCCTCACGCCGGCTTCACGGCGTTCCCCGTAGCCTGGACGGGTCGGGGCGAGCCGTCGTTCGACGCCCCGCGGGGAGCCGCCGTGAAGGGCATGATCGACTGGTTCGCGCGCAACGGCGTCGCCGCCAACCTGATGATGGCGTTCATCCTGTTGAGCGGGGTCCTGGCCGCCGTCAACAGCAACGAGGAAGTGTTTCCCGAGATGGAGCTCGACAGCATCAGCGTCGAGGTCCAGTACCTCGGCGCCGCTCCCGAGGAGGTCGAGGCGGCGGTGAACGTGCGCATCGAGGAGGCGATTCAGGGCATCGACGGCATCGAGCACATCCGGTCGACGGCGTACGAGGGGACGGGCGTTGTGATGATCGAGCTCGATCTCGGCGCCGACGCCCGCCGCGTGGTCGACGAGGTGAAGACCGGCATCGACGCCATCACCACCTTCCCCGTCGAGACCGAGAGGCCGATCATCCGCGAGATGACGAACCGGCTGCAGGTCGTCGACATCGCGGTCTCCGGCGACATGGACCCGTTCGCGCTCAAGCAGGTCACCGAGCGGGTGCGCGACGAGCTGACCGCGGTTCCCGGCATCACGCAGGTCGACATCGTGAGCGCACCGCCCTACGAGATCTCGATCGAGGTCTCCGAGAACGATCTGCGGCGGCACGCCCTGACGTTCGACGAGGTGGCCGACGCGGTGCGCCGCTCGTCGCTCGATCTGCCCGGGGGGTCGGTGCGGACGGAGGGCGGCGAGATACTGCTCCGGACCATCGGGCAGGCGTACCGCGGGGCCGAGTTCGAGGACCTGGTCCTGTGGACGCGGCCCGACGGCAGCCGCCTGCGGCTGGGCGACGTGGCGACCGTCGTCGACGGCTTCGCCGAGACCGACCAGTACGCCCGCTTCGACTTCGAGCCGACGATGATGGTCACGGTCTTCCGCACCGGCGACCAGAGCGCCCTCGAGATCGCCGAGCTCGCCACGGCGTACGTGGACGAGGCCCGGGCGCGCCTGCCCGAGGGCGTGACCCTCACGGTGTGGCAGAACGACGCCGAGGCGCTGAGCAACCAGCTCTCGCTGATGCTCAGGAACGGCATCGCGGGGTTCGCGCTCGTGTTCCTGGTGCTGGCCCTCTTCCTCGAGCTGCGGCTGGCGTTCTGGGTCAGCCTCGGCATCCCCATCTCGTTCTTCGGCGCCATCGCGCTGATGCCGGGCCTCGGCGTCTCCGTCAACGTGCTGTCGCTGTTCGGCTTCGTCCTCGTGCTGGGCATCGTGGTCGACGACGCCATCATCGTCGGCGAGAACATCTACCGGCACCAGGAGGAGCACGGCGACGGCCTGCGCGGGGCGGTCGAGGGGGCGTACGAGATCGCCAGGCCGGTCACCTTCGCGGTCCTGACGACGGTGGCCGCCTTCAGCCCGCTGCTGTTCGTGCCCGGGGTGCTGGGCAAGGTGTTCCGGGTCATTCCCCTCGTCGTCATCCCGTGCCTGCTGTTCTCGCTGCTCGAGTCGCTGAACATCCTGCCGGCCCACCTGTCGCACGTCCCGCGGCGCGTCCGCCCGGGACCCTGGCGCCGCTTCCAGCTCGTCTTCGCCAACGGCCTGAAGCACGTCGCGCAGCGCGTCTACAGCCCCCTGCTCGAGGCCGCGCTGCGGTGGCGGTACGTGACGGCGGCGCTGGGCGTCGGCGTGATGATCGTCACCGTCGGGATGGTGCTGTCGGGCCGGCCCGGTTTCCGGTTCATGCCCTCGATAGAGGCCGACGTCATTTCGGCCTCGGTGACGATGCCCCAAGGCACGCCGGCCGCGGCGACGGGGGCGGCGGTCGCCAGGCTCGAGGCGGGTGCGGCACGGCTGCGCCGACGGCTGCTCGACGAGACCGGCCGCGACCACTTCCGGCATGTCCTGGCCGCGGTCGGCGACCAGCCGCTGGCGGCGCGGGGCGGCGGTCCCACGGGTCCCGCCGTCGGGAGCATGGCGTCGGCGAACGTGGGCGAGGTGGCGATAGAGTTGATCCCGGCCGAGGAGCGAGCCTGGGGCAGCGAGCAGCTCGGCCTGCTGTGGCGCGAGGCGACGGGGCCGATTCCGGAGGCGGTCGCGGTCGACTTCGCGCTGAGCGACCTGAGCGCGGGCAGCGACATCGACGTTCAGCTCGCCGGCCCCGACCTCGACGTGCTGCGGGCGGCGGCGGCCGACGTCAGGCGGCGCCTCGGCGCCTACGCCGGCGTCCACGAGGTCAGCGACTCGTTCCGCGCCGGCAAGGCGGAGATGACGCTCGGCATCAAGCCCGCGGCCGAGGCCGTCGGCCTCACCCTGCAGAACCTTGGCCGTCAGGTGCGCCAGGCGTTCTACGGCGAGGAGGCCCAGCGCATCCAGCGGGGCCGCGACGACGTCCGTGTCATGGTCCGCTACCCGCGCGACGAGCGCCGCTCGCTCGGCGACCTCGAGAACATGCGCATCCGAACGCCGGACGGCGGCCAGTTGCCCTTCGGCCAGGTCGCGGTCGTCGAGCCGGGGCGCGGCTTCGCGTCCATCCGGCGCGTCGACCGCAACCGGACCGTCAACGTCACCGCCTCGGTCGATCCGGCCGTGACGTCGGCGGGCGACGTCATCGCCGACCTGAACGCGCGCGTGCTCCCGGAGGTGCTGGCCGGCTACCCGGGCGTGTTCCACTCGTTCGAGGGGGCGATGGCCGAGCAGCGCGACGCCCTCGGCTGGCTGCAGCGCGGATTCGTGCTCGCGCTGCTGATGATCTTCGCGCTGCTCGCGGTGCCGTTGAGGTCCTACGTGCAGCCCCTCATCATCATGAGCGCCATCCCCTTCGGCCTCATCGGCGCGGTCTGGGGGCACGTGTTCCTGGGCCTGAACGTGTCGATCATGTCGATGTTCGGGCTGGTGGCGCTGACCGGCGTGGTGGTCAACGACAGCCTGATCATGGTCGACTTCATCAACCGGGCCCGCGGCGTGCATGCGGGCGTCGGGCGCATGGCGCGGGACGCCGGCGCCGCCCCGGCCGACCGGTGGGACTTCGAGACGGCGGGTCTCGCCCTCGCGGTGCGGGAGGCCGGCGTGCACCGCTTCCGGCCCATCCTGCTGACCTCGCTCACCACGTTCTTCGGCCTCGCGCCGCTCATGTGGAACCAGAGCCTCGACGCCTCGTTCATGGTGCCGATGGCGGTCTCGCTCGGCTTCGGGGTGCTGTTCGCGACCGTCATCACCCTCGTCCTGGTGCCGACCGCCTACATGATTCTCGACGACGCGGGCCGGGCGCTGCGGGGGGTCTTCGGGCGCCCTCTCGTGCCGGACGCCGCGTGAGTTTCGACGACCGTCATCACCCTCATCCCGGTGCCGAGAACCGGTACGACCGCCCGGCGCTCGGTGCGCCGAAACCGGGACGACGTACAGGTCACGGCCGGGGCTGGCCGGGGCGGGCAGCGAGGCCGGTTGCGGTATCATCGCGAGATGGTCACGTTCGTCCGTTCGCGGCCTGTAGCCTCGGGCTTCCATGGCGGCGGTGGGAGCGCCGGCGTGGGCGCGGCCCCGGAGTCTCAACGCGAAGCGGACCCGCGAGCCGGACCCGGGAGCCGCGGCATCCGACGGCAGCCTCTTCGCAGTGCGGCAGCGGCGGCGGGTCTGGCCGCCTGGGCGATCGTGGCTCCCGTCGGTTCGGCGACGGGCCAGCCCGGCGGCGACGGCCCGTGGTTCACGGATCGCGCCGCGGCGACGGGCCTCGACTTCGTCCACTTCAACGGCATGTCGGGGGAGTACTACTCGGCCGAGATCATGGGGCCGGGCGGGGCCCTCCTCGATTTCGACGACGACGGTGACCTCGACGTCTACCTCGTCCAGGGCCAGATGCTGGGTCCCGGCCGGACGCTGGAGCAGTCGCTGGTGGCGCCGCCGGCGGGACGGCCCCTCACCGACCGGCTGTATCGCAACGACCTGGAGATTCACGCCGACGGCACCCGCACCCTGCGCTTCACCGACGTCACCGCGGGGAGCGGCCTCGACGTGGCGTCCTACGGCATGGGGGCGGCGACCGGCGACTACGACGGCGACGGCCGGATCGACCTCTACCGCATCGGGCTCCGCGACAACCACCTGTTCCGTAACAACGGCGACGGGACGTTCGCCGACGTCACCGCGCAGGCCGGCGTGAACGACGCGCGGTGGACGGCGGCCGCGTCGTTCGCCGACTTCGACCGCGACGGCCGGCTCGACCTCTACGTGGCCAACTACGTGGACCCGCGCCTCGACGACGACCTCGAGTGCTTCAGCCGCACCGGCGAGAAGGACTACTGCGGGCCCAACCGCTACCCGCCGGTGCCCGACCGGCTGTACCGCAACAACGGCGACGGCACGTTCGCCGACATCAGCCTCGAGGCGTTGCGCGGCGGCGAGTTCGGCCCCGCCCTCGGGGTGGTGGCGGCCGACCTCGACGGCGACGGGTGGACCGACTTCTACGTCGCCAACGACGGCGAGCCCAACCAGCTCTGGATGAACCGGCGCGACGGCACGTTCGAGGACATGGCGTGGCTGGCGGGGGCGGCGGTCAACCGCGACGGGCGGCCGGAGGGGAGCATGGGGGTCGACGCCGGCGACTTCGACGCCGACGGCGACGACGACCTGTTCATGACCCACATCGCCACCGAGACGAACACCCTCTACGTCAACGACGGCCTGGGGCTCTTCGAGGACCGGACGGTGCGGGTCGGCCTCGGTCCCCCCAGCCTGCCGTTCACCGGGTTCGGCACCGGGTGGTTCGACTTCGACAACGACGGCTGGCTCGATCTCATCGTCGCGAACGGCGAGATCCGGACCATGGAGGCCCTCGCGCGGGTGAACGACCCGTTTCCCCTGCACCAGCGAAACCAGCTCTTCCGCAACCTCGGGAACGGCCGCTTCGCCGAGGTGAGCGGCGAGGCCGGCGCGGTCTTCGAGCTCTCCGAGGTCAGCCGCGGCACCGCGTTCGGCGACGTCGACAACGACGGCGACGTCGACGTGCTGCTGACGAACAACAACGGGCCGGTGCGTTTGTTGATCAACGAGGTGGCCGGCGGCAACCGGTGGGTCGGGCTGCGGCTGGTCGGCGCCTCGGGCCGGGACCTGCTGGGGGCCCGGCTCGCGGTGTTCCGCGACGCGGGGCCGCCGCTGTGGCGGCGCGCGCGCACCGACGGCAGCTACGTCTCGGCCAACGATCCCCGCGTGCTCGTCGGCTTGGGCCCCGCCGCCGCCGTCGACCGGATCCGCGTGATCTGGCCGGACGGTGGGGTCGAGGAGTGGGTTGACGTCGCCGTCGACCGATGGACGACCCTGGTCGAGGGAACGGGGCGGCCCGCGGAGTGAGCGTTGAGACGACCCTGTTACTCCGGCTGCATCCGACGCCGGCCGGGACGAGGTGTATCCGAGCAGACGAAGGGCCGCTACGTGATGCCGGCGATTCCGCGCGCCCGCCGGGTGAGGCTCGCTTCCAGGCTCTCTGAGCTCGGCGCGGAGCACGCCGCGGGTCACGTGATCGCCATGGTCGGCCGCCTACTTCACGGCATCGGTGAGATGGCGTCGGCGAGCTTGGGGTCTGCGCCCGCATCGGTCGACGCGCGGGCAATCGCATGCGTGTCGAACATCCCGGAAACGGGCATGGCACGAAACCACCCCGCCTCCGTTGGCCCCCGACGTGGGTGCACGTCAGATTTGTTGGAGAGCCTGAGGCTGCCTTGGCGGCTCTTCGTTCCCGGAAGTCTCGAAGCAGCCGCGGAGCTTCCGGCCGTGCAGCGCGATGTCGGCGTCGGCCTCTGCGATGGTCCAGCGCATGCCGGTCCCAACAATGCTGACGTGCACCCCCCCGACGTCCGCGGCTTGAAGGAACCGCTGCCCCGCGCGGATAATTGAAGGCATGCGCTGCACTTTCCGGCCTGGTTCCGAGGGTGTCGTCACCCGAGCCGGTCTGGTGCACGCCATCGGCGTTGCGCTCGTCCTGGGCGCGGCCTCGGCGGCCGCCGCACGGCCGGCCGCGCCGGGACAGGCGCAGGAGGATGAAGCGACTCCCGCGGCGTGCACGCTGCCCGACCTGAGCCGCATGCACGAGGCGACCCGGACACAGCTCGGCGACGCCTATCGCGCGGTGGAGGCGCTGGAGCCCCGGCG
>JAJEFC010000399.1 GCA_022820675.1 Vicinamibacteria bacterium | reverse complement strand
GCGGTGGCCAGCGACAGGCCGTCGAGCGCGAGCACGCGCCGCCGGTGGGGGTGGAGCGGGGCCAGGGCGCGGCTGAGGTCGCCGGCGGCGAGGGGCGCGAGGTCGAGCGTCCACGGCTCGTCCGCGGACCGGCCCGGGGGCTGCATGCGCCAGCCCTCGTAGGGCCAGCCGTGGCAGTGGCTGATGACGACGAGGCGCCGGACCGGCCCCGCCTCGGGCGTGAAAGCCCGCAGGGCGGCGTCGGGGATCGCCGCGCCGAGGGCGGTCAGCCCGCCCATCCGCAGCACGCGTCGTCGCGAGATCATTCGTGGCCTCCCGTCGCGCCGGCGCCCGGCCGCCGGCGGAAGAGGTCGCTGCCGGCAATCGACACCAGCAGCTCCTCGATGGAGTCGTCGGCGCGGAACCGCGCCTGCAGCGCGCCGAGCCCCGGCGCGGCCGCGTCGATCCGCTCGCCGAGGGCGTAGCCCGTCCAGCGCAGCACGTAGCAGTCGCGCACGCGGCCGCTCGCCGCGAGCTGCCGTGCGAAGTCGACGCCGTCGGCGAACGCGATGCGCTCCCCGCCGGCCAAGGTGAGCGAGCCGCTCGCGTCGACGGGCTGGCCGTTGTCGTGCGAGCGCCACCGGCCGATGGCGTCGTAGTGCTCGAAGGCGAACCCCGGCGGGTTGATGGTCCGGTGGCAGGTGTTGCACGTCCCCGGCCGGGTGGCGGCGGCGGTGCGCTCGCGGTTGGTGCTCTCGGCCGTCAGGGTGTCGGGGGGCAGCGCCGTCTCCGCCCCCTGCACCGGCGTGCCGAGGTGCATGCAGGCGAGCCGCTCGAGCACCCGCACCCCGCGCGGGATGGGCCCCGGCTGCACCGCGTAGGCGCCGAGGGCGAGGACCGACGGGAGGGTCAGCACCCCCGCCCGCTCGTCGGCGGCGAAGCTGGCCGGATACAGGGTCAGCGGCTTCCGCCGCCCGATGGAGGCGACCACGAGATCGATGGTCCGGGTGACCTCGGGGCCCTTGGCGCGCTCGGCGCCGTCGCCGTAGATGGGGGCCGTCGCGTCCGACATGTAGCCGCGGTGGTCGGTCATCAGCGCCGTGAACGTGCCGGCGCCGTCGAAGACGGTCCGCTCGACGAACAGCTCCGTCTCGAGCTTCATCGAGTGGCGCACCGGGCCCATGACGGCCGGCCATTCCACGTCGTCGTCCCGCGCGGTGGCGAGCCGGGGCTCGAGGCCGAACAGCGGGCCGAACGCCCGTCGGGCGGGCGCCACGAGCAGCACGTCGCCGGTGCCGAGCCACTGGTGGTGGAAGCGCACGACGGCGGGCCGGGCCCTGGGGTCGTCGAGCATCCGCCGGGCCTGGGCCTTGATGCCGGCCCGGATGTCGAGCCCGCCCGCCTCGGCTGCCGCGAACAGCGCCTCGTCGGGCATCGAGTCCCAGAGGAAGTAGGAGAGGCGCGACGCCAGCTCCCACCGGCTGAGGGGCGAGGCGGCGGCCTCGGGACCGCGCCGGGGCTCGATGCGGAAGTGAAATGTCGGCGTCTGCAGGATGCCCGCCACCGTCAGGGCGACCGCCTCGTCGAGGGGGCCGGCGGCCGCGTTGGCCCGCCAGAACGCCTCCAGGCGCCGGCGCTCGCCGGGGTCGAGGGGCCGGCGGTAGGCCCGCCGGGCGAAGCGCCCGAGGCTCGCCCACGCGCACGCGGCCTGCTCGGCCGCGGGCAGCGCGCCCCACGCGTCGCAAGCGAAGAACGTCGGCGACACGAGGGCGAACGACGCGAAGTGCATGGCCGCCAGGTGCAGCTCTTCGACCTGGTAGGACGAGGGCGCCTGCCCCTCGGCGATGCCCTCGAAGCCCTCGGAGCCGGTCTCGGCCGGGAAGCGCCAGGGCCACACCGGCGGGGGCGGCGGGGCCGTGAAGACGCCCTTGCTCGGCTCTCGCCGGGGGCTGATGCGGTCGGCGAGGGCGGGCCGCGCCGGCCAGCGGTCGCCGTCCCGGGGAAAGCCGAAGAGGTCGGCGACGGTGTTGTTGTACTCGGCCGGGGTCAGGGCGAGGGGGGCGGCGTCCGGCGGGGGAGCGGTGGCGCCCGAGGCCGTCTGGCCGGAGGCCGCGGCCGGCGCCAGGATTCCGGAGAGGGCGGCCGTCAGCAGGGCTGGCGCGATTCCGTGTCTCATGGGGGAGGTCGACGTCCCCACGGGATCAGGGCAATCTCCGTAACCCCTCGAGGCTATCGGGTTGCTGGCGTGGGATCATCCCTCGAACGAACCCGCGGGCAACGGGCTCAATCGCCCTGCTCGGGCGTCGTTCGCACGAGAGCGTGTTCACAACTTGCCGGCAGGGGAAGCCGCGCGTCCCCCGCCGCGTCGAGGTTCCTGGAGAATCGCTGCAAGTCGATCATGCAGGACACCATGTGCGGTAGCGTCTCCTGCACCGACCGCACGTCCGCCTGCAGCGTCTCCTGCACCGACCGCACGTCCGCCTGCAGTGTCTCCTGCACCGACCGCACATCCGCCTGCAGCGTTTCCTGCACCGACCGCACATCCGCCTGCAGCGTCTCCACGGTTCGATGGAGTCCCTGCACGTCATCCCGGACGGCTTCGAGTTGGGCGCTCCACCGGCCGGCGCCCCATACGATTCCCCCGATCGTCACGGCGAAACCGGCGGTGACGACCAGAAGCGTCAGCGCTGGCGAGAGCTCGTTGAGCTTCTTGAAGAACCCCACCGAGACATGCTACCACGCTCGACATCAGGGCGGCGCCCGTTCCGGGCCCGTTCCAGCCCGCACCCCTGGGAGGCAGGAGGGTCTGCTGCGGGTATCCGGCGTCCGGGGCGTCTCGGTGAACCGGGAGTGTGCGGGGACAGACCGCCAAGGGCAGGATTGGCGTCCCCAACGGGATTCGAACCCGTGTCTCAGCCTTGAAAGGGCTGAATCCTAGGCCTCTGGACGATGGGGACGCGGGGGTATGCACGGGTCGTCCTGGTCAGTAGCCACGGTACCGACCTGGGACTTCATGGAACACTTCAGTATACGCCACTTGGCCGCCCGGGTAAAACGTCACGGGTGCACGGGGTGCACGACAGCGTCAACTCCGGATGTCCGTTCCGCATCCGCGGTTGACGGCCCGGGGCCGGGGCAACGGGCACCGAAGTGGAACGGCGGTTGCCTTTCCGACACGCGAGCCGTTGCGGCGCGCGCCCTCCGTCTCGTGCTTCTGGCCGCAAGCTGCTGAAAACGCGGCACTTGCCCGCATCGTGACCGTGCGATGGCACATCGGCCGGGTTCTTGCTCACTGTCAGGGTCCCCGCCGCCACGCGACGGCCCGCGTGCCCGACCAGGTTTCCTTGGGTCGCCGCACCGGCGGCGGGGTCGTGAGCCGGTCACCGCGCCCGACGACGAGAGGCGGGTGGCCATCGAGTCCCTTTCACCAGGAGAGAAGACGATGCGACGAGTTCTGTGGGGTCTGGCAGTGGTTCTGGCCGTGTGCGCCGGTCACTCGGGCGCGGCCCAGGTTCAGGCGGCCCAGGTTCAGGAGGCGGCGCCGCCCGAGGCGCCGCGCGCGCAGTCGGAGCTGATCGACCTCAATACGGCGACGGCGATGGAGCTCGATACGCTCCCGGGGGTCGGGCCGAGGACCGCCGAGCGAATCCTCGAGTATCGCCGCGAACATGGCGGCTTCGAGAGGATCGAAGACCTGATTGACGTGCGCGGCATCGGCGAGCGCACCTTTCTCAGGCTGAAGCCGCTGGTGAGCGTCGCCGCACCCGAGCCCGGGCCCGAGCCCGATGCCGACCGGCGTCCGTAGTCGCCAGGGCGGGCGCGCCCCGGAGCATTGCCTCCGGGGCGCGCCGGGCCCCCGGAAGCGCGAGCCGGACACGGCCCGTGCCCGAGAGTGCGCTCACCCGGAAGGGTTCACGCTGATCGAGGCCGCGGTGGTCTTGTTGTTGCTCGGGGCCTCGGCCGCCCTCGCGCTGCCGTCGATGCGGTCGGGGCTCGACGGCATGCGCGCCGCCGGGGCCGCACGCCACGTCGCGGCCCTGGCCCGGTCGATCCGGGTGCGGGCGGTGACGCAGTCGGTCCACGTCGGGCTGCGGTTCGAGCGCGAGGGCGACGGCTACCGGTACGCCGTCTACGCGGACGGCGACGGTGACGGCCTCCGGGCGCGGGACGTCCGAAGCGGGGTGGACGTGCGGCTGACCGACTTCGAACGCATCGGCGACCGGTTTCCCGGCGTTCGCATCGGCATCGCAGCCGACGTGACGGGAATCGCAGGTCGCGAGAATCTCCGGGCCGGTTCGGACCCGATTCGGTTCGGCGCGGCCGACGGCCTGACGTTCAACCCGTTGGGCACCGCAACGAGCGGCACGCTGTATCTGCACCACCGGTCGGGGCGGCAGTTGGCGGTGCGGCTGCTGGGCGCGACCGGACGAATCCGCATTCTCGAGTTCGACGAGGACACGGCGACATGGGTGACTCGATGACGGGCGGGCGCGCCGAACGGCGGCGGCACGTTCGCCGCCCCGCCGGCAATCTCGCGTGGCTGCGGGCGGCGCGCCTGCAGCCCGGTCTCGAAGCGGTGCTGGCGGACCTGTCGCCCGGCGGCGCGCTGGTGGAGACCGCGACCCGGCTGCGCCCGGGGATGAAGACCGTCCTCCTGTTGAAGACGCGCGACGGCGAGTTGCGGGCGCCCGCCGGAGTCCTGCGGGCCTGGGTGTCCAGCATCCTGCCGGACCGCGGCATCCTCTACCGGGGAGCGCTGCGGTTCGACCGGGCGATCGACCTGTCGGAACGGGCCTGACGTCGACCGACCGCGGTGGACTCGACCCTTCGGCGCGGCCGGAAACGGGGCGTACGTGCACGCACGTTGATGTTCTCGTGTGACTTGCATATCATTCGTGCGTTTACTCGCACGGTGACCGGTACGCCGTGCGTTCCACGTTCATCCCGGAGCCTTCGTGGCCCTGCATCGCGACGCGCGCTCTTGCCATGGCTGACCTGTCGATGTCGTGTCCGAATCCGGTCGTTCACCGCGACGCCTCCCTCGATCACGGCCAACGGTTCTCGGAGTTCCTCGCCGTACTCGAGTCCCGGATCGTCGGCGGTCCGAAGATCGGCGTGCTGGAGGCCGCGGTGCCGGCGGCCGTCGAGCGCCTGGTGCCGATTCGGGATGCGCGGCTGACGGCGGCTCCCGCCCCGCCGCTGGTCGCGCGGGAGGGTCCGGCTGTCTCCTCGCTGAGGTTCCCCGTCCCTGTCGCCTCGCGCGCGGACCTCGCGTTGGAGGTGAGCGTCGACCCCGGCTTCGCGCTCGACACGCGGGATCGCCAGGCATTGCGCCAGGCGGCCCGGGTGGTCGGTCTGCTCATCGCCTGGCGGAACCAGCCGCCGCCGGGCCAGCCGCCCGAGCCGGCGGCGCCCCTGGTCGGATCGAGTGCGCCGATGCGCCGATTGCGGCAACAGATCGAGCGGGTGGCGGCGACCGACTTCACGATCCTCATCGAGGGCGAGTGCGGTTCCGGCAAGGAGCTGGTGGCGCGACAGGTGCACGAGCAGAGTCGTCGGCGCCAGGGACCCTTCGTCGCCGTGAACTGCGCCGCCCTCGTCGAGACGCTGCTGGAAGCCGAGCTGTTCGGCATCGAGGACCGGGTCGCGACCGGCGTGCGAGCCCGCCGCGGCAAGTTCGAGCTCGCCGACCAGGGCACGCTTTTCCTCGACGAGGTCGCCGATCTCTCGCCGGCCGCGCAGGCCAAGCTGCTGCGCGCCATTCAGGAGCTGTCCGTCGAGCGGGTCGGCGGCAACGGGGCCCGTGCCGTGGACATCCGCATCGTGGTGGCGACGAACCAGCGGTTGCGGCGACTGGCCGAGGAAGGGCGCTTTCGCACCGACCTCTACTACCGTCTCGCCGGGGTCGAGCTCGACGTTCCGCCGCTTCGACACCGGCGCGAGGACGTCATCTCGCTGGCCGAGCACTTTCTCGCCCGGCACGACGGGCTGCGCCGCCTGGCCTTGTCGGAGAGCGCCGCCGACGCCCTCCGCACTCACGACTGGCCCGGGAACGTCCGGGAGCTGCAGCGGGTCGTCGAGCGGGCCCTGGCCCTCGCGACCGAGGATACCATCGGCCTGCAGGATCTGCCGGCCGAGCTGACCCGCGACTACGCGGAGCTGCTTCAGCCGTCCATCACCCGGGCCGAATCGATGCGCGCGTGGGGCAGCCGCTATGCTCGCCTGATGCTCGAGCGCTGCGGCCGCAACAAGCGGCGCACGTGCGAGGTGCTCGGCATCAGCTACCACACGCTGCAATCGTACCTGCGTCATCCGTCCTGAGGACCGTCGAGTCGGCCCGCCCGGTGTACGGGCGTCGGCGCTCGGGAAGGCCGCTCGGAAGCTGGAGCCCGGCGAGAGCGCGACCGCATCCGTCCCGAGGGGGCGCCTCGCCGCCCCGCGCGGCGCACGGGGGTCGACGCTCGCCAAGCCTGCTCGGAAGGCTGTGTCTGCGAAGGGGCGGGCGCATCCGCCGTGCGGGCCACCGAGGTGGCACGCCTCGTATTCGGTCAGGAAGCGGCCCGGGACGGGATTCGGCGGGGAAGCGGCTACGCCTTGACCCCCCGCGGGTCCCATAGTACGTTCTATCAGGTTCGTATCCTGCGATGGGCCTGCAGGTCATCGCCCCCGACATGCGCGGCTACGGGCCTTCCGGCGTCCTGGCGGCTGGTCGCGGCCATGTCCCGCAGCCGGTCCTTTCCGCAAGTCGGCGCTCCCGGCACGGACCGCCCGCCACGGCCGACTCTACCGTGTCATGACCGACGCCTCGGCTTCCGCCCGCTTCAAGACGCCCCTGCACGGCCGTCACGTCGCCCTCGGCGCGAAGATGGTGCCGTTCGCGGGGTGGGAGATGCCCCTCCAGTACGCCGGCATCACCGAGGAGCACTTGGCGGTGCGGCGGGCGGCGGGGCTGTTCGACGTCAGCCACATGGGCGAGATCGAGATCGCCGGGGCGGACGCCCTCGCCGCCGTGCAGCGGATCTCGACCAACGACGCGAGCCGCCTCGAGGTCGGCCAGGCCCAGTACTCGGCGCTGGCGACGGCCAAGGGCACCTTCGTCGACGATTTGCTGGTGTACCGGCTGGCCGGCGACCACTTCATGCTGGTGGTCAACGCCGCCAACATCGCGGCCGGCTTCGAGTGGATTCGCGACCACATCGCCGGCGTCGGCGACGCGGTGGCCGTGAACACCAGCTCGCGCTACGCCCTGATCGCCGTGCAGGGGCCCCGGGCCCTCGACGTCGTGCAGCCGCTGACCGACATCGATCTCGCGGCCATCCGGTACTACCGCTTCGCGACCGGCGAGGTGTCGGGCATCCGCGCGACCCTCTCGCGCACCGGCTACACCGGCGAGGACGGGCTGGAGCTGTTCGTGGCCCCGCAGACGGCCGACCGGCTGTGGACGGCGCTGATGTCGGCCGGCCGACATCATGGGTTGCAGCCGGCGGGGCTGGGCGCCCGCGACACGTTGCGCCTCGAGGCGGCGATGCGGCTCAGCGGCCAGGACATCGACGGCACGACGACGGTCCTCGAGGCCGGCCTCGGCTGGATCGTGGGCTGGGACAAGCCCGACTTCATCGGGCGCGACGCGCTCGTGAGGCAGCGCGAGGTCGGCGTCGACCGGAAGCTCGTGGGACTCGAGATGACCGGGCCGGGCATCGCGCGGCACGGCTACGGCGTCCACGCGGGCGGCGAGCGGGTGGGCCGGGTGACCAGCGGCACCCGAACGCCGTTCCTCGAGAAGGCCGTCGCCCTCGCCTACGTCCCCGCCGCGGGCGCCGCCCCCGGCACCGAGTACGAGGTGGACGTCCGCGGCCGCCGAGTGCCGGCCCGCGTCGTGCCGTTGCCGTTCTACAAGCGCCCGAGATGAGCAGCCATGTATCCGACTGACCGGCTCTACACCAAGGACCACGAGTGGATCCTGATCTCGGGGACGACGGCCCGGGTCGGCATCACCGACTACGCGCAGGCCCAGCTCGGCGACGTGGTGTACGTCGAGCTGCCCGAGGTGGGGCGGCAGCTCGAGCAGGGGGCCCAGTTCGGGTCGATCGAGTCGGTGAAGGCGGTGTCCGACCTCTACTGCCCCCTGGCCGGCCGGGTCACCGAGGTCAACGCGGCGCTCGCGACGGCGCCCGAGACGGTTAACGCCGACCCCCACGGCACCTGGATGATGGCGATCGAGCTGACCGACCCCGCCGCCGCGTCCGGGCTCCTCGACTCGGCCGCCTATGCCGAGCTGGTGAAATAGGCGGACGCGGCGTGACCCACCCACGAGCCGACCGGTTCTCCGAGCGACACATCGGCCCCCGTCCCGACGATGTCGAGGCGATGCTCGCGGCGGTGGGCGCCGCCTCGCTCGACGCCCTCGTCGACGAGGCGTTGCCTGCCGACATCCGGCTGGACGCCCCCCTGGAGACGCCGGGGCCGGAGACCGAGGCCGAGTACCTGGCCCGCCTGCGCGACATCGCGGCCCGGAACCGTCCCGGCCGGGCCCATATC
Organism: Vicinamibacteria bacterium; assembly: GCA_022820675.1. GTDB lineage: Bacteria > Acidobacteriota > Vicinamibacteria > Vicinamibacterales > UBA8438 > JAJEEA01. The sequence goes on along the minus strand of JAJEFC010000399.1, from coordinate 7,573 downwards.
GGCCTCGGGTACTACGGCTGCATCACCCCGAGCGTCATCCTGCGCAACGTGTTCGAGAACCCCGGTTGGTACACCCCCTACACGCCGTACCAGGCGGAGGTGGCGCAGGGGCGCCTCGAGGCCCTGTTGAACTACCAGACGATGGTGGGCGACCTGACCGGGATGCCGGTGGCGAACGCCTCGCTGCTCGACGAGGCGACGGCGGCGGCGGAGGCGATGGCGATGATGCACCGCGTCCGCGCGCGCACCGCGCCGGGCGCGGACCGGCTGCTGGTGTCGCGGCACTGCTTTCCCCAGACCATCGACGTGGTGCGGGGCCGGGCCGAGCCGCTGGGCATCGCGGTCGAGGTGGGCGACCCCGCGGCGATGCGGTTCGACGCGAGCGTCTTCGGCGTGCTGCTCCAGACCCCGGGCGAGGACGGCGCGGTGCTCCCGGTGGCCGAGGTGGTGGCGCGCGCCCACGAGGCGGGGGCGCTGGCCGCCGTCTGCACCGACCTGCTGGCCCTGACGCTGATGGCGCCGCCCGGCGAGAGCGGGGCGGACGTGGTGGTGGGCAACTCGCAGCGGTTCGGCGTGCCGATGGGCTACGGCGGGCCGCACGCGGCGTTCTTCGCCACCCGCGACGACCTCGTCAGGCAGGTGCCGGGACGCATCATCGGGCTGTCGGTCGACCGGCACGGCCGCCCCGCCCATCGGATGGCGCTGCAGACCCGCGAGCAGCACATCCGGCGCGACCGCGCGACGTCGAACATCTGCACCGCCCAGGCCCTGCTCGCCAACCTCGCCGGCTTCTACGCGGTCTACCACGGCCCGGACGGTCTGCGCGCCATCGCCGCCCGCGTGCACGGGCTGGCCCGGCGGCTGGCCGACGGCCTGCGCGAGCTGGGCCTCGCGCCCGCGCACCCGCACTTCTTCGACACCGTCACCGCGCCGCTGCCCGGCGAGGCGGCGGGGCGCCTGCGGGCCCGGGCCGCCGCCGACGGCATGCACTTCCGGTACCGCGGCGACGGCGCGGTGGGCTTCGCCCTCGACGAGACCACGACCCCGGGCGACGTGGCCCGCATCCTGTCGCTCGTCGCCGGCGCCCTGGGCCGGCCGGCCCCGCCGCCCGACCCCAGGGCCGCGGCGGTGTCGGAGGAGGAGGCGACCCCCGACTGGCCCGAGCCCCTCGTGCGCACGTCGGCGTATCTGACCCACCCGGTCTTCCACCGGCACCGGTCGGAGACCCAACTGATGCGCTATCTGAAGCAGCTCGAGCGGCGCGATCTGGGCCTCGACACCTCGATGATCCCCCTCGGCTCCTGCACGATGAAGCTGACCGCGGCTTCCGAGATACGCGCCGTGAGCTGGCCGGCGTTCGCCGCCGTCCATCCGTTCGCGCCAGTGGAGACGGCCGAGGGCTACCGCACCGTCTTCAGCGAGCTCGAGGCGGCGCTGGCCGCCATCACCGGGCTGCCGGCGGTGTCGCTGCAGCCGAACTCGGGGGCGCAGGGGGAGTTCGCGGGGCTCATGGTCATTCGCGCCTGGCACCGCGACCAAGGGGGCGGCGGCCGCGACGTGGTCCTGATTCCGGCGTCCGCCCACGGCACGAACCCGGCGACTGCGACCATGGCGGGGATGCGGGTCGTGGTGGTGGCCTGCGACGACGGCGGCAACGTCGACCTCGACGACTTGCGCGTCAAGGCGGCGGAGCACCGCGACGCCCTGTGCGGCCTGATGATCACGTACCCGTCCACGCACGGGGTCTTCGAGGACGCCATCCGCGATATCTGCAACGTCGTCCACGACGCCGGCGGTCAGGTGTACATGGACGGGGCGAACCTGAACGCCCAGGTCGGGGTGACCAGCCCCGCCGCGATCGGCGCCGACGTCTGCCATATCAACCTGCACAAGACGTTCGCGATTCCCCATGGCGGCGGCGGACCCGGCATGGGGCCGATCGCCTGCGCGGAGCACCTCGCGCCGTATCTGCCCGGGCATCCGCTGGTGCCGGTCGGCGGCGAGCGGGCGATTCCCGCGATCTCGGCGGCGCCGTGGGGGAGCGCCAGCATTCTCCTCATCTCGCACGGCTACGTCCGGATGCTCGGGCCGGACGGCATGCGGCGGGCCACCGCGGCCGCGATACTCGGCGCCAACTACGTCAAGGCGCGCCTCGCCTCGCACTACGACGTGCTGTACGCCCGCGACAACGGGCGGGTCGCGCACGAGCTGATCCTCGATCTGCGGGCGTTGCGGCGCCACGGTCTCAACGAGATCGACGTCGCGAAGCGCCTCATCGACTACGGGTTCCACGCCCCGACGGTCTCGTTCCCGGTGCCGGGCACGATGATGGTGGAGCCGACCGAGAGCGAGCCGCGCGAGGAGCTCGACCGGTTCTGCGACGCGCTCATCGCCATCCGCGGCGAGATACGGGCCATCGTGGACGGCGCCGCCGACCCCGCCGACAACGTGCTGAAGAACGCCCCCCACACCGCGGCCGAGGCCACCGCCGACGCCTGGTCCCACCCCTATACGCGGGAGCAGGCGGTCTACCCGCTGCCGTTCGTCCGCGAGAACAAGTTCTGGCCGGCGGTGGGACGCATCGACGACGCCCACGGCGACCGCAACCTCGTCTGCGCCTGCCCGCCCGTGGAGGCCTATCAGGAGTGACCCGGCGCGGCGGTGGCGGCAGGCGGCCGGGCGGGGGGTCCCGCGCGCTCCGCTCGAGCTACAGTCGCCGGCCGGTTACGTCGGTCGTGGAGGTGGCCGGATACCGCCCCTGGAACGGGTCGGCCGGTGCGTGGCGGGATCAGTCCGCCGCGCGGGTGAGACGGTCGGCCCTCTCGCGCAGCCGCCGCAGCAGGCGTCGGGCCACGGGGCCCGGCGAGCCGGACCCGATCGTCCGGCTGCCGACCTCCACCACGGGGACCACCTCGCGGGTGGTGCTGGTGATGAAGAGCTCGTCGACGTCCGGGAGGTCCGACTCTCGGAGGACGGCTTCCCGGACCGCCAGCCCGACCTCTGCACCCACCTCGAAGAGCAGGTTGCGCGTCACCCCTTCGAGCAGCCCGGCGTCGAGCGGCGGGGTCAGGACGACGCCGTCGCGCACCACGAACAGGTTCGACTGCGAGCACTCGGCGAGCTCTCCCCGGTGGTTCAACAGAATCGCCTCGTAGGCGCCCGCGCGCACCGCCTCCTGCATGGCCAGCACGTTGTTCAGCAGGTTGTTCGACTTGATGACGGGGTCGACGCTGCGGGGGTGGTTGCGCACGACGCTGGCCACGACCAGCCGCACGCCGTCGCGCTGCACGCGTTCGGGCGACTCGCGGTGGGGGCGGGCGATGATGACGACCGTCGGCGTGCGGCACACGGCGGGGTCGTAGCCGAGGTCGCCCACCCCCCGCGTGACGAGGATCCGCAGCATCACCTCGCCCTGCGGATGGACGGCCCGCATGGTGTCGCGCAGGCGGGACTCGAGCTCCGCGTCCGACGGCGGGACCTCCAGAGACAGCCGCGCGGCCGAGGCGCGGAGCCGGGCGAGGTGCCGGTCGGGCAGGAAGGGCCGCCGGTTGTAGGTGCGCAGGGTCTCGTAGACACCGTCGCCATAGAGGAAGCCGTGGTCGAAGACCGAGACCACGGCCCGATCGCCGGAGGTCACGACGCCGTTCACGTTCACGGTGGCCTCGGCGATGCCGGCGGGGGCGGTGGGCGCGTCGACAGGGTTCGGATTCACGCCGTCCACGGTACCATACGCGCAGGGCCTCGGTGACGGGCGGAGCGCGGGCACGCGGTCGCGCGACCACTGATACGGCGGAGCAGGATGCGGGTGCTGAACACCGTCCAGATGCGTGACGCGGACCGGCGGACGATCTCCGATCTCGGAGTGCCGTCGCTGGCGCTGATGGAGGCGGCCGGCCGGCAGGTCGTCGCCGCCCTGGAGTCGCGTTGGCCGCTCGGCGCGGACCGCCGCATCGCGGTGGTGTGCGGGAAGGGGAACAACGGCGGCGACGGGTTCGTCGCGGCGCGCCTGCTGGCCGCCCGCGGCGCCGCCGTGCGGGTGTACCTGGCCGCGCCGGCGGCGGACGTCGGGGGAGACGCCGGGGTCAACCTGTCGGCCCTCCGGCGGGCGGGGGTGCCGGTCATCGACGCTTCGAGCGCCTCGGCGTGGGAAGCGGCGCGGGCGGATATCGACGGATGCGATCTGGTGGTCGACGCCCTGTTCGGCACCGGCCTGACGCGGCCGCTGGCCGGACACTGGCGAACCGTCGTCCGCGGCCTCAACGCCTCGGACGTTCCGGCGGCGTCTATCGACCTCCCGTCCGGCCTGTCGGCGGATACGCCGGAGCTGATCGGGGAAGCGGCCGCCGCCGCCCTCACGGTGACGCTCGGCGCACCGAAGCTGCCGCTGCTGCTGGACCCCGCCGCGGCCCGGGCCGGCACTGTACTGGTCGCCGACATCGGGATTCCGGCGATGGTCGTGGGCGAGCTGGCGGGACCGCACGTCACCGTCGTCACCCGGGCCTGGGCTCGGGAGCGGATCCCGCGCCGACGCCGGGACAGCCACAAGGGAGACTACGGGCGGGTGCTCGTCGTCGCCGGCTCGACGGGCAAGACCGGCGCCGCCGGCCTCGCCGCCGTCGGCGCCCTGCGCTCGGGGGCGGGCCTGGTGACGGTGGCGACGCCGCGCGCCTGTCAGCCCTCCGTGGCGGCGCTGGCGCCCGAGTACATGACCCTGGGGCTCGACGACGACGGCGAGGGCCTGGTCCGGGCCGAGGCGGTCGACGCCGCGGTCGCCGAGCGGTGCGACGTGCTGGCGGTCGGGCCCGGCCTCGGGCAGGGAGCCGGAGTCTCTCGCTTCGTACGCGACCTGGTGGACCGCGCGCCGGTCCCCATGGTGCTCGACGCCGACGCCCTGAACGTGTTCGCCGGCGACTGCGCCGGCCTCCGGGGGCGTCCCGACCGCGGGCTGGTTCTCACCCCGCACGCCGGCGAAATGGGGCGCCTCATCGGCCGGCCGGCCGACCACGTGGCCGCGCATCGCCTCGACGTCGCCCGGGACCTTGCGGTGGAGCAGGGCGTCTTCGTCGTCCTGAAGGGGCCGCGGACCCTGGTGGCGACCCCGGCGGGAGCGGTGTGGATCAACGTGACCGGCAACCCGGGGATGGCCACCGGCGGCGCCGGCGACGTGCTCACCGGGGTCCTCGCCGCGTGGATCGCGCAGTTGCGGGACATCGAGGCCGCGTGCGGGCTGGGGGTGTGCCTGCACGGGCTCGCCGGCGACCTCGCGGCGGCCGAGCAGGGTCATGCGGGCCTCATCGCCACCGATCTCGCGCACCGGCTCGGGCACGCCCTGGTCGCCCTGGAGGATGGCGAGGTCGGCCGGCACGACCAGGAGCCGGAGCGCCGGCCCCTCTGACGCTTGCTTTCGGGACGAGGACACCAGTGGACACGCGCTACCAGAGTCACTCCGAACGCCAGACGGCGGACATCGCCGCCGACCTGGCCCGGCGGCTGCCGCCCGGCGCCGTGGTCATGCTGTTCGGCGACCTCGGCGCCGGCAAGACCGCGTTCGTGCGGGGCTTCGTGGAGGGCGTGGGCATCGACCCCGACGAGGTCAGCAGCCCGACGTTCACCATCGTCCAGGCGTACGGCGGCGGGCGGGTTCAGCACGTCGATCTGTACCGGCTCGGCCCGGCCGAGACCGACGATCTGGGGCTCGAGGAGCTGCCGGACGGAGGCGCCCTCGTCTGCATCGAATGGGCCGACCGCCTGCCGCGTCGGGTCCCGGGAGCAGTCTCGGTCCGGATTCACGACCGCGGAGGCGACTCGCGGGAACTCGTCATCGACCTGCCGGGCGAGCTCGGGCCAAGTGACTCCGAACGCCGGGGGCAGGCAGTCTACTCAGAGCGGTAGTTGGGTGCTTCCTTGGTGATGACCACGTCGTGCACGTGGCTCTCGCGCATGCCGGCGGGGGTGATGCGCACCATCCGGGCGTTCTCCTGCAGGTCGGCGATGGTGGGGCACCCGCAGTAGCCCATGCCGGCGCGCAGGCCGCCGACGAGCTGGTGGATCATCGCGCCGATCGACCCCTTGTGCGGCACCCGGCCCTCGATGCCCTCGGGCACGAGCTTCTCGCCGTCCTCGCGGGGGCTCGCGAGGTCGAAGTCCTCCTGGAAGTAGCGGTCCCGGCTCCCGGCGCGCATCGCCCCGATCGACCCCATGCCGCGGTACTCCTTGAAGCTGCGCCCCTGGTAGAGGATGAGCTCGCCGGGGCTCTCGTCGGTGCCGGCGAAGAGGCTCCCGATCATGACCGCGCCGGCCCCGACCGCCAGCGCCTTCGTGATGTCGCCCGAGTAGCGCACCCCGCCGTCGGCGATGACGGGGACGCCGTGGGGCCGGGCGGCCTGCCCGCACTCGGCGAGGGCCGAGATCATCGGCATGCCGATGCCGGCGATGACCCGGGTGGTGCAGATCGACCCCGAGCCGATGCCCACCTTCACGCCGTCGACGCCGAGGGCGATCAGCGACTCGGTCCCCTCCGCGGTGGCGACGTTGCCGGCGACCAGCTCCACGCTCGGGAAGCGCTCGCGAAGCTGGCCGACCATCGCCATCACCCCGCGGGAGTGCCCGTGCGCGGTGTCGACGACGAGCACGTCGGCGCCCGCGTTCACCAGGGCCTCGGACCGCTCCACCGTGTCCTTGGCGATGCCTACCGCCGCCCCCACCCGCAACCGGCCCAGCTCGTCCTTGGACGCGGTGGGGTAGGTGATCATCTTCTGGATGTCCTTGACGGTGATGAGCCCCTTGAGCCGGAACGCCTGATCGACCACCAGCAGCTTCTCGACCCGGTGCTGGTGCAGGATGGCCCGGGCGTCCTGCAGGGTCGTCCCGACCGGCACCGTGATGAGGTCCTTGCGCGTCATGACCTCGCCGATGGGCCGGTCGATGCGGCGCTCGAAGCGCAGGTCGCGGTTGGTGAGGATGCCGACGAGCCGGCCCTCGGTGCTGCCGTCCTCGGTGATCGGCACCCCCGAGATGCGGTACTTCTTCATGAGCTCGAGGGCCTCGACGATGCGGTTGGAGGGCGCCAGCGTGATCGGGTTGACGATCATGCCGCTCTCCGAGCGCTTGACCCGGTCGACCTCGGCCGCCTGGTCCTCGATGGGGAGGTTCTTGTGGATCACCCCCATGCCGCCGAGCTGGGCCATCGCGATGGCGAGGCGCGACTCGGTGACGGTGTCCATGGCGGCGCTGATGATGGGCACGTTCAGGGTGACGTTCCGGGTGAGCCGGGTCGAGACGTCGACCTCGGCCGGCAGCACCTCGGACCGCTGGGGCACGAGCAGCACGTCGTCGAACGTCAGGGCGACCGCGATGTCGGTCGCGGCGAAACGGGTCGCCGTGGTCTCGGCGCCCGCCGTCATGTCAGGCCCCATGGCACTTCTTGTACTTCTTGCCGCTGCCGCACGGGCACGGGTCGTTCCGCCCGACCTTGGGAGTCACCCGGCGCACCGTGCGCACCTTGGCGTCGTCGCCGCCGGTGCGGGCCGGCTGCGGCCCGCGGCCCGCGGCGGCGGCGCCCGCGAAGGCGGGG
>JAJEFC010000126.1 GCA_022820675.1 Vicinamibacteria bacterium | reverse complement strand
CCGACACCGCCGAGACCCTGGTCGACGTCCTGGAGTGGCACGCGCAGGCGACGCCGGACCGGCCGCACGTCTACCTGCGAGAGGACGACGGCCCGGAGCGGCCCCTCACCTACGCGTGGCTGTGGCGCCGCGCGGCCGCGGTGGCCGCCTCGCTGCGGGCCCGCGGCATCGGCCAGCGCGACACGGTGGCGATCATGCTGCGGACCGAGGCGGCGTTCTTCCCCGCCTTCTTCGGGACCCTGCTCGCGGGGGCGGTGCCCGTCCCGGTGTACCCGCCGTTCCGCCCGGACCGGATCGCCGACTACGCCGCGCGCCAGGGGCGCATCCTGTCGAACGCGGGCGCCCGACTACTCATCACCTTCGCCGCCGTGGAACGCCTGGCGGGGCTCCTGCGAGGGCAGGTCCCGACGCTGTCGGGGGTGACGACCCTGGAGGATCTCGCGCCCGAGGCCCCCGCCGACGGCCCCCTGCCGCACCGGCCCGCGAGCTGGCTGACCGGCGACGACCCCGCCCTCATCCAGTACACGTCGGGCAGCACCGGCCAGCCCAAGGGGGTGCTGCTGACCCACGCCAACCTGCTCGCCAACATCCGCGCCATCCGCGACGGCCTCGCCATCCGGCCCGACGACGCGGCCGTGAGCTGGCTGCCCCTCTATCACGACATGGGGCTCATCGGGGCGTGGCTGGGCAGCCTCTACACCGGCATCCCCGTCGCCATCCTGTCCCCGCTGTCCTTCCTGTCGCGCCCGGTCCGCTGGCTGCGGGCCATCCACGAGCATCGGGCCACCCTGTCGGTGGCGCCCAACTTCGCGTTCGACCTGTGCGCCGCCAAGGTCGCCCCGGAGGAGATGGAGGGCCTCGACCTCGGGTCGCTCCGCATCCTCCTCAACGGGTCGGAGGCGATACTGCCCCGCACCCTGACCCGATTCGCGGAGCGCTTCGCCCCGGCCGGGCTGCGGCCCGACGCGTTGCGGCCGGTCTACGGGCTCGCGGAGTGCTCGGTGGGGCTGGCGGTGACCCCGCGGCGCCACCCGCCCCTCGTCGATAGGGTCGCTCCGGGGTTCCGGGCCACCGGCCGGGCCGAGCCGAGCGCCGGGCCCGAGGCGCTGGCGTTCGTCTCGTGCGGCGCCGCCCTGCCGCGGCACGAGCTGCGGATCGTCGACGAGGCCGGCGCCGCCCTCGGCGAGCGCCTCGAGGGGCGGGTGCAGTTCCGCGGCCCGTCGACGATGGCCGGGTACTACCGCAACCCCGACGCGACCCGGGCCGTCACCACCGGCGACGGGTGGCTCGACTCCGGCGACCTCGGCTACCTGGCCGGCGGCGAGCTGTTCCTGACGGGACGGCGGAAGGACATCGTCATCAAGGCCGGGCGCAACATCTACCCGCACGAGGCGGAGGCGGTGGTCGACGCCGTCGACGGCGTGCGCAAGGGTTGCGTCGCCGCCTTCGGGGTCCCCGACGCAGCCCTGGGAACCGAGCGGCTGGTGGTGGTGGCGGAGACGCGGGCGGCCGAGCCGGAGCGGCGGGAGCGGATGCGGCGGGAGATTCTCGACCGCGTGGCCGACGCGCTGGGAGTCCCCCCCGACACCGTCGTGCTGGCCCGGCCCGGCTCCGTGCTCAAGACATCGAGCGGCAAGGTGCGCCGCAGCGGGACGCGCGACGCGTACCGGGCGGGAACGCTGGAGCGGGGCGCCGGCTCGCTCGCGCGCCAGTGGGCGGTCATGGCCTGGCAGGCGGCGCGCGGGCACGGCAGCCGCGCCCTCGACGTCGTGCTGCGATCCGCCTACACCCTCTACATGGTCGGCCTGCTCGTCGTCCTCGTGCCCCCGTTGTGGGCCCTGGTGCGCACGAGCCGTCGGCCCGGCTCCGCCCGGCGGTGGCTGCGCCGCTTCGCGCGGCTGCTGGCCGCGGCCTCGCTGTCCCGGGTCACCGCGGACGGCCTCGAGCACCTCCGCGGCCTCGGGCCGGCCGTCTTCGTGGCCAACCACGCGAGCTTCGCGGACGTCGTCGTGGTGCTCGCCACCCTGCCCGCCGGCGTTCGCTTTGCAGCCAAGGACCGGCTGGCGACCTATCCGATCCTGAAGACCATCATCCGGCGCGGCGGGTACCTGCGCATCGAGAAGACCGGGCTCTCGCAGCGCATGGAGGGCGCCGGCGAGGTCGGGGCCACCCTGGCCGCGGGAGAGTCGATGTTCGTGTTCCCGGAGGGGCGCTTCGTCCGGGCCCCGGGACTGCTGCCGTTCCGCCTCGGCGCGTTCCGCGCCGCGGCCGAGGCAGGATGCCCGGTGGTGCCGGTGGCCCTGGCCGGCACGCGGCGCATGTTCCCGGCGGGAACCCTGCTGCTGCGGCCCGGCCGCATCCGCGTCGTGGTCGGGCCGCCGCTACGCCCGCGAGGCGCGGATTGGAGCGAGGTCGTCCGGCTCCGGGACGAGGCGCGGCGGCTCATCGCGAAGGATGCGGGCCAGGAGTCCGCGCCGTAGACCGGCGCGGACTCCTGGAGGATTGGTTGGGCGCCCGGCGGAGCCGCAGGCGACGACGGGCGGGCGAGGAGTCGCCGTAGAACGGCGCGGACTCCTGGAGGATTGGTTGGGCGCCCGGCGGAGCCGCAGGCGACGACGGGCGGGCGAGGAGTCGCCGTAGAACGGCGCGGACTCCTGGC
>JAJEFC010000133.1 GCA_022820675.1 Vicinamibacteria bacterium | reverse complement strand
ATCACCGCGGCCGCGAGGCACGTCCGCGCCAGGCGGTCCGCGAGGCGGCCCGCGCCGATGCCCCCGAGCCGGCGGCGCAGCAGCACGAGCAGGGCGCCGGCGTTGAACCACGACGCGAGGGCCGTGCCCAGCGCGAGCCCGGGATACCCCATGATCCGCACGAGGACGAGATTCAGCCCGACGTTCAGGGCGACGGTGACGACGCTGACGAGGGCCGGGGTGAGGCTGTTGCCGAAGGCGTAGAACACCGGGGCGGTCAGCCGCACCGCCGCGTAGCCGACGATGCCCGGGGCGTAGAACACCAGCGCCCGCGCCGTCGCCGGGGTGTCGGCGGCGGTGAACTCGCCGTGCTCGAAGACGAGCCGCACGACGGGGGTCGCGAGGACCGCGAGGCCCACCGCCGCCGGCACCATCACCGCGAGCATCAGGCGCAGCCCGCGGGACACGGTCTCCCGCACCGCCGCGAGGTCGCCGGAGGCGGCATGCCGGGACACCGCGGGCAGCGTCACCGTCGCTATCGACACGCCGAGCACCCCGAGCGGCAGATACATCAGGCGGAACGCCAGCGTCAGCCAGGTGACGGCGCCGGTGCCCTCGCCGGTGGCGAGGATGGTGTTGACGAGCAGGTTGACCTGCAGCGCCGCTCCCGCCACCGTCGCCGGCCCCATCAGCCCCACGACCTCGCGCAGGCCCCGTTCGGCCGGGTCGAGGACGGGCCGCCAGCGGAAGCCCTCGCGGCGCAGCGCCCACCACTGCGCCGCGATCTGCCCCGCCCCGCCGGCGAGCACCGCCGCCGCGACCGCCGCGATGGGGTCCATGCCGTCCTCGGGCATCAGGGGCACGACGACGAGGGTGGCCGCGATGAGGCAGACGTTGTAGGCGGCGGGCGACAGCGCGGGGACGAAGAAGCGCCGCAGCGAGTTGAGCATGCCCATGAACGCGGCCGCGACCGCCACCAGGGTGAAGAACGGCAGGACGATGCGGGTCAACTGCACGGTCAGCTCGAACTTGCCGGGGACGTCCTGGTAGCCGGCCGCGAACAGGCGGGTCAGCGGCTCCGCGAACACCATGCCGGCCGCCGCGATGACCCCGGTGACGACCACGAGGGCGTTGACGAGCCGGGCCCCCAGCCGCCACGCCGCCTCGCGGCCCTCGCGGGTCAGGCGCCGCGTGAAGACGGGCACGAAGGCGGCGTTCATCGCCCCCTCGGCGAAGAGCTCGCGCAGCAGGTTGGGAATGCGCAGGGCCACCAGGAAGGCGTCCATCCGGTCGCCGGCCCCGAAGCGCCAGGCGAGGGCCTGGTCCCGCGCCAGCCCCAGCACCCGGCTGGTCAGGGTGGCGAGGCCCACGATGCCGGCCGCGCGGGTCAGGCCGTCGCCGGGCGGGGTAGGGGGCGTCATCGTCGGGGACGCGTCGCGGGGCCGCGCCTCGCGGGCCTCGGCGCCGCGCGCCGCCCCGCCGTGGGCTCGGCGGGGCTCGACCGCCCGTGGTGTCGCATTTGCCTGATACGCGCTCTCCTCACGCCTTGTCGGGCGGACGCCCCGGCACCTCGCCGGCGCCCGCCGGGCGCAGTGCAACGCGGGGTTCCACCACGGGCCGTCACGTGGCGAACCGGAAGTTGATGACGTCGCCGTCGCGGACCACGTAGTCCTTGCCCTCGAGCCGCACCTCCCCGTGCTCGCGGCACGCGGCGTGCGAGCCGTCCCGGGCCGTCAGCGCGTCGTAGTGGACGACCTCGGCGCGGATGAACCCCCGCGCGATGTCGCTGTGAATCTCGCCCGCGGCTTCCTGCGCCGCCGTCCCGCGCGGGATCGACCACGCCCGGCACTCGTCCTTCCCCACCGTGAAGAAGGAGATGTAGCCGAGCAGCCGGTAGGCCGCCCGCACCACCCGGTCGAGCCCCGAGTCGGCGAGGCCGAGGTCGGCGAGGAACCCCGCCCGGTCCCCGGGCGGCAGCTCCGCTATCTCCAGCTCGATCTTCGCGCACACGGGCACCGTCTCGATCCCGCTTCCCGACAGGGCGTCGGCGAGGCCCGCCCGCGCGATGGCCCCCTCCGGGTCCGCCACGTCCGCCTCGTCGAGGTTGAGCACGACGAGCAACGGCTTGGCGGACAGAAAGCTGAAGCCCCGCAGCCGCCGGGCGTCGGGCGCGTCGAGGGCGAGCGCGCGCAGGGGCCGGCCGTCCTCGAGGGCCGTCCGGCAGGCGTCGATGACGCGCAGCTCCGCGTCCAGCTCGCGGCTCCGACCTTTCTTCATGTCCTGACGGATCTTCTCGACCCGGCGCTCGGCGACCCCGAGGTCGGCCAGTATCAGCTCGTCCTCCAGTTGCCGGGCGTCCCGGGCCGGGTCGAGGCTCCCCGACGCGTGCGGCACCCGCTCGTCCCGGAACATCCGCAGCGTGTGGAGCAGGGCGTCGGCGTCGCGGAAGCCCGACACGTCGAGCATCGCGGCGGCCGAGCCGCGGCCCGTGAGCTCGCTCAGCTCGACCGTGGCCGGCACCCGGCGCCGGGGGTCGAAGAGCGAGGTCAGGCGGTCGAGGCGGGGGTCCGGCACCTGCGCGACGCCCACCTGCGACGCCGTCCGGCGCGCCGCCGGCGCCGACTCGCCGGACGCCTGCGTCAGCAGGCGGAACAACGTGGTCTTCCCCGTCGACGGCAGCCCCGTCAGTCCGGCCCGCAGCATGATTCCCGTCGCCCTTCCTCCGCCGAGCGGAAATGCGAAGATAAAACGCAAGTCCTGGATTTCACGGCACTTGTTGACACTGGCAGTGGTCGTTCTCTATAGTTGGGTGGAGTTAATTGGACCTCAGTGGAGTCTGGTGGTGCTTCGGGGGAACTATTCGGTCAAGATCGACGAGAAGGGACGACTGAAGATCCCCGCGGTGTTCCGGTCCGCCATGCAGGACCGGTACGGCACCCAGGTGTACGTGACCTCCCGCAAGCACGAGGGCGTGGTCGTCAACATCTATCCGATGCCGGTGTGGGAAGAGATGGAGCGCAAGCTGGCGACGCTGCCGCCGTCGCTGCCCGAGCTCGCGCGCTACGTCGACCTCGTGAACTACTACGGCCAGCCCGGCGAGATCGACAAGCAGGGCCGGGTGTCCATCCACCCCCTGCTGCGCGAGTCGGCGGCGATGGCGGGCGAGGTGGACGTCCTGGGGCAGCTCGACCATCTCGACGTGTGGAATCACGAGCGCTTCTCGACGCGCATGGCGAACGAGCCGTTCACGGACGCCGATGCCCGGAAGCTGTCGGAGTACGGCATCTGATGGCGACGATCCTACACGAGCCGGTCCTGCGGGCGGAGACGGTCGACCTGCTCGAGCCGGCGGGGCGCGGCCTCGTCGTCGACTGCACGGTGGGGACCGGGGGGCACGCGGCGGCCCTGCTCGAGGCGGGGGCGGACCGGGTCGTCGGGCTCGACCGCGACGCCGAGGTGCTGCCCCTCGCCCGCCGACGCCTCGCCGCCTGGAAGGACCGCGTGGAGCTGGTGCACGCCGACTACCGCGGCCTCGACGACGTGCTGGACCGGCTCGGGGTGGAACGGGTCGACGGGGCGCTGGCCGACCTCGGGTGCTCCTCCGTCCAGCTCGAGGCCGAGGGGCGGGGCTTCAGCTTCCGCCGCGACGACCCCCTGGACATGCGCATGGACCGGACCGCGGGCCCCACCCTCGCCGACCTCCTCGCCGAGGCGACCCCCGAGGGGCTGGCCGACGTCATCTTCGAGTACGGCGAGGAGTTCCGCTCGCGGCCCATCGCCCGCGCCATCGTCTCCGCGGCGGCAGGCGCGGGAATCGGGACGACGGCCGAGCTCGCCGCCGTCGTCCGCCGCGCCGCGCGCTACCGCGGGCGTTCCCGCATCGACCCCGCCACCCGCACGTTCCAGGCCCTGCGCATCTGGGTCAACCGCGAGCTCGACGGGCTCGACGCGTTCGTGCGCGCGGCCGTCGGGCGCCTGAAGGCGGGCGCGCGGCTCGCCGTCATCAGCTTTCACTCCCTCGAGGACCGCGTCGTCAAGCGCACCCTGCGGGAGCTCGAGCGCGGCGGCGAGCTCGCGGTGCGCGTGCTGACCCGCAAGCCGCTGCGGCCGGCCGAAGAAGAGCTGGCCCGCAACCCCCGCGCCCGCTCGGCCCGGCTGCGCGCGGCCTGGAGGTTGGCGTGAACCAGCAGAACCTCGACTTCCGCGTCACCCGCGACATCCGCAACGCGCCGATCGTGCGCGAGATCGACCGGCGGCGGCAACGCGAGCTCTGGCGGTCCACGGCGGTGGGGGTCTGCTTCGTGGCCGTCATCCTGTTCTCGGCCTGGCAGAACTTCGAGCTGATCAGGTACGGCTACGAGATCGAGCAACTGGAGCAGGAGCGCTCCGAGCAGCTCGACCTGAACCGGCACCTGCGTCTGGAGATCGAGACGCTGAGCGCGCCGCAGCGGATCGAGCGCATCGCGACGGCCGAG
>JAJEFC010000088.1 GCA_022820675.1 Vicinamibacteria bacterium | reverse complement strand
CCGGTGTCGCCGGCACGGTGGCCGGCGTGGCGTACGGCGCCGCCGCGCCGGTGCTGCTGGCCGCGCTGCTCGCGGTCGGGGCCGCGAGCCTGTGCGCCGGGCGCGGCGACCGGGTGCTCGGCGACGCCGCCGCGTCGGCGTTTCCGTTGCTGTACATCGGCCTGCCGCTGGGGGCGGTCGCGGCCGTGAGCACGTCGGCCGGTCCGGCGGCCGTCCTCCTCCTGCTCGGGTCGATCGTGGCCAGCGACACCGCGCAGTACTACGGGGGGCGGTGGCTCGGGCGCACGCCGCTGGCCGCCGCGGTCAGTCCCGGCAAGACGGTCGAGGGCGCCTTGTTCGGGCTGGCCGCGGGGGCCGGAACGATGGCCGCGGCGGGTTTCTTCGCGCACGCCGCGTTGAGTGATCGGCCGGCGCTCGGCGCGCTCCTCGGCCTGGGCATCGCGGGTCTGGGCATCGCCGGCGACCTCTTCGAATCGCAGCTCAAGCGCGGGGCCGGCGTCAAGGACGCTTCGGCGCTCATTCCCGGCCACGGCGGGATGCTCGATCGCATCGACAGCCTGCTGTTCGCCGGGCCGGGCTTCCATCTCATGCTGCAGATCCTGGACCGGGTGTACCGGTGATGCGCGTCCGCGTCGGCGTCCGGCGCCCGCGGGGGAAGGCCCTCCCGCGTGCGATCGGCGCTGCATCCTGCTTGTCGGCGTTGCTCCTCGGTCATCCCGGCCCGACGGGCTCCCCCGCGACGCCCCGTCCGTCCCGGGTCTTTCGCCCGCCGGTCCCTTCGCCGGTCCGGGCCCGGCGCGGCGCGGCACTGCCACGGGCCGCTCGTGCCGTGCGACGGCAAGCGGTGGAGCGGCGCACGTGAAACGAATCGCGATTCTCGGGTCGACGGGCTCCATCGGCGTCAGCGCGCTGTCGGTGGCGGCGGCCCATCCGGACCGCATCGAGGTCGTCGGCCTCGCGGCCGGCGCCAACGCGACCCGGCTCGCCGAGCAGGTCGAGCGCCATCGGCCGCAGGTGGTCTCGACCGCCGCCGGCGCGGTGCTGGCCGCGGTGCTGGCGGCGCTGCCGGCCCCGGTGCGGGCCGGCCTCGAGCACGCCGCGAGCGGCGCCGAGGGGCTGCTCGCGGCCGCCACGCACCCCGCCGTCGACCTCGTGCTCTTCGCGACCACCGGGACCACGGCCCTCGACGCCGTCTTCGCGGCGATCGAGGCGGGGAAGACCATCGCCCTCGCCAACAAGGAGATCCTCGTCATGGCCGGGGGCCTGGTCATGGCGGCGGCCCGCCGGCGCGGGGTCGCGGTGCTGCCGGTCGACAGCGAGCACAACGCCATCCACCAGTGCCTGCTCGGCCGGCCGGCGGCGGAGGTCCGGCGGTTGATCCTGACCGCGTCCGGGGGGCCGTTCCGAAGCTGGAGCACCGAGCGCCTCGCCGGCGTCCGTCCCGCCGACGCCCTCGCGCACCCGACCTGGCGCATGGGCCGCAAGATCACCGTCGACTCGGCGACGCTGATGAACAAGGGGCTCGAGGTCGTCGAGGCCCGCTGGCTCTTCGACACGCCGGCCGATCGCATCGACGTGGTCGTGCACCCGCAGTCGGTGGTGCACTCGCTGGTCGAGCTGTGCGACGGGTCGGTGATCGCCCAGCTCGGGGTCACCGACATGCGCCTGCCCATCCAGTACGCGTTCTCCTGGCCCGACCGGTGGGACAGCGGTCTGCCCCCGCTCGACCTCGCCGCCTGCGGCCGGCTCGAGTTCGGCTCCCCCGACCTCGACCGCTTCCCGTGCCTGGGTCTCGCGTACCGGGCCCTGCGCGGCGGGCCGGCCCTGCCGGTGGCCCTCAACGCCGCGAACGAGGTCGCGGTCGAGGCGTTCCTCGACGGGCGCCTCGCGTTCACCGCGATCTCCCGCGTCATCGCGGGGGCCCTCGACGACGCGGAGGAGTCGGGGCCGCCGGACCCCATGACCCTCGCCGACGTGCGGGCCGCCCACGCCCGCGCCACCCGGTATTCCCGCCGCCGCACCGGCGAGTTACAATCGAAACGATGACCACCCTCCTCGCCTTCCTGTTCGTCCTCGGGGTGCTCGTGTTCGTGCACGAGCTGGGGCATTTCCTCGTCGCCCGGTACCACGGCGTGCGCGTCCTGACGTTCTCGCTCGGCTTCGGGCCGAAGATCCTGCAGACGAAGCGGGGCGACACGGTGTACTGCGTCAGCGCGATCCCGCTCGGCGGCTACGTGAAGATGGCCGGCGAGACGGTGGAGGACAAGCGGGAGGGCCGGGAAGACGAGTTCCTGTCCAAGACGAAGTGGCAGCGCTTCCAGGTCCTGATCGCCGGGCCCGCGATGAACGTGGTGCTCGCGGTGGTGGTCATGACGGTGGTGCTCCTGCAGGGGGCCCAGGTCCCCCTCTTCGAGGAGGGGCCGCCGGTCATCGGGTCGGTGGCCGAGGACTCCGCCGCGGAAGAGGCGGGCATTCTCCCCGGCGACCGCATCCTGACCGTGGCGGGGCGGCCGGTCGACACGTGGGAAGAGCTGATGCTCGCGGTCGTGGAGCGCCCGGACCGCGAGGTCGAGGTGTCGTTGCGGCGCGACGGCGAGGTCCGTGCGCTGCGCGTGACGCCGGTCGGCCAGGGCAGGTACAACCTGGGCGATCTCGGCGTCGGGCCCGAGCTCTCGCCCCAGGTGATCGCGTGGTCGCCGCAGGCCACCGCCGCCCGCGACGCCGGGATCGAGATCGGCGACGCGATCGTGGCCGTCGACGGCCGGAGCGTCACCCAGCAGTCGTTGATCGAGGTGATCAACGCCGGCGAGGGCGCGCCGTTGACGTTCCAGGTCAGGCGGGAGGGCGTCACGCGGGAGATCACGGTGGCCCCCGAGCGGGTCGGCGATGCCTGGATGATCGGCATCAGCTTCAGCCCGTACGAGGTGCGCATCGTCGAGCCGGGGCTGTTCGAGGCGTTCGCGCTCAGCGTCGAGCAGAACCTCGAATGGTCGCAGCTCATCTTCCGGACCCTGTGGGGGCTGCTGACGCGGGAGACCCCGGCGTCGCAGCTCGTGGGGCCGGTGGGCATCGCTCAGCTCTCCGGCGACGCGGCCCAGGTCGGATGGGTGACGCTGTTCCGACTGATGGCGATGATCAGCCTCAACCTGGGTATCCTCAACCTCCTGCCGATCCCGATCCTCGACGGCGGCCACATCACCGTCCTCGCCATGGAGGGCATCGCCCGCCGGGACTTCAGCGTGCGGCTGAAGGAACGGATGCTCCTCGCGGGGTTCGTGGTTCTCATGACCCTGATGGTGACGGTGATCTACAACGATCTGACGCGCGTGGCGTGGATCGAACGCCTGATGATCTGGCGCTAGTGCTTCGCCACAGCCAATGTTCGGGCATGGGTGCTCTGATTCGCCAACGATTGCGGGCCGCAAACCCATGTCCGCATCCGAAGATCATGGCGTGACGGACCTCTGGGAGTCTGCGTCGTAGAACGGTGCAGACTCCTGGCAGGGTTCTTGGTGGGGCGGGTGAGCGGAGCCGCAGGCGGCGCTCTCCGGGGCTAGCCTGGCTAGCCCCCGCGCCGACCGCGCTGCCCCCGGGTTGCGTCGAAAGTCCCGCCGGCGCGAAGCCGCGGACCGCCTTGCGGTCGCGTCGAGGTTCACCGCCGCGACGAGCCCCGACAGACCTTTTCTTCCTGGACGGCCCCCTGGTTCCCTTGCGATCCCGCACCTCCACCAGCCAACCTCCCCCGCCGGCGCTCCGCCGCGAGCTGCCGCCCACGATGCGCCTCGCAGCGCCGATCGTGGGGGCCGAGCTCGGCTGGATCGCGATGGGCCTCGTCGACATCGCGATGGTGGGCCGGCTGGGGCCGGCCGAGATCGGGGCGGTGGGCGTGGGCAGCGTCCTCTGCTTCGCGGTGGTGGTGTTCGGCATCGGCATGCTGCTGGGGCTCGATCCCCTGGTGGCGCGGGCCCACGGACGGGGGCGCCCCGACGATTGCCGCCGGTGGCTCGTCCAGGGGACGGCCCTGGCGGCGCTGCTGGCGGTGCCCCTGACCCTCGCGGCGGCGGCGGTGGCCGCGAGCCTGGGCGCGTGGGGCATGGATCCCGCGGTCCGGCGGCTCGCCGGGCCGTACTTCTCCATCGTGCTGCTGAGCGTCCTGCCCCTGCTGCTCTACACCGCTTTCCGCCGGTACCTGCAGGCGGTCGGGCTCGCCGCCCGGGTGACGGCGGCCCTCGTCACCGCCAACGCCATCAACGCCGCCGCCAACTGGGTGCTCATCTTCGGCCATCTCGGCCTGCCCGCCCTCGGGGTCGACGGTGCGGCATGGGCGACGGTCGTCTCGCGCGTCTACCTGGCATTGTTCCTCGGGGTCGCCATCTGGCGCCACGAGCGCCGCGCCGCCCGCCCCTGGCCGCGCCCGGAGCGGCGCCGCATTCGACGCCTCGCCCTCCTCGGGCTGCCGGCGGCGGGCCAGGTGAGCCTGGAGTTCGGTGTGTTCGCAGTCGTCACCGCCCTCGCGGGGCGGCTGGCGCCGGCCACCCTGGCCGCCCACCAGATCGTCCTCAACGTCGCCAGCGTGACCTTCATGGTGCCCTTGGGCGTCGGCGGGGCGGGGGCGGTGCGGGTGGGACACGCCGTGGGCCGGCGCGACCCGGCCGGCGCCCGGCGGGCGGGGTGGGCCGCCCTCGTCCTCGGGGCCGCGTTCATGAGCGGCGCCGCCCTGCTCTTCGTGCTGGCCCCGCTGACCATCCTGCGGCCGTTCACCGACGATCCGGCGGTGACCCGCGCCGGCGTGGCGCTGCTGCTCGTGGCCGCGTTCTTCCAGCTCTTCGACGGGCTGCAGGCGGTGGCGACGGGGGTGCTGCGGGGGGTGGGCGACACCCGCACGCCGATGGTGTGCAACCTCGCCGGCCACTGGCTCGTCGGCCTGCCCGTCGGCTACTGGCTGTGCTTCGTCGCGGGCTGGGGCATCGTGGGCCTCTGGGTGGGGCTGTCGATCGGCCTGACGTTCGTCGGCGCCGCGCTCGTGACGGCGTGGTGGCGCCGGACCCGGCCGCGGCGCCCTGCGCTCACGAGCCCGTGATGAGAGCGCCGCGTTGCACCGCGGCCCGCGGGCGACGGCGGCTCGCCGCGGCGCCCGCCGGACGAGGCGCGACGAGGGAGAGTAACGGGGCGCATTCGACCGAGGAGCATCGCGACCGGGGCGTCTGCGCCGATCACGGCTCGGGCGCCCGGTGCGCACGGTCGGGCGGCAATCGGGGCCGAAGGCGACGCTTGCCGGGCTCAGGCGGATGCGTCGCCGCTCGAATGCAGCGGGGACTCCCGCCACGGGCCGTCAGAGCACGCGGTCGCGAATCGCCCGGGCCAGCCCCGCCTCGTCGTGCCCGTCCGTCAGGGGCCACCCGCAGCGCTTGAGCTCGGCCACCGCGTTCCCCATGACGACGGGGTGCCCGGCCAGCGCCAGCATGTCGAGGTCGTTGAGGTTGTCGCCGACGGCCATGATGCCGGCCCGCGGGACCCGGCGCCGGGCCGCCCAGTCTCCGAGGGCCGCGCCCTTGGAGCAGTCCTCGGCGGTGACGTCGAGGAGGGAGAAGTCGCGCTGCTCGTACTCGGTCAGGGTGACGGTGAGGCGGCGGGCGCAGGGCAGCCCGCGCACCCGGTCCACGAGGGCCCGCATGGCGGCGACCCCGCCGGTGAACGCGACCTGCACGGGGTCGTCGTCGAGCGCCGTCTCGAGCGGCTCGACCCGCGTCATGTAGACGCGGTTGCGGTCGTAGTACCACTGCCGCTGCGGATGCGACCAGTCGATGCGTTCGTGGACGTACTGACGGGCGTCGGACCGGTCGAAGATCAGGGCGGCGCCCTCCCGCCACGGCCGGGTGTCCGCGACGAGGGAGCGGGCGAGATCCCGCGGCACCGGGCGTCGGGCCAGCGTCTCCCCGTCCCTCGTCTTCACGAGGGCGCCGTTGTTGACGATCAGGGTCACGGGGGCGTCGAGCCGCTCCGCGACGGGGCGGGCGTGATGGAAGGCGCGTCCGGTCGCGAGCACGACGTCGATGCCGCGCGCCGCCGCGGCCCGGACCGCCTCCCGGTTCGCGTCGGGCAGGCGGCCGGCGGCGTCGAGCAGGGTCCCGTCGATGTCGACGGCGATGAGCCGAACGGGTTCGGGGGCCGGCATCAGCCCGCCGGCTTCTCCGTGTAGCGCCGCGCCACGTAGTCGTCGACGAGCCGCCGGAACGCGTCGGCGAGCTCGTCGTACGAGCCGCGGAGGGTGGCGGCGTGGCGCCCGTCGACGTAGACCGGGCAGGTGGGCTCCTCGCCGGTGCCGGGCAGGCTGATGCCGATGTTCGCGGCCTTCGACTCGCCGGGGCCGTTGACCACGCAGCCCATCACCGCGACGCGCATCTCCTCGACCCCCGCGTGGCGGGTCTTCCACACCGGCATCATGTCGCGCACGTACTGCTGGATGCGCTCGGCGAGCTCCTGGAACGTGGTGCTGGTGGTGCGGCCGCAGCCGGGGCACGCGGTGATGCTCGGCGCGAACGACCGCAGGCCCAGCGACTGCAGCAGCTCGCACGCGGCGTAGACCTCCTCGCGCCGGTCGCCGCCCGGCCGCGGGGTCAGCGAGACCCGGACGGTGTCGCCGATGCCCGCCGCGAGGAGCACCCCCATCGCCGCCGCCGACCATATCTGGCCCTTCATGCCCATGCCCGCCTCGGTCAGGCCGAGGTGCAGGGGCTGGGTGGTCTCCGCCGCGAGGCGCCGGTAGATCGAGATGAGGTGGGTGGGGGACGACACCTTGCAGGAGATGACGATCCGGTCGGGCCCGAGCCCCGCGTCGATGGCCCGCGCCGTCGACTCCACCGCCGAGACGACCATGCAGTCGTCGATGATCTCCTCCGAGGTGCGGCCGAGCCGCCGGTCGGTGTTCTCCTGCATCTTCGCCATCACCAGGTCCTGGTCGAGCGACCCCCCGTTGACGCCGATGCGCACCGGCTTCCCGTTGTCGCGGGCAATCCGGCAGATCGTGGCGAAGTGGTCGTCGCGCCGGGCCCCGGTGCCGACGTTGCCGGGGTTGATGCGGTACTTGTCGAGGGCCCGGGCGCAGTCGGGATGCCGCGAGAGCAGGAGATGGCCGTTGTAGTGGAAGTCGCCGATGAGGGGCGCGCGGCAGCCCGCGTCGAGCATCCGCCGCCTGATCTCGGGGACCGCCGCCGCCGCCGCCGGGGTGTTCACGGTCACCCGCACCAGCTCCGATCCCGCCTCGGCCAGCTCGACGCACTGCGCGGCCGTCGCCGCCGCGTCGGCGGTGTCGGTGATGGTCATCGACTGTACGGCGACAGGGGCCCCGCCGCCGATCTGGACGTCGCCCACGCGGACGCCCGTGGTGCGGTGCATTCTCACAGTGTTCATGGTCCGGCCGGTTCTTACCGCTCTACCCTGATCTCGCCGGCCCGGGCGCGCATGTCCGTGGCATCATGCCAAGCCTGCATCCGCAGCAGCATGTCCATGCCTACGCCGAAGGCCTTCTCGATGCGCAGGGCCATTTCAGCGGAAAGCGAAGAGTTGCCGTTCAACCGCGACGACAGCGTCGCCCTCCGGACCCCCGGAACGTCAGCGGCCCTGGTGACGTTGAG
>JAJEFC010000296.1 GCA_022820675.1 Vicinamibacteria bacterium | reverse complement strand
GCCCCCGGCCCCGCTCGCCGCGACCGCCCGCCCGCGGTCGGCCGCGCAGCAGGCCCCCATCGGCCCCTACGATCGCGACGTGCTGCCCGCGGGGGTGCGCTCGCGCTTCGTCAACGACATCAACGGCCTTCGCGTCCACGTCCTCGAGGCCGGCTACGAGGGCGACCGCCCCGCCCTGCTGCTGCTCCACGGCTTCCCCGAGCTCGCCTACAGTTGGCGCAACGTGCTCGTGCCGCTGGCCGACGAGGGCTACCACGTCTTCGCCCCCGACATGCGCGGCTACGGCCGCACCACGGGCTGGGACGCCGACTACGACGGCGACCTCGCCTCGTTCCGCCGCCTCAACGTCGTGCGCGACGCCCTGGGGCTGGTGTTCGCCTTCGGCTACCGCGAGGTGGCCGCGGTCATCGGCCACGACTTCGGCTCGCCCGTTGCGGCGTGGTGCGCGCGCATCCGGCCCGACGTGTTCCGATCGGTGGCCCTGATGAGCGCCCCCAACGGCGGCGTCGCCGACCTGCCCTTCGACACCGCGGACGACCCGCCGGCCGAGCCCGGCGAGCCCGGCCCGACCCTGTTCGACGACCTCGCGGCCCTGCCGCGGCCGCGGAAGCACTACCAGCGCTACTATCGGACCCGCGAGGCCAACGCCAACATGTGGCGCGCCACGCAGGGGCTGCACGCCTTCCTGCGGGGCTACTACCACTACAAGAGCGCCGACTGGCTCGGCAACCGCCCGTACCGGCTCGCGGCGCGGACGGCGGCCGAGATGGCGAAGATGCCCACCTACTACATCATGGACCTCGCTGACGGCATGGCCGAGACCGTGGCCAAGCACATGCCGTCGGCAGACCACATCGCCGCCAACACCTGGCTGCCCGACGACGAGCTGCGGGTCTACACCGAGGAGTACGAGCGCACCGGCTTCCAGGGCGGCCTGAACCACTACCGCTCGGGCGGCATCGGCGCCCCCGAGCAGCAGCTCTTCGCGGGCCTGACCATCGACCAGCCGTCGATCTTCATCGCCGGGTCCAGCGACTGGGGCAGCTACCAGAGCCCCGGCGCCCTGGAGCGGATGCAGGAGCAGGCGTGCACCGACATGCGCGCGGTGCACATGGTCGACGGCGCCGGTCACTGGGTGCAGCAGGAGCAGCCGGAGGAGACGGCGCGGCTGCTCATCGAGTTCCTGCGGGGGCAGGCGTAGCCCGGACGGCGCCGGCGGCTCCGCTCGGGGCAGTACTCGATATGGAATTGCCAACTGCGTCCAGATGCAGCCCGTTTCCGCGTTCCTGCACCTGGGACGTGGAAAGGTAGTCCGTCACCGTCCTTGCCGTGCCTTGGACCGGGCTCGGAGTGTGCGCCGTCGCCGGGCGCGCACGCTCCGGGCTCGACTGCCGGTAGGCTCCGGGCTCGCCGCCCGGCACCGACGTCATCGAGTCGGTGCAGATCCTCCGCTTCTCGCACGCGGATGGCGGCTTCCCGGTCCGCTTCGACCTGGAGCCGGAAGCCCTCGACTTCGCCTGGCCCAGCGTCGACGGCGAGTTCCGCGACGATGCCATCTGCTACCTGTGGCTTCGCCAGCCCGGCCACTTCTTCGGCCGGGTGGTGATGGCGTGGTCGAGCCCGGTCCGGGTGACCCAGGCCCGCCGACCAGCGCCGACGCACCTGGAGTCGACCGCAGTCCTTGACGCCAGTTCTCGTGAGGTATCCTCTCGACCGTGCAGGAGAGCCGCAAGATGAACCACAGGGAGACGGGCACCTCACCACCACGAATCGAGTACCTGAAGGTGGCGAACTTCCGCGCCCTGCGAGACGTGGAACTCAAGAATCTCACCCCCATGACCGTGTTGCTCGGCCCCAATGGCAGCGGCAAGTCTACGGTGTTCGACGCCTTCGCGTTCCTCGCCGAGTGCTTCGAGGCCGGCCTGCGGCGGGCCTGGGACCGCCGCGGCAAGGCCAAGGAGCTCAAGACCCGCGGCGCTCAGCAGACGGTCACGATAGAAATCAAGTACCGCGAGGCACACGGCACGCCGCTCATCACCTACCACTTGGCTGTCGATGAAGTCCACGGCGCGCCGGTGGT
Organism: Vicinamibacteria bacterium; assembly: GCA_022820675.1. Lineage (GTDB taxonomy): Bacteria > Acidobacteriota > Vicinamibacteria > Vicinamibacterales > UBA8438 > JAJEEA01. The sequence continues at coordinate 8,477 of JAJEFC010000296.1, read as the reverse complement.
CGTCCACGAGTGGTTGAGATGGAAGCGCCGCCGCTACGGCGCTCCTTTCCGTTTTCTCGAATACCGGAACGGTCAAGGCGAAGCCGTGAGCGGCGAAGCGCCCGACGCGGAGGATCAGCGGGTCAAGACCCCGCTCAAGTCTCCCGATCTACTCGCCGTCAACGCATTGGGGCAGTTCCAGGAGCATCCGCGGGTCGCCGCCCTGCGCGACTTCATCATGGGTTGGCACGTTTCGCACCTGTCTGCCCAAAGCGCCCGCGGCCAACCGGAGGCCGGTCCCCACGAACGACTGACCCGGACCGGCGACAATCTGGCCAACGTCATCCAGTTCCTGAGCGAACGCCACCCGGAGCGTCTGCAGCGCATTCTCGGTACTCTGCGCCGGCGCGTGCCGCACATCGAGCGCGTGGTGGCCGACACCATGCAGGACGGCCGGTTGCTGCTGCAGATCAAGGACGCCCCGTTCGACAGCCCCGTGCTGGCCCGGTTCGCCTCCGACGGCACTCTCAAGATGCTGGCCTACCTGGTGCTGCTCTACGACCCCGAACCACCGCCCTTCATCGGAATCGAGGAGCCGGAGAACTTCCTGCACCCGCGGCTGCTGCACCACGTAGGTGAAGAGTGTCGCGCGGCCTGCGCCCGCACGCAACTGCTCGTGACGACCCATTCACCTTTTTTTCTTGGCGCGCTGCGCCCCGAAGAGGTCCGCGTCCTGTGGCGCGACCAGGAAGGTCACACCCGGACGCGGCGAGTGGATGAGATACCCGGCGTATCCGAATTCGTCGAGGCCGGGGCGACGCTCGGAGACCTGTGGATGGAGGGCCAGTTCCGGGCCGGAGACCCGCTGACGAACCAAGGCACGCCGATCCCCACGTTCGGCGGAGACGACGAATGACGCTGCAACACCTGGAGGTACTGACCGAAGAACTCTCCATGGAGGCGTTTCTCGAAGTACTGTTGCCCCGTTTGTTGCCCCCGGAGACTACTTTCGCGCTCCACTCCTTTCAGGGCAAGTCGGACCTGCTCAAGAATCTGCGCATCCGCCTGCGCGCCTACTCACGCTGGTTGCCTCGAAGCGCCCGGATCGTCGTGGTCATCGATCGCGACAACGGAGACTGCGGCAAACTGAAGGCGGAACTCGAAGTCGCCGCGACGCGCTCCGGCCTCCTGACCCGGTCGAACGCCGCCGACCGCCGCTGGCAAATCGTGAACCGGGTTGCGGTGGAGGAACTCGAGGCATGGTACTTCGGAGACTGGGAAGCCGTCTGCGAGGCGTATCCGCGTACATCGAGGAACATCCCGGGCAAGGCGTCCTACCGCGACCCCGACGCCATCCGCGGAGGCACGTGGGAAGCGTTCGAGCGAATCATGCAACGCCACGGTTACTTCGAGGCGGGACTCCGGAAGGTGGAAGCGGCCCGCGCCGTCGCCAAGTTCATGAATCCGATGCGGAACCGGTCAGACAGCTTCGTGAAGTTCCGCGACGCCGTCCTTGAGACCGCGGAGCCACTGAACTGATCACGCCGGTTCAACCCGCCGTCCGGTCCCGCCGGATTCGCCCTCCGCTCCCGGAACCAGTCGGAACCAGTCCCGCCGTATGGTCGGCAAGGGCTGCGTCCACGATGGCGTCCAAGCGTCCGTCGTTTGCGTCCCGTTCGATTTGCCCGTCCCACTTCTCGGCCTCGAACCGTTCGTACCAGGCGCGGAACTCGCTCAGTTGCTCGTGACTCAGCGCTGACACCGCATCCTTGATCTCACGCAATGAACCGAGCATCTCGACAACTCCTCATCGACGCTCGCTTCGTGGTCTCGGGCAGGGCGCCGGTGTCGACCGGGCATATCAGGACGGCGGCTCGATGGATCGCGTGGACTCGGACGGGATCGGCCGGAACCAGCCCTTCTCAGGACACGCGAGGAGCGCGTCCACCAGTCCCGTGTTCTTCGGCGGCTCGCCGCGGACGACCCGAGACTCGCCCCGGTCGGTCCGTTCGATCTCGAACGTCCGGCCCGGTTGGACGCCGTTCCGCCGCCGAAGCTCGGCGGGCGGGACGATCCGCCCCTTCGAAGAGACCGTGCTCTTCATGGGAGCAAGATAGCATCTTGCAGGCGACGCCGTCAGCCTGTTGTCCGATGCCGCCCGGCACCGGCGCTCTCGGCGGACGCTCCGCCCTTACCCTTGACAGTCTATGTGAACCGCGCTACGCTCTGTCGCATAGACACTCTATGGCAAGGAGCGGCGTGTGAAGCCCAACCGCAACCCCGACATGCTGCGCGGCACGGTCGAGCTGCTCATCCTGACCGCCCTCAGTCGCGGCCCGCGCCACGGCTTCGGGATCGCCCGCTGGCTGGAGGCGACGTCGGACGAGGAGCTGCAGCTCGAAGAAGGCTCGCTCTACCCGGCGCTCCACCGCATGGAGCGGCGCGGCTGGCTGGAGGCCGAGTGGGGAATCTCGGAGAACAAGCGGCAGGTGAAGCTGTACCGTCTGACCGCCCGCGGCCGCGCCCGGCTCGACAGCGAGACCGAGGGCTGGACGGCGTTCGCGGCGGCCGTCGGCCGGGTGCTCCAGGCCGCGCAGGCCGCGTGAGGGGGTGGGTCGATGGCGCGGACACCGATGTGGCGGCGGTACGTCCGGTTCTGGGGATCCGACCCGCGCGCGGACGTCGACGCGGAGCTCGACTTCCACGTGCACGAGCTCACCGAGCGGCTGGTGCGGCAAGGCCGCGACCCCGTCGAGGCGGGGGCCGAGGCGGAGCGCCGCTTCGGCGACTATGCGCGGGTCAGGACGGCTTGCATCGACATCGACCGGGGGTGGGAGCGGCGGCAGCGCTGGCGGCAGCTCGTGGCCGACGTGTGGCAGGACCTGCGGATCGGCGCCCGCACCCTCGCGAAGAACCCCGGGTTCACGGTCTCGGCCGTCGTCGTCCTCGGCCTCGGCCTCGGCGCCGCGACCGTCATGGTCAGCGTGATCAACGCCGTGTTCGTTCGTCCCCTGCCTTTCCCCGAGCCGGACCGCATCTTCAACGTGGTCGTGTACGAGGGCGGACCCAGCCCGTCCATCGTGCACCCGCAGGCGGCCGTCGCACTCACGCGCGACCACAGCCAGGCCTTTTCGGCGTTGGCGGGCATCCGCACGAGCCCCGGGGTCAACCTCGCCAGCGACCGCGGGTCGCTGTACGTCCGCAACCTCAGGGTGACCGCGGGCTTCTTCAGGATCTTCGGCATCGCCCCCCAGCTCGGACGCGCCTTCGTGCGCGACGACGAGGCCGCTCCGTCGACGGTCGTGCTGAGTCACGCCGTCTGGGCCGGTCACTTCGAGAGCGACCCGAACATCGTCGGGCAGACGGTGCGGCTGGGCGGCCGGCCGAACACCGTCATCGGGGTCATGCCGGCCGACTTCCGGTCGTACGAGGCGGCCGACGCGTGGACGCCCTTCCGCCCCGATCCGAACGGCTTGGACCGGAACTATCGGCTGATCGGCCGGCTCGCCCCGGGGTGGAACGCCGCGCAGGCCGAGGCCGAGCTCCTGGCGCTGTCCGTGAGCCTGCGCGACCAGCTCCCGCCGGCGCTCGCCGAATTGCCGGCGGTGACGCCCGACGGGCCGCGGCCGGGCGTGCAGCCCTATCGGGACGTGCTGGCCGGCCGCAACGTGGGCATGGTCTGGCTGCTCACCGCGGCCGTCGGCGCCATTCTGCTGATCGTCTGCGCCAACGCGGCGGGGCTGCAATTGGCCCGCGCCGTGGGGCGCGGCCGGGAGCTGGCCGTCCGTTCCGCGCTGGGGGCCGGCCGTGGCCGCCTGCTCAGACAACTCCTGACCGAGAGCGTCCTGCTGGCCGCGGCGGGCGGAGCGGTGGGCCTCCTCGCCGGCGTCTGGGGCGTCCGCGGGCTCGTCTCCGCCCAGCCGCAACTCGCGGTCTGGGGGGTCGCCGTCGATGCATCGACGCTGCTCGGATCGCTTGGGATCGCGCTCGCGACCGGCTTGACGTTCGGTCTTCTGCCCGGCCTGCTCGCCGCCCGCGGCAAGCCCGCGGACGCGCTGCACGGGGGGCCGTCGCGGGGCGCGACCGCGGGGCGCGGGACCTGGTTGCGCCGGTCGCTCGTGGTCGCCCAAGTCGCGCTGTGCACGGTGCTGCTCGTCACGGTGGGCGTGTTCCTGCGGACGTTCGTCGGGCTCAACGCGTCGGAGCTCGGCTTCGAGCCCGCCAACGTCCTCACCGCCCGCGCCTCGCTGCAGGGTCCCGACTACGGGTCCGCGGCCGCCGTGTCGGCGCTCTATCGGCGGACGCTGGACGAGCTGGCGCGCGTACCCGGCGTCGAAGCCGCCGCCGTCGCGAGCAACGTGCCGGTCGAACGTGGTCTGAACCTTGCGTTGCGCGAGGCTCCGGGGGGCCGGATCGCAGGCAGCATCGACTGGCGCTACGTGACGGGAGACTACCTGCGGGTCCTGGGCATCCCCCTCATGACCGGCCGGGCGTTCGGCGAGACCGACCACCGCGTGGGGGCGCCGCCCGTGGCGCTGGTCAACGAGGAGTACGTCCGGCGCCTGGGCGATGGCCGGCCGGTGATCGGCACGCGGCTGCAAGCGAGCGCCGTCGACTTCGACGACCACGCGCGAGAGATCGTCGGCGTGATCGGCGACGTGCGGACGCGCGGCGTCACGGCGACCCGACCGACGGTGTTCGTACCGGCGGAGCAGGTGCCGGACGAGCTGCTCGAGCCCCTCCATGGGTTCTTCCCGGTGAGCTGGGCGCTGAGAACGCGTGAGGACGTGGGCGGCCTCATCCCGACCGTCGAGCGGGTCATCCGCGAGGCCGACCCGCTGTTGTCGATAACCGCGTTCCGGTCGATGGACGAGGTGGTCGGCGGGGCGATCGCGGCCACGCGCTTTCGCACTTTCGTGCTCGGGCTGTTCGCCGCCGCCGCCCTGATCCTGGCCGCCGCCGGCCTCTACGGGCTCGTCGCCTACGCGGTGGCCCAGGGCACGAAGGAGATCGGCATTCGACTCGCCCTGGGCGGCTCCGCGAGGCAGGTGACGGCGCGCTTCGCGCGGCAGGGCATCGTGCTCGCCGCCGTGGGGGCCGCTTTGGGAGTCGGCGGCGCGGTGCTGGTCACGGAGTTGATGCGGCGACTGACCGATGCGCAGCCCCTCGATCCGTGGACCGTCGCCGGCGTCGTGCTCGTCCTCGGCGCGGTCACCGCCTGCGCCACCGTCGTCCCGGCCCGCCGCGCGGCGCGCGTGGACCCGATGCTGACGCTACGCGTGGAGTGATCCGCCATGCGCGCCGCGGCGGATCACTCCGGCCGTTCAGCCATCTGGATGCCGATCGCGTTCAAGGCTCGCCGGTCCCAGTGGCCGGCAGGGCTCTCTGCGCGACGGCCGTCTCCCGGTTTCCGGAGTTCGGGAGTCTGGTGACGGGGTTTCCTGGAGGGAATGCACCGTGACGGTCAATCGGTGGACGTTGCTCGCCTTGAGCGTGTCCTTGTGGACGACGGCGGTAGCGCCGCCCGCGTCGACCGCGCCGCCCGCACCGGGCGTGAAGCAGGAGGTCGGCAGGGGTCCGGGTACGGTGTTCCGGGATTGCGAGGTGTGCCCGGAGATGGTGGTGATGCCGGACGGGGAGCTGGCCCTGGGTCGGTACGAAGTGACGGTGGCCGAGTACCGGGCGTTCACGTCGGAAACGGGGAACGGCGGGGACGACTGCCTCCTGGCCGATTCGTGGCGAAACCCCGGGTTTCCGCAGACGGACCGACATCCGGTCGCGTGCGTGAGCTGGAACGACGCACAGGCGTACGTGTCGTGGCTGAGCGGGAAGACCGGCGAGGAGTACCGGTTGCCGAGCGAGGCGGAATGGGAACGGGCCGCGGCAGGGTCGCAGGCCGGATGCTACCGTGGGCGCACGGGCGCCTCCGTACCCTGCCCGGTGGGCTCGTACGGCTCGAACGCAGCCGGTTTGTCGGACATGGTCGGCAACGTGTGGGAGTGGACGTCGGATCGCTGGGAGGGTGACGGCGGCCGCCGTGTGCTGCGCGGCGGCGCCTGGGACGTCGAAGCCTGGAACCTGCGGCCCGGCCTTCGCCACGCGTTCACCGCCGACACCCGGTACCCCTTCATCGGCTCTCGGGTTGCGCTGACGCTCGACCGGGAGTCCGCGCCGTAGAACGACGCGGACTCCTGGAGGGGTCGGTTGGGCGCCCGGCGGAGCCGGAGGCGACGATGGGCGGGCTGAACTATCGTGGGAATCGGGCGATCCCGTAGCTGCCCCTGATGCCGCCAATCCAGATCTCGTCGTTCGCCTCGATGGCCACGGTGCCGACCTGGAAGAACTCGTTTCCCTTGTAGTCCACCAGTTGCCGGACCTCGAACGTCGTCGGATCGACCTCGGCCACGCGGGCGGCCGACAGCTCGCAAGGATCGAGGTCTCCACACTGGGTCAGGTGGCCGGCGACGATGACCTGGCCGTCGGGTCCCCAGCGCACGTTGTCGACGTTGAAGCCGACCGGAATCGGGTCCACGCGCGGCGGACTCTGGCCGCGCGACAGGCGCACCAGGGCCCGATCGCTCCAGCCCCCGATGTAGAACCACTGCCCGTCGTCCGAGGACACGAGGCCGTTGGGACCGGGCATCCGGCTTCCCGGCACCTCGATCCAGCCCGTCGTGGGATGCCATTCCCAGAGCTCCCCACCTGCGCGGTCGAAGTTCGTCGCGCCGAGATAGCCGTCAGGCAGCGCCGTGATGGAGTTGATGCGGGCGGTGCCCTCCGGCGCCGGAATGCACCCGATCCATGTCATCGTGGGCACGGTGCCGCCGACGTCCAGCGCAAAGACCTCGATGGCCTCGCGCGCGCCGTGACCGACCACGTAGAGCGTATGCACGTCGCCGCCGCCCTCCCGCAGGGTCAGTCCGTGCGGCTGGAACACGTCGTTCGGACCGGGGCAGGCGCCATAGGTATCGCGGTCGTGCTCCGGCGGCAACGCTCCCGCGGGAAAGATCTCCTGGACCCGGTGATCACGAAGGTCCACCGCGTAGACAGGGCCTTCCGAATCGGAGTAGCGTCCCGATGCGATTACCCAGGGGGCGCCCGGAACCGCGTAGAGATCTTCCGGATTCGTCGTGCCGCAGACGAACTTCACGTCTCCGTCGGGATCGCAGGCCGGAGCGGTCTGGGCGCCGACAGGCGGCCCGCCGACAAGACCCAACACCGACACGACGAACAAGAGCACTCGCAACATGGCGCACCTCCAGACTTTTTGCGACGCGCCGGAGTATACCAACTGCCGGCCGGCGTCCCTGGGCTGGAGCGTACGGCGGCGCCGCCCGGACCCCTCTCCAGCGGCTGCAAGCGAGACCGATCCGACGAGTCGCCGCAGACCGGCCTTCGGGACCGTGAAGACGCGGTGGAGGTTGATCGGGAGGTGCGACCACGCCCACCAATCGTCGCCCTCGGCTCCGCTTTGGCGCCCAACCGACCCTGCCAGTGTCGCACCGTTCTACGGCGCAGACTCCTGGCGCGGGCAATCGGGCCGGGCGCGGACCGCCTCGGGTCAGCGGCGGGCCGCGGCCAGGCTCGCCTCCAGCCGCTCCTCGATGGCGCGGGCGCTGATGGCGCCGGCGTAGACGTAGAGCCGGCCGGGCAGCTTGTCGTCGAGGACCTCCTCGCTGACGCGCAGCCGGCGGCTGACCGCGAAGACGATCGGGTGCGGCAGCCCCGCCTCGACCAGCTCGACGCGTCGCCAGACCGCCTCGCGGCTCCAGTAGCCGAGGGCCTCGAAGTAGACGCGATGGCCGGTGTCGGCGTGGGTGAAGACGAGGTCGGGCACGCACAGGCCGAAGCCCGGCACGTCGAGCAGCTCGTGCGCCGCCTCGACCGCCCACGGCGTCTTCATCCGGCGGAACCGGTCGTGCAACCGGGCGACCTCGTCGGGCAGGCGCGCGCCTTCGCCGGCGGCGCCCGCCGCCGGGTCACCCTCAAGCCGGAACTCGAGCGCCTGCCGCTCTGGGCCCCACAGGACGTCGGCGTCGAGCTTCCAGCGGCAGCCGCACGCGTCGAGGGCCGGCAGCAGGAGCGCGAGCTGCAGGCCGTAGGCGGTGACGGACCGGAACAGGCTGAACGGCCCGTCGATCTCGACGCGGCACGCCCCCTCGGACGGCCGGGTCGCGACGTACAGCAGCCGATGGAACTTCAGCTTGCGAAAGAAGAACCGGAACCCGCCCGGGTCGGGCCGGTCGAACGTGACGACGACCCGGACCGCCCGCAACAGGATCGCCTGGTGCTGCGCGGTCTCGTAGGCGGCGACGAGGCGCGGGCTCGCACCCGCACGCGCGAATGGACGGCCATGAGCGTCGCGCCCAGCCCCGCACCCGAGACCCCTCGCGGCGAGCGTGCCGGCCCCCGCGACGGACGAGGACCGCGGCTCCCCTTCGGGAGGCGGGCGGGCGAGCTGCGCACCTTCGAGTCGCTGGGCGACCGCAACTTCCGCT